>JANPIJ010000369.1:0-38267 GCA_031424955.1 Ferruginibacter sp. | reverse complement strand
ACCAACTACGCAAGACTCGCTTCCGGTGGTTGACTAAACCTTGCCGGACAGGATTGGTTACCCGTCGGGTAATTAAGAGATGTTTCAATTTAATATCCTCACCTCACGGATTTATCACAGCGCAACACCATTGACCATTCAGATTGACGACCTGGTCAACCTTTCATTTCTTTATCTTACGTACAGTTCTATAAGCACTCTCCTGTTTTGCGCCCTGCCGGCTACCTTTACATTTGATGTTACTGGTTTAGTTTTACCAAACCCTGCACTTACAATCCTGCTGTCTGCAACACCTTTACTCAACAAATACGATTTCACTGCATCGGCACGGGTGGTTGAAAGCATTTCAACATCTTTTTCCAGCGCATCGGTATGGCCGCTGATTCTTACATTATAGTCGGGGTACTGGCTCAGTATGCCTGCAATTTCGTCCAACATGGGTTTTGAACTGGCATTAAGCACTGCAATTTTAGTATTAAAATTAATAGTGCGGGCAGCAAATTGCAAACGCTTTGGCGTAGCTTTCACTACTACCGGGGGAGGGCAACCGTTATTACTTACATCGCCCTTTTCAGTCGGACATTTATCAGCAGCATCAGCTATGCCGTCACCATCGGTATCCAACGTACATCCGGTTGCATCCACTTTAACACCCTTTGCCGTACCGGGGCATTTATCGGCCGCATCCGGCACACCATCGCCATCGGCATCCGCAGGACATCCGTTGGCGTCTACTTTAACTCCCTGCACCGTGCCGGCACATTTGTCATCTGCATCTGTAACACCATCACCGTCTGTATCCGGGCAACCATTAAATCTATCCAATCCCTTTGCGTTCGGGCATTTATCTTTTGAATCCTCCACACCATCTCCATCACTGTCAGGGCAACCTTTAAATCTTGCCAGGCCAGGAACATCCGGGCACAGATCATCCGCATCACTTACCCCATCACTGTCTTTATCCTGGCAACCATTTAAAGCTTCTGTACCCGGTACAGCCGGGCATTTGTCTAAATAATCCGGCACACCATCTTTATCAGTGTCGATGGGGCAGCCTGCTCCATCAACCTTTACACCCGCGGGTGTTCCCGGACATTTATCATTTTTATTTTTAACCCCATCCCCGTCAATATCCTTCTTCATCACAAATTTTGAAGGTGCCGCCACCTGCGCAAACAGTGGTGTAAATGCAGTTACAAAAAATAGTATTGTAAACAGCCTGCTTATTATTTTAAAATTCATAGTTGGTTATTCTTTTTGATTAAGAGGTGTATTTTAACATGCAAAGGTTTCTCTTTTAAAAACAATAAACGTTACACAACCCGAAGAATAAGTTATATGATTCACACATTTTGCCGGGAAATGCAAAAAAGGTGTATCAAAGGCTGTCTGCATTTTTTATACATGCGGGGAATAGCGCCCCTGCCAATTCTTTTACCGTTATATTTTACGCAGGTTACAAAACGAACCGCCTGCCATGAATGAACTGTCAAATTTGATATCAACCCGTATGTTTAAATTTAATACAGCATATTTAGCAAGTACCCGTAATGCAAACAGGCATTCATAAATACCATACAACGATTCAGGCTTTCTGAAAATGGCTGTAAATAAAACGCTTTACCAATTCGGCGCAGAAAAGATAAACGAATACCAGGCAAACAATGTAGGCCATTACACCAACAGGTAATGCCTCGAAGCCAATCTTATTTGCAAAGGGTAGGTAAGGTAACAACCATCCTATAAAAAGACAAAGCAGGGTGCTGATGACCAGTTTCATGGAGGGCTTACTTTTAAAGAATGGGGTATGCTGTGTGCGGATAATAAACACCACGAGAATTTGGGTAGCAAGTGATTCGATAAACCAACCGGTTTGAAACTGCGATTCGGTAACGGCAAAATATTGATACAGCAGCCAGAAAGTAAACAGGTCAAATACGGAACTGGTAATTCCAAAAATGAACATGTAACGGTAAATCATTTTTAAGTTCCAGCGTTGTGGCCGTTCAATATACGAGTCATCTACATTGTCGGACGGAATGGTAACCTGTGAGAGATCGTACAAAAAATTATTAATCAGGATTTGCACCGGCAACATGGGTAAAAACGGCAGAAACAAGGTAGCGGCGGCAACCGAAAACATATTGCCAAAATTAGAGCTTAGCCCCATCAGCACGTATTTCATAGTATTGCCAAAAGTTTTTCTTCCTTCCAGTATCCCTTCTTTCAATACCAGTAAACTTTTTTCAGTAAGAATAATATCAGCAGATTCTTTGGCTACATCCGTGGCACTGTTTACAGAAATACCAATATCAGCGGCTTTTAAAGAGGGGGCGTCATTAATACCATCGCCCATATAGCCTACTGCACGATGGTTCGCTTTTAGTGCCTCAATTACCCGGTTCTTTTGATCGGGTGAAAAACGGGTAAAGATGGTAGTATTCAGTACTCTTTTTTTTAAGGCATCATCCGTAACCGTATCCATTTCATATCCCTGCATAATTCCTTTAATGTGCAGGCCGATTTCGCTACAGATCTTTTGCGTTACCAGGTGATTGTCGCCGGTTATAATTTTCACCTCCACGCCGATTGATGCCAGTGCTTTTATCACGTCATCTGCGTCTTCTTTGGGCGGGTCCAGGAAAGCTACAAAGCCTTCAAAGGAAAGCCGGGCCTCATCCTGCTTTGAAAATCTTTGCTGCCCGGTAACATTTTTAACGGCGATCGCCAATACGCGAAATCCATCCGCACTAAGCATTTCATATTGCTTCAATGCCGTTGCTATAAAATCAGGGTCCTGCACACATACTTTCAGCATTTCCTCGGGCGCTCCTTTGCAAATAAGTGTTGCCTGCTCCTGTTGCCGCACCACCACACTCATCCGTTTACGATAAAAATCAAATGGCAATTCATCTTTTTTAAAATACGATGAAATATCCAGGTGCCGGTGTGCTATAATCGCATCATCCAGCGGGTTTTTGATGCCTGTTTGAAAAGTACTGTTGAGGTAGACCAACTTAAAAACGGTATCCGAATCCTGTCCACCGGCATCCACACATTTAATCAGCCTGATCCTGTCTTCTGTAAGCGTGCCGGTTTTATCGGTGCACAATACTTCCATGCTGCCAAAATTTGGAATAGCGGTTAAGTGTTTTACGATAACCCCTTTTTTCGCCATTTGTAAAGAGCCTTTTGACATGGTGAGCGACATGATCATTGGCAGTAATTCCGGTGTAAGTCCAACCGCAATGGCAATGGCAAACATAAATGATTCGAGTACGTCTTTTTTCATCACGGCATTGATGAGGAAAATAAATAACACCAATGCAATGGTTACCTTCATAATGATGTAACCAAACTCCCGCATGCCCCTGCCAAAATCAGTCTCTTCTTCCCGTTCGGTCATTTTTTGAGCAATTTTTCCAAACTCACTATTGGCGGCAAGATGCACCACCACGGCTTTGGCGGTTCCGCTGATTACATTGGACCCCATGAAAGCGATATTATTCATGGCACTCAAATCATTGCCGGTATTGGCGATCGCATCCGGGTGCTTTTCTGCCGGGAAAGATTCCCCCGTAAGCGATGATTGATTGATATAAAAGTCTTTAGCCATCACTATCCTGGCATCTGCCGGGATAATTTTACCGGCATTCAGCAGAATGATATCACCCATACATAAATGCTGCGACAAAATTTCCTGCTCCTTTCCATTTCTTATAACGGTTGCTTTACTTTTTACTACCTGCTTCAGTTTTTCGGCTGCATTACCAGCATCCCTTTCCTGGAAAAAATCAATCGCCACGCTGGCTAAAACCGTTACGATGATGATGGACGCATTGATGGTTTCTGCAACCGAAAAAGAAATGGCGGCAGCAATCAATAAAAGTATAACCAGCGGGCTTTTAAAATGCTGCATCAAATCTTTCCACCAGGCAGCTTTTTTATGTGCGGGAATAATATTGAGGCCGTATTCTTTTAACCGTTTGCCTGCTTCGGCAGCAGACAATCCTTTATCTGAATCAGTTTGCAGCGCGGCAACAACTTGTGCTGAACTTTGTGAGCTGATTTCGTTTAACCCGGCAGGAAGGGAAATACGCATGGTATTTTTATATCGTGCTACAATTGGATGAACAAAAAAAGGTGGCACATAACTCTTTTGTTGACTCTAAAGTAAGAACAGGCGATATCAAAAAGGCTGATTGCCATTATCCGGGTGGTTGATGATCATCATGCACACAACACATTTTATTTTATTTCTTTGTAAATAAGTGGAACAGGTATTACTTTAGCATTAACAGTCAGTTTACACGGCCACCATGATCTAAATAACCATCTATGTTTCATTCAACTCAGTATCAGCTAAAGAAGTGTATAATGATACTCTCTTTTACATTTTTGGTTCATTCAAATGCTCAATCTCAACGTCCGAATATTATTTACATAATGTCTGATGACATGGGTTATGGCGATCTGAGTGGTTATGGACGTAAAGATTATATAACACCTCACCTGGATAAACTGGCTTCACAGGGAATTAAGTTTGTTAATGCATATTCAGCAGCGCCACTCTGCACACCTACGCGTACTGCTTTTATGACAGGGCGCTATGCCGCAAGAACTCCTGTCGGACTAATCGAACCACTTACCGGCGATAAAAAGGATACTGCTTTTGGGTTGACGCCTGAATATCCTTCAATTGCCACTTTAATGAAGGCTGCCGGTTATCAAACAGTATTAATAGGAAAATGGCACCTGGGCTCCCTATCACAACATAGCCCTGTAAAAAATGGATTTGATTATTTTTTCGGCTTTCATAGTGGAGCGGGGGATTATATATCTCATAAAGGTCATGAAGGGAAACATGACCTTTATGAGAACGATGCGCTTGTATATCCCAAAGGCTATTTAACTGATCTGTTTGCTCAAAAGGCAATAGAATTTATTAAACAGAAACATAACAAACCTTTTTTTTTAACAGTCACCTTTAATGCTCCTCACTGGCCATGGCAAGCCCCCACTGATAAGCCTTATGATGATTCGGCAGACTACAGAAAAGGAGGGTCGCCATCTATTTATGCAGCTATGATGAAAAGCCTGGATGAGGCAGTTGGAAACATTATGAAGACGTTAGATAGTGAACAATTATCCAATCAAACAATGGTGATTTTCACAAACGACAACGGAGGTGAAAGATATTCAGATAATGGCGGCCTGGCAAAAGCTAAAGGTACATTATGGGAAGGCGGAATAAGAGTACCCGCATTTGTAAGGTGGCCCGGTAAAATTAATGAAGGTAACATTACGCAACAGTTAGCCATTACCATGGATTGGACAAAGACCATTTTATCAGCAGGGGGTGCTAAAGCCCATAAAGATTTCCCTTTGGACGGAATAGACCTGATGCCAATTTTGACAGGAAAGAAAAAAAATATAGACCGGACACTTTATTGGCGCACATTCCAGCGTAACAAACAAAAAGCTATCAGGGATGGAAATTGGAAATATTTACAGGATGAGAAAGGGGAATACCTCTTTAATCTAAATGCGGACCGGGAAGAGAAAAACGATGCTAAAGCAAAGGAAGCAACGATTTTTAATCGGTTGAAACAAAAGTTTGCCGGTTGGGAAAAAACAGTTCTGCAACCAATCCCATTATAAATAGAAATTTAAAATAGTTAAGGATTACTTCGGAGCGTATAGAGCGATACTCTGAAAAGCCGAACCGCTAACATTTTCCGAGTGGATCAACACAGTAGGTAAAAGATAAAATTGAAACAACAATGCTATATACAATTTACTTACAATAAAACTACACGATATGACTACCAGTGAAATTGAAACATTAATTGGTAAGGAAAATGAAAACCTGCTAACCCATTCCTGCGCCACCATTTTAAAAGAACAGTTGCACCTGCCTTCCCCGGATTTTATTGACCAGGTTTTCACCCTGTCCAACAGGAATGCACAAGCGCTTCGCAACCTTGCATCGCTGTTTAACAACGGAAGGCTTTCCGGTACCGGGTATTTATCGGTGTTGCCGGTAGACCAGGGAGTGGAGCACAGTGCCGGTGCATCCTTTGCAGCCAATCCAATTTATTTTGATCCGGAAAATATTATCCGGCTGGCGATAGAAGGCGGCTGCAATGCAGTAGCCTCCACCATTGGAGGATTGGCCATGCTCTCCCGGAAGTATGCGCATAAAATCCCGTTTATAGTTAAACTGAATCACAACGAACTACTGACTTATCCAAATAGATTTGACCAGGTAGTATTTGGTTCGGTAAAAGATGCCTGGAACATGGGGGCGGCGGCAGTGGGAGCCACCATTTATTTTGGTTCCCAGGAATCTGACAGGCAAATTGCAGAAGTGGCCCGCCTTTTTGAAGAAGCACATTCATTGGGTATGGTTACCATTTTATGGTGCTATTTACGAAACAGGGTGCTACAAAGGGCCGATGCAGATTACCATCTCTCCGCCGATCTCACCGGTCAGGCCAATTACCTGGGAGTAACAATACAGGCTGATATCATCAAACAAAAATTACCGGTCAATAATGGGGGCTACCAGGTGTTGAATGCTGAAAATGGAAACTATGGCAAAAGTGACGACCGCATGTACACCCAATTATCTTCAGCTCACCCGATTGATTTATGCCGCTACCAGGTATTAAACTGCTATATGGGCAGGGCGGGCTTAATCAATTCCGGCGGAGCATCTAAAGGGATGGGAGATTTAAAAGAGGCCGTAATTACTGCAATCATCAACAAGCGGGCCGGAGGTATGGGACTCATTACCGGCAGGAAGGCTTTTCAACGATCTTTGCCCGAGGGCATTGCACTGCTGAATGCTGTGCAGGATATTTATCTTGACAATGAAATAACGGTTGCATAAAACTGGTAGCGGGCGGCTTAATAAAACCGTTTGGAAATTGTGTAAGGCTTTTTGTTAAACAGTTTCTTTATGGCAGTATTACGGCGATAAATGTATGATAATACCGGAATGAATAAAGCAGCAATAAAACAGGTTACCAACCATTATTACAGGAATTTAAAAAAGCATTTTAAAGAGATCATTCCTGGCCTTGATGTGGAAAAAATACATCAATTCAGGATTGCGTATAAAAAATTGAGGGCCTTTTTACGAATGCTTTCACAAGACCGGGATAAGAACCGTGCAATAAAAATTACCAAAAATTTAAAAAAGAGTTACCATATTTCAGGCGCTATCCGCGACCTGCAATTGCAACGGAAACGAATAACGGATGCCACCAAACAGGAACTCAAAAAGCCAAAAGCATACCTTAATTTAATACAACAGGAAATTAAGGAATTAGCAAAGGAGTTGAAAAACATCTACCTGGAAAAGCCAGTCAGCGAATGCAAAAAGAAAACCGACCCGCTTCTTCCCAATCATTTTCCGGTAAAGCGGTTCAGAAATTTCGCCAATAGAAAATGGGTGGCTATTTACCCGATTATTTTATCCCGGCGTATTAGTGATGCCAACATTCATTTCATTCGTAAAAGCCTGAAAGATTTGTTTTATAACGGGAAGATATACAAAGGAATTAAACAGGAACCCGGCGCGTTACTCCTTTGGAAAGAAAAGGAGATTGATCAGCTCCTGGATGAACTGGGGATTTTCCAGGACAAGTGTGCGGCAATTGCATTATTGAAGTCTTACGGGTTCAGTAGTTTAAATGTTTCCAACCAACAGTTGTTGGATGGAATGAAAAATGAATGGATAAAAGATAAACTGGCCCTGAAAAAATTGCTGATAAAGAAATTAAAAACAACTGTTTTCCCGACACAGCCATTTCGCACCTGAAGTTCTCTAATCACCCAATGCCAGATATTCGCTGATTAAGATCAGTCATGATATTGATACTTTTCATTGTACCCGCAAATAAAAATTCAGATATTTGATTGTGCTTTATTACTGCACCAAATATTGCGGGTGTTAGCTTAGACATTGACGTCAACAGTTCTGCAGAAGCACAGACCCGGGCTCATATTCGCTATCCAACATAACCAGGTATAAAAAAAGCCATGTTACTCAGCCCAACCCTTCATTTATTTTTAGCGGAAGCCGGAGACCTGTCCCGGTTTAGTAGCCGCTTTTTTAAACAATGGTTCAAACCCCGTTTCGAAGTGGCTGAATTTTTAAGGCAATGTTTTATTATCGGCTATAAATCGCTTCCATTGATCGGTTTGACAGCTTTTATTATGGGCCTGGTATTAACGATGCAGTTGCGCCCATCGATGGAAGACTATGGAGTAGCGTCGCAACTGCCGGCCATTGTAGGTATCGCTATTGTAAGGGAAATAGGGCCGGTAATAACCGCCCTGATATTTGCCGGCAAAATCGGAAGCAGTATCGGCGCTGAATTGGGCTCCATGAAAGTGACCGAACAGATAGACGCCATGGAAGTGAGCGGCACCAATCCATTTAAATACCTGGTGGTAACAAGGGTGCTGGCCGCCACATTTATGCTGCCGGTATTGGTGATGTTGGGTGATGCAATTTCCTTGTACGGTTCCTGGCTGGGTGTTAATATCCGCAGTACTACCAGTTTTGATTTGTTCTGGACACAGGTATTTAATAACCTTTTTTTTAGCGATGTTTTACCCGCATTTATTAAGAGTTATTTTTTTGGTTTTGCTGTTGGCATGATTGGATGCTTTAAAGGATATAACAGTAAAAAAGGTACGGAAGGAGTGGGCCGTTCAGCCAATTCAGCCGTAGTGGTTTCATCGGTTATGATTTTTGTAATTGATTTACTGGCAGTACAAATTGCCGATGTGCTGGGTTTAAATTAAACAACATGATTGCGATAAAAAACCAGGCTAAAGATAACGACCAGCCGTTAGCGGTGAACCAGGTACTGGTAATTCGTAACTTGTATAAATCTTTTGGCAACAATCATGTACTGGTTGATTTTAACCTGGTAGTAGAAAAAGGGGATAGTGTGGTAGTGCTCGGCAAATCCGGTTCGGGGAAATCGGTTTTGATAAAATGTATCATCGGTTTATTAACGCCTGATAAAGGCAGCATTGAAATGTTTGGAACGAATATACCCGAAATGATGGAGGAGGAATTGGATAAGATAAGGGCCAGGGTGGGATTCCTGTTTCAGAGCAATGCCCTCTACGATTCAATGACGGTAAGGGAAAATCTTGAATTTCCGCTGCGCCGCCACTGGATAAAGGTTTCGCAGCAGGAGGTGAATACAATGGTGCTGGAAGCCCTGGAAGATGTAGGACTGGCGCATACCGTAGATATGATGCCGGTGGAATTATCCGGTGGCATGCGGAAAAGAATCGCACTGGCCCGTACATTAATTTTAAAACCCGAAATTATTTTATATGATGAACCTACCACCGGCCTCGACCCGATAACAGGCAAAGAAATTATCCGGTTGATGATGGAGATACAGCAAAAGTATAGCACCACTTCACTCATTATTTCGCATGATATGAATTGCGTACAGATGGCAGGCAACAGGGTGGTGATACTGGTAGACGGGAAATGCTACGCCAGCGGTAGCTATGAAGAGTTAAAACAAAACACCGATATCAAAGTGATAGAATTTTTTGAATAAACAACTTATGGCAAAGCGTATTTTCGATAATGTCAAATTGGGCACCTTTGTATTGGCAGGCTTAATTTTCCTCGTGATATTGTTATACATGATCGGGAAAAACCAGCATTTATTCGGGTCTACCTATACGCTAAAAGTAAGATTTGAAAATGTACAGGGACTTGTTGCAGGTAACAATGTGCGCTTCTCGGGTATTGAAACGGGTACGGTAAAAAGAATCAATATCCTGAATGATACGGCTATTGAAGTAACCATGGTGATTGATAAAAAAATGCTTTCCGTCATCCGGAAAAATGCGGTTGCCTCCATTGGTACCGACGGGCTGGTAGGCAATAAAGTGGTGAATATTGTGCCGGCCCGTCAGCCCGGCCCGCTTGCGGTGGAAGGCGATTTGCTTGCATCAAGAAAAACAGTTGACACGGACGGGATGATGCAAACACTTTACAAAACCAACAATGATATCGCGGTGATTGCGGAGGATTTAAAATCTACCGTGCAACGGATCAACAACAGTAGCGGTTTATGGGCCTTGCTGGGTGATGAATCCATACCGCGGGATTTAAGGATTTCTGTGCAGAACATACGGCTGGCAACAGGCAAAGCGGGTAATATGGCAGATAACCTGCAAGCCATTGTATCAGATGTAAAAAACGGGAAGGGCGCCGCCGGTGCGATTCTAAGGGATACTTCTTTTGCAAAGAACCTGAATGAAGCCATTCTGAAAATAAAAAATATTGGGGATGAAGCAGACTCACTGGCCGGTGAAATAAACAAAATGGTAGCGGGCATACAAAAGGATGTAAACACCGGAAGCGGTGCTGTAAACGCGTTGCTTAAAGATTCATCCATCGTAATAAAACTAAATACCAGCCTTGATAATATCCGCAAGGGTACCGATGGTTTTAATCAGAATATGGAGGCGCTAAAACATAATTTTTTATTGCGGGGCTATTTCAAAAAGCAGGAAAAGCAAAGGCTAAAGGAAGCGGAAAATAAAGCGAAGGGTGAATAGGTTTATAATGTCCCTGCTTTATTATTCAGGATTGCATCAACCGCAGGGGTTCGGCCCTGTTGCCATTTGTAACTACTATTAAAATCATGAAGAGTAACAAATTCGAGGATTAGTAACAAGGAGACGCAGGGTGGGAATCATTCTCCTGAGGGTAATTAAAATAAATAACCCGGTGAAATGGAGTTTGAGCAACGGTTATATGATTTCTACATAAGTACTATTTTTCAAAGGCGTTAAGGATAATCAATTCTCCGTTAGCAAAGGCGTTAAGCAATTTTACTCCTTGGTTTATAAATCAATCAACATTTACAGGGCTCACGTTTTTAATATCCTCCGGCGGGGGCAAATCATTTTTCGCTACTGCTTTTTTGATGTTTATTTCATTTATGCGCTTTAAATCCACATAATGGGTGGCGTAGGTTTCCTCAATGTGTGGAAGCCTTGTTTTACTAAAAATCAAAATTGGTTTTGCACCCTTGCCATACTTTTTATAAACCGTAAAGGATGGTTTTAACTTTAATTCGTTTGCGAATTTTCTTGTTAATTTACTGATTAAAGAAAGTTTGCTTAGGTTAACGTTACATACTTTTTCTAAATAGGGAATCCTTCCAAACCGCCAGTCTTCGTGATGTTCTTTTGCCAGGTATCCGAGCCGCATCAACATGTCAACTGCACACACATATCCTTTTTCATAAACAAGGGAGTGGGTTATTTGTTTTATCTTTTTTTCTAAGTCAATATTATTCATTAACCTCGTACTGTTTGAGTAATGGCATTAAGACTGCAAAACTAAATCGGTTTCGTTTTAAAAATCAAAAAATAGACTATAAAATTAAGCTATCAGGCGCTGGAATAAGGGTAGGTCGAGTTTTGGGTTTTCAGTACAGGGCCTTACTGAAAGAAATAAAATTTGTAAAACCATTAGTTTAAAAAAAGTTTGTTGCTTTTTATATAGTATGGCTTATACTCTATCAAAAGTCATTTTAGGATCTCTGCCACTGTAAATGATGGCAGTAATAATGATGTGGTCATTATCAATAAAAAAATGAATAGCGTAAGGAAATTTTTCCGTGTGTGCAATGCGTACATTTTTATATCTCACAGCGTAAGCGGTGGGGTATTTTTGTACATTGGAGATAGTTGTTTTTACAGCGTTTGTAAACTGTTGGCTTAACCCATTTACTTTAGTTCTTTTATACCAAAGCCTGGCATCTTTAAAATCCTGTGCTGCTTCAAGCTGGATAATGGTTTTATACTTCATCGTCGTCCTTATCCATTTGCTCAAAAAATTGTTCAACGGGCATTACCTGTTCCGGATGATTTTTATAAAGCTCCAAACGTTGATCAACAATTTTTTTTTGCCACTGGGGAAGTTCCTCCAGGTCGCTGTACCTTTCAGTTATTTTATTCCATTCTTCGATAGGAACGATAACGGCAGTGGTTGCCCCGTTAAAATCCTGAATATATTGCAAAGGCATATTGCGTAATTTATTTCGTTAAAAATCCTGCATTTTAGAAGTAGCTATAAAGCATCGACTGTAGCAAATTTACGGAACGAAAATGTTACCTGCAAATCATAAAAATTGTGTGTGATAGACAGCGTCTTTAATATTTGAAACACACAGATTTATAAAATTATTTTTGCATGGAAATAACCAACAGACTCACTCCTTCCTGTGTCTGTCATGTTGCTAATCTGGAATGTAAGTACGGTTGAGCTATTAAATTAAACGAGTACGTTAATTGCGGCAGTAGTAACTTAACAGACACAGGACAGAGTCCTGCGCCTGTTAAGGACTGCAAAACTAAATCGGTTTCGTTTTAAAAATCAAAATTGAGTAAAAAATTATCAACAGGCGCTGGACTCCGTCCTGTGTCGATTAAGTTACTAATCTGTAATGTAAGCTATATAAAAAAAGACCCTTTCAGGTCTTTACAAATTCTTTACACCGTTTTAAAAACCTCCTCGTCAATAAAAGGCTGGTTTCTCAGCCGCTTACCTGTGGCTTTATAAATTGCGTTTGCCACCGCACCACCGGTTGGTGGGAGTGCTGGTTCGCCCAACCCGGTTGGATCAATCCCGTTATCTACAAAATAGGTATCAATTTCCGGAATTTCTTTCATCCGTATCAGCCGGTAAGTATTAAAATTCTTTTGTTCGGCTACGCCATTTTTGAAGGTTACTTTGCCATACATGGCGTGTCCTAATCCGTCCACAATGCCGCCCATTACCTGCTGCCTTGCACCACTCAAATTGATCACCTCGCCGCAGTCGGAAACCGCATAGATCTTTTTTACAACCGGCTTGCCCGCCTTCATAGCTACATCGCATACCTGTGCTACATACGACTGGTGCGAAAAGTAAACACTAAAACCTTGTGATACGCCTGGCTTCTTTCCCCAACCTGATTTTTCAGCAGCCATTTTTATGACCGTTTCCATCCGGTCAATATTATACTTAACCGGACCGGTGGGAGATTTTCGTGCCTTATCCAGCAACTCCAGCCTGAATTGAACGGGATCTTTACCGGCCGCTTCTGCCACTTCATCCAGGAAAGCCTGTTCTGCAAAACCCAGAAAATTGGTGATGGGTGCACGCCATGCCCCGGTGGTAATAGCCGATTTATGATCGATGGTATCTATCAGTAAGTTTTCTACTGCGCCGGATGGAAAGTTGTCTTCACGGACAGGGTTACCCGCATTGATGCCAACGCCCCTGCATTTATAACCAATCATATTTCCACTGGCATCCAGTGCCGCCTCAAAACGGTACCGTACTGCCGGACGGTAACTTCCACCCGTCATATCATCTTCCCTGGTCCAGATAACTTTTACCGGGGCTTTAATCAAACTGGATAATTCCGCTGCCTCTACCACGTAATCAAATTTAAGGCGCCTGCCAAAGCCACCGCCCAGCCTGGTAATGTCGAGCGTGATCTTGTCTTCGGGAATGTTTAATAATTTGGATGTGGCGGTACGGGCGCTGCCGGGGGTTTGTGTAGGGCCAACTAACTCCACTCCATCAGGACGTACATGGGCGAAAAAATTCATGGGCTCCAACGGGGCGTGTGATAAAAACGGGCACTGATATTCACCCTTCACAATTTTTGCGGCCGTTTTAAAAGCTGCCTCCACATCGCCATTCTTTCTTTTTACCGAAGCTGTTCCGGTGTCAAGCAAACTGGTAAAAAGTTTGTTGTGATCAGCCGTACTTTCTACGGTACCATCCTTTTCATATTCAATCTTCAATAATTTTCTTGCCTTGTTTACCTCCCAGGTAGATTTTCCCACTACGGCCACATTGTTTTTAAATACTACCACATCTGTAATGCCGGGCATCGCTTTGGCCGCGGCACTATCCACCGATTTTATTTTGGTGCCAAAAGATTCAGGCCGTTGTATCATAGCGAACAACATGCCTTCGCGGTAAAAATCCATTCCAAAAAGGGGCTTGCCGGTTGCAATGTTTTTATTGGCTACATTTTTTACCGCCGTTCCAATCAGTTTAAAATCTTTGCGGTCTTTTAATTTTACATCTTTAGGAACCGGTAAACCAGCGGCCTGTTCTGCCAGTTCTCCAAAGCTAAATTGCTTACCGGATTTTGAATGAATAACAAAGCCATTACTGGCAGTACACTCTTCACCTGCCACTGCCCAGCGTTTTGCTGCGGCCTCTATCAGCATGGCCCTTGCGGTGGCACCGGCAGTTCTTAAGCGCTTCCATGAATGCGGAACTGCACCGCTGCCACCCGTAAGCTGGCGATCGAACGCTTTGTCCAATGGCGCCTGCAGCACTTTTACTTTTTTCCAGTCCGCATCAAGTTCCTCGGCCACAATCATGGGGAAGGAGGTCATGATATTCTGGCCTAATTCCGGGTTGGGCGACATAATGGTAACCAATCCATCGGTGGAAATAGACAGGTAACTATTAAAGCCCATGTTACCCGCAAGTGGGGTATTGCTGATGATTACAGGCGTTTCAGCTTCAGCACCAAACCAGCTAAAGCCCAGCATAAGGCCACCACCGGTGAGGGATGCTAATTTCAAAAAATCTCTTCTGCTGGTTGCATTTGATGTTGACATAGATTAGATTTTAGTGCTTGCTAATTTTACTGCTTCCTTAATACGGTGATAGGCGCCGCATCGGCAAATATTACCCTGCATGGCATTATCTATTTCATCATCGCCGGGGTGGGGTTTCCGTTTTAATAAAGCAGCGGCTGTCATTATCTGGCCAGCCTGGCAATAACCGCATTGCGGTACATCCACTTCATCCCAGGCGTTTTGTAAAGGATGGTCGCCATTTACCGATAATCCTTCGATGGTGGTAATAGCCGAATTTTTGATGGAAGAAACAGGTAGTACACAGGATTTTACTGCAGCACCATTCAGGTGAACCGTGCAGGCTCCGCACTGTGCGATACCGCAGCCAAATTTTGTGCCTACCAACCCGAAGTGATCTCTAAGCACCCACAATAAAGGGGTATCGGCGGCAACATCGGCCTTGTATGGCTTACCATTTATCTGAAGTGTGTAAACTGGCATTGTTATTAAATTTTATTTGAGTTTAAAATTAAGCAAATATCATGTGGAAAAGAATACTTTGTTGAACAAATATGCAACGGAATCATGCAAAGGTGCAAATAAGCCAACGAGTTTGAGAATGGTAATTTCACCTGCTTTACCGGTGTAATTATTTCCTGGTGGCCGGGCTTTGTAAACACATCTTTCAAATGAATAGCTGCTCACCATTATTTCAAAAAAAAGCTCCGGTCATTTAACCGGAGCTTTTTGCATTTAGAATAAAATATCAATTAAGGAGTTGTGGTAACATAACTTGCTCTTGCAGCATCAATAGTAGCGTCCATCCTGGTTTTTTGTCCGGCACTAAACATATACATACACCTGTCATCTGTATAGTCCATATAGTTCATCCATTGTTCCAATGGCTTTCCTTTACAGGCGCTTTTAAGTCCAACCGCCGGGCATCCGCCATTGGCTGCATCGTGTAACGGGGTATCAGTAACCTGGTCATTGCCGCACCTCTGATCTCCCCAGATATGACGAAGATTGAACCAGTGGCCTATTTCGTGGGTTGCGGTTCTGCCTAAATTAAATGCGGAATATAAAGAGTAACCGGTAGTAGCAGCTGAGGTACCAAATCCCTGATAATCTACAACCACACCATCAGTATTGGAAGGGCCACCAGGAAATTGTGCATATCCCAATAAGCCACCACTTAAATCGCAAACCCAAAAATTCAGATAGGTGGTTGGATTTACCGGGTCACTTCCTCCCTGTGCTGTTTTCTTTACCGCATCATTGGTACCGAATGCAGCAACCGTAGTTAGCTTCCTGATTGTTTGTTTCAATACAAACTGTATTTTGCAATTGGGTACATTGTTAAATATATAACCTGCCAGGTACACACTGCTGTTGGATAATTCAGTATTTGTTTTGGTGAAATCCTTGTTGAGTACGGCAATTTGAGAAGCAATCTGTGCATCAGAAACCAGGTTGGGATTGGTACTTACTATATGCACTGCAACAGGAACATATAGCGTTACATCAGCCCTGTTGGCTAATCTGCCACCAGTGAATTGCTGGGTTTTTATCTCCAGTTCTTCAAGGAATTTACCCCTTGCCGGGTTTTCTGCTATTTGTTGTTCCAACACTTCGTTGGATGCACACTGCCTTCCGTTAATCAGTTCTGATGCTGGTTCAATAGCATCTGTGGTGGTTTGTTGATCCTGCTTGGTACAGGAGCCAGCTATTAACAGGGTTCCGGCCAAAAAAGAAATTATTTTCTTCATAAGTTTTGTTTTAGTTAGATGTAATGTAAAAAGAATTAACAAATCATTTTGATTTTGCGCTGCTTTTTTGGGAATTATTTATCAACATGGGTAACCGGCGCAGCTAAATTCCTGGCTGAGTTCAGCATTCGTTGGTGGCACCTGTATGGACGCAGTGGTTGATTTTTAAATCCATTTTTCTTTTATGTTGTGTAAATCGCCCAATATGGTAGTAACATTATTATCTGGCTCCGCCAGTAAACATAACAGCATGCGGCTTTATACCCGGGGGTAAAACGGACGGTTTTTTTTGTAATATGGCCATTTAATATTGGCGTAAATTGTTTGTGGATGTTAAAGCAACTTAATCCGTTTAGAGAAAGTGTTATTTTAGAATATGGTAAAATATGAAATACATCATCGCTGCATTAAAACCGGCATGGCTAAGGATAGCGCCTGTTATTGCTCCGGTCCACCTCCTGCAAAAGAAAAATAGCCGGCTTGCAATAAACATAAAAATTACCCACAATAATGCGGGGAAAAAGAGAAAGCTCCAGGCTCCGGAAACGTACACAATTCCAAAGTGCGCTAAATGAGTGAGCGCAAATGCCAGGCTGTCAATTAAAGAAGCTTTGTTATCACCATATTTGCCGGCAAAACTTTCATGCACAATACCCCGGTAAAAAACTTCCTCGCCAACAGGGCTGAATGTCATTCCAATGGCAGCATAAATTAAAAAGAAAATCATCCTGTCCTGGTCTGTTAATCCGTTGGCTGGTACATTGTAAGACCTGGATATATAAACAAACCAGTTGCTGATGGAATTATCAAAAAGTAATTTAGCCACCAGGAATATCATTACACAAAGCATAATGCCAGTTGCAAAGGAAAAAAGGAGCGGGAAAATACCGGTGGCTCTTTTTATTCCGATGGATTTTCTACCCTCTCCCGTTAGCAAAATTACAGGCGTAATCATCATCCCTACAAAGATGACAGGAACCAGGTTATAATTGCCGCTCACGTTGGCCTGCAGTATAATGATAAACCTCGGAATACCGAAGAGTAAAATCAATGCCAATCCGAAAGCAGGATTGAACCGAAATAATTTTTTCCATGTGGGCCTTAACACAGTGATTTATATTGAATGTGTTTAATAAATGCCAGGGTTTCCGTTGACCGCTAAATTGCAAAATTGGCTATTTGCCGAAACCGGTAAAGTTATCTGCAGGAAAGATCACACGGCAAACTGCATTTTTGAAAAATCCATCTCAATGATTTTATGCAGGGTGGAACATAGCGTATTAAAGTTGGAAGGTTTTGTAAAGAATAATTTTGCACCCATATTACGGCTTCTTTCTATGTCATTGGCATTTTGCGAAGTGGTGAAAATTACCACCGGGATATCTTTATACCGGTCCTGGGCCTTTAAATAGGCAAGGCATTCATACCCATTCATCACGGGCATATTGAGGTCAAGAAATATAAGATCGGGTGGGGGTGGAACGCTCATCTGCTCGATTGCTTCACGGCCATTATTAGCAATTTCACATTCCAGTACGTGGTTTAGTTCGTTGATGGCATCCCGGAAGTAAAGCTGATCATCTTCATCGTCATCAATCAATAAAATTTTTTTTGCCTTGTTATGGTAGGTGTTCGTATTCATCAGGTAGTAATAATAGGATAAAATTTAAACAATTTAATAATTATGATAACAGAATTATGCTTTTAAAGGAAAATAAATATTAAATACAGAACCGATACCGGGCCGGCCGGAAGCCGTAATAAACCCATGGTGGTTCCTTACAATTTTTTTACAGATTGCCAGCCCTATGCCGGTACCTTTAAAATCATTATTGCTATGCAAACGTTGAAACAACTCGAAAATTTTATGTTCATATTCCTGCTCAAAACCAATACCGTTGTCGGTTACCATTATTTTCCAATAATTCGATTTCAGGTCAGCAGCGCTGTCATTTATTTCATCTCCCTTTACCATGGATGCCGTTATTTGAACATACGGTTCCGTATTTGCTTTGCTGTATTTAACAGCATTTGAAACCAGGTTGATGAATAACTGGTGTACCTGGATGCGGATACCATGAATGGAAGGTAAATCCGAAAAATCAATCCGGGCATTTTTTGTTTCGATCATGTCCTGCAGGTCAGCTTTTACATTTTCAATGAGTACATTGAGGTCAACGGGCCCCGACTCCCTCAGGTGAGCATCCGCTTTTGAATAATTGAGTAATGCATTAATAAGGCTTTGCATCCTGGCTGCGGCAGCATTGATCCGGGCAAAATAGTCCTGGCTGAACGGGGAGAACGAATGGCCCTCCTTCTGGAGTATTCTTTCTGAGAATGCCTGTATTTTTCTAAGCGGCTCCTGCAAATCATGGCTGGCGATATAATTAAAAGATTCCAGTTCGGCATTGCTTCTTTCCAGTTCAAGGTTTTTAACCCGTAAAATTTCGTTCATCAAAATGTCCTGCGAAATATCCTGCACTGTTCCTATCAGCATCGAATTTTCTCCTTCATCAAAAAACTTACCGGTAGAGCGAAAATGCTTTACACGTCCATCTTTGGTGATAATACGGTAAGTATTGGCATTCAGGATTTTTGTCCTCATGGTTTCCATGCCATCCTTCATTACCTGTTCCTTGTCATCGGGGTGAATCAGTGAATGGTATTTTTCAAAATTGGGTATAAATTCATTTGGCTCAAAACCAAATAAACGGAAAAGATTATCCGAATATTCCAATTCGCCGGTTTGTAAATTCCATGAATAACTTCCAATCAACGCATTTTCTTCAGCCTGCGAAAAAATATTATTTTTGATGGTAAGCGATTTATTCAATTCACTCAGTTCCGCGGTGCGTTCACTGATTTGTTGCTCCAGGTATTGCGACCGGTTTTTTTGATCCTGTATATCCGTACTTGTGCCAATCCATCTTTGTATCCTGCCGTCAGTGTCTTTTTGAGGTAAGGCCCTGCTCAGCTGCCACCGGTATTCTCCCTTGCTATTTCTAAACCGGTGTTCATAAATAAACTCTTCACCAGTTGCTACCGCATTTCTCCATTTACGCAGGTTCTCTTCCCTGTCATCGGGGTGTACAATGCTTATCCAGCCTTTTTGTTGTATACCCGCATTGGTTAGCCCGGTGTAAGCATACACGGCTTCACTAAAGTAATTGAGATTTCCCTCCACATCGCCCATCCATACAAACTGTGGCATCGAATCAGCCAACAGCCGGAAGGTGGCTTCACTTTCCCTTAAATCTTCCAGTATCATTTTTTGGCTGGTAATGTCAATAGCTGTACCATACATTCTTAAAGTCTCCTTCTGTTCGTTATGCCTTGTTTTTCCATAAACATTTACCCAGTGTACAGAATTGTCCGGCCATACAATCCTTGCTTCATACATCAATGATCCTTTGGTAAAAGAATCTTTCACGGCTTTGTTGCGAATGGGCTTGTCGAGCGGATGAAACCTGTTTATCAAATCCTGGTGGGTTACATTTTTTTTATCACCGCCAAAGCCGAATATTTCCAACAGCCTGTGTGAACTGGTAAAACGGTTCTTTTCAATATCCCAGTCAAATGTTCCAATATTCGCCGCTTCCACTGCCAGCCTCGACTGCTGTTCGGTTTCTTCCACCTTTTTCCGGGCTTCTATCATTTCCGTAATCTCGTATCCAAAAATCAGTATTCCTTCCGGTTGCTTTTTGTTATTGAAAATGGGTTGGTAAATAAAATTGAAATACCCGTTACTGAATGCTCCGTTTACCCGTTTTACTTTCACCATCACTTCCCTGTCTATCAACTGCTCTCCTGTAGCATATACTTTATTTAAGCGATCACACGATCCATTTGCAACCAGTTCGGGAAAAACCTCCCGGAATGGTTTACCGGCAATATTTTGCAGTCCGCTTACTTCCTGGTAAAAATTATTGGAAAGCTCGTGTATATGTTCCGGCCCTTTTACTATTGCGAACACAGCCGGCAGGTCTTTGAAGTAGTCATTCAGTTTTTTAATGGTGTCCTGAACATGAAACCGCAATCTTGTTTCATTCCTCAAAACAATATACATCACGGTTACTATCAAGATCGCAAATACGGAAAGCAGTAATGAATACAGCGGAGTAATATGTGCAGCGTAATTTTTTTTATTTTTTCGCCCGGTCAATAATTCATCTTCCATTTTTACCATTGCATTCACCTTATTAACCACATCGTTCATTAATATTTTCCCGCCGGTAAAAAGCGAACTTACACTTCGGTGGTCACTGTCAAAAAATAGTAAACCATTGCGTAAATCCTCCAGTCTTTCTGATATCAGCAAGCGTAATTGAGCCAGGTTCTTTTGTTGGCCGGGGTTATCTTTCGTAAGTGAATCTAATTGTTGCAGGTATTTAATGTTGTACTTAATTGCTTCCCGGTAGGCTTGCAGGTAACTGCTGTCGCGGGTTAGTAAAAAAGAACGCTGTCCGATTTGAGCGTCTTTAATATTACTGATTGTTTGCTCCAGTTTTAATTTTATCAGGTTGGTATGAGTTACCCAATCAGCCTGTAAATTCAGGTTGTTGATACGCTGGTAAGAAAACGCCGATAGCATCGCCAGCAGCAGCACGATAATTAAAAAAATGAAGTCGGATAGAATAATTCTTTTGGGCTGCATAACCTTTGTACATACTTTAAATAAATGGTTCTTTTTTTACTTTCAAAAACAGATATTACTGATAAAAATATTGAAACCTTACAATATTTCAGTGTTGTACCAAACGGAAATATTTTTTTAATTTTTTTTATAGCCATCTCACAACGTATTTGCCGGTAATTCCAACTTTCTATCCTGGCTAAAAACTGGTAGTGCATAATTGCCAAAGATAACCAGGCGATCGCCTGGAATGGGAATTAAAACTGATGGAGCATAGAAATAACAACGGTTCAATATCTCGGCGGCAGGGGTAAGGAAGGAATAAACGGTTTGAATGAGATGAGTTGAAAGCTGAAAGCAGGATGGGCCAATTAAGAACGATGAATAATTCCCTTCAAAAGAAATACGACCAGTTGGTAAAGCAACTCACTGACGAAGGAAATATAGCCGTCGCCGATGTTGGAACTAAAAACAGGAACAGTTCACTTGAAAATAAAATTGAAGAATTAAATATTGAACTCGGGCTTACACAGGTAGACTGTAATTTAACGAGAGCAGATGCAAGCCAGATTATTTCAAACTCCAAACAGCGACGACATTTATTATCAGAAGCCCTGAGCATTCTCACTAACCTTTCAGCCGCTGATAATGCCATTGCTCAAAAAAAGATCCAGGATAAAATAGCACACCTAAACCAGGTAGCTAAAAATTACCGGGATTGAAAATTGAATTGAGCAACCTCGAAACTGCAGGTGAAAATCATATCTTATTGCTGAAAATAAAATCAGCAATGATTAACGGATGTACATAGCAGTCAATTTTTTGACTGTAACCGGCGATGGCTTTGGGCAACTTTTCTATAGTTGAAAGGCCATTAATATTTCCAGCTTTGTTTTATAAAATATATACAATCAAATATTTTTCCCATGCATTATGCCATAAAAGGAAAATTTGGAAAGCTTAATAATATGGTAGTAAATTTTTCTTCCATATTTCTGATAGTTAAGCTGCCATTCATTTTCTTTGCGAGTTGTTTTGCCTGTTCAAGATTTACATTAACGGCATAATTGCTACTACTGCTATTGTCCCGGATGTAGATGTTAATGATGTCTTCATATTCGGTTGCCTTTATTCTTATACAACTGTGTTCTGTGGTGCTTACTACGGTACTTACCACGCTGTTTAAAATGGCAGTAAGGATATTTCCGTTTGAAACAATCTGGAAATCCCTGGGTACGTCATTTATGATAAAACTATTTCTCTTCACTGCTGTAAGTTTGGATTTGTCGGCAGCTTGTCTTACCAATTGAAAAAGATTCCTGGGTTGAAATGGGATAGGGGGCTCTGTTTGTGGTTTCATTTATGTTTATGTTTGAGGTTTCAAAAAAAAGTAAGCAATGATTGATAGTAAGAGGCGATCAGTTTTGAATATATATGCTGACAGGTGTATGGTAGATTTGGGTTGCATCATTTCCTGAGCTAACCTGGAAGGCCGGGGTAAAATCTTCTTTCCCATTTATGAAAACAGTCCTCACCCTGTAAAATATCCTGTTAATTGAAATGCCGGGCTTTTTATCTGAAGTTGCATAACCGGTTAAGTCGTTTGAAATTCCTGCTGCAGTAACCGTTTCAATCGGTTCAAAGTCTTTCCCGTTTTCGCTGCGTTGTAATTCAAAATGACTGGTATTTGTTTCAGATGCTGTTTGCCATTGTATCAAAACTAATTTTTTATGTAACAAAACGATTCCGGCACTACCATTATGAGTGTTGAATTGCAGTGAATTGGGAAGCGTAATTTGATTTTCATCATACATTACCTTACGGGGCTCCATAAATGAGCGGTGGTTGTCCAAAGCAGTTTGTGACCGGGCAGCAGGCAGCGTGGAACTGACGAAAAAAAAGAATGCGATGGTGAGTTGGGTAAGCGTTTTCATTGTGAACATTTTTACGGCTATTAATCGTATACTTAAAATGCACTATCTGTGCCAATCCGCAAAAGTGAATACCAGCAAGGGTTTGGATAGTTTCAAAGGATTCTGATTTTCCAGTTAATGGAAATTTTGTATATAAATTGTACATTCTGAAACCACCCGGTTTACATAAACTGGCCCTCTAACCACTTATACAAGCTTATACAAGTAAGTATGACATTTGCGGGATGTATTAGAATGGCATTTTCGGCTTTCAACAGTTTGTAATTACACAACAGAATCAGCATTTTTAGGGTTTTATCCTTAATTATGAATAGTTGGGTAAAATATTTCAATAGGAATACAGTGCTAATTGTAAATTAAATGCTGAAATAATTGATTCATTTAAAATATCGTGATCATGTCGAGACAATCTTACACATCAATAGGAGGGTTAATTTGCATTTTGCTACTGCCCTTTATTTCATATAACCAGGCTATCACCACGCCGGGCGGGCCAAGTCCTGCTGCCACCCTAACCCAAACGATTGGAATTTCGACCGTAACCGTAAATTATTCGAGGCCTTCGGTAAAGGGCAGGGAGGTTTGGGGAACATTGGTGCCTTATGGTTGGAATAAACAGGCTTTTGGTACCGGAAACGAAGCACCCTGGAGGGCCGGGGCCAACCAAAATACCACGATCCGGTTTTCTCATGATGTAACGGTAGAAGGAAAACGGGTAACAGCCGGGGCGTATGGTTTGTTTTTTGTGATTAACAGGGATAATACCGGCGAAGTGGTTCTGTCGAAGGATAGCAGATCATGGGGAAGTTTTTTCTATGATGCCACCCGGGATGAGTTAAGAGCGAATATTATAACGCAGGTTATCCCGTTTACAGAGTTACTCACCTACGATTTTGATAATATTACAAAAACATCTGCAGTCATGAGTTTAAGCTGGGAAAAGAAACTGTTCCCGGTTAAAATTGAATTTGATATGGATAAAATTGTAATGGCCAATGCCATCGAG
Organism: Ferruginibacter sp.; assembly: GCA_031424955.1. Taxonomy (GTDB): domain Bacteria; phylum Bacteroidota; class Bacteroidia; order Chitinophagales; family Chitinophagaceae; genus Ferruginibacter. The sequence continues at coordinate 14,267 of JANPIJ010000369.1, read as the reverse complement.
GAATTAAAAGGGCCCATCGGTTTTACCTGGCAGGGCTTTTCAAGTGCTGCAAATTATGCGCTTCAAAACAAGGTAAATCTACCACAGGCGCTTACCTGGATTGATAAGGCCATATTACAAAATAAGAGCTTTGCTACGCTGAGCATAAAATCGGGGATATTGAAGGAATTAAACCATCGGGAAGATGCTGAAAAAATCATGAGTGAAGCAATTGCTATTTCTACTGAAAACGAGCTAAACGGTTATGGCTACCAATTATTGATTGGAGGCAAACATGACGAAGCGATAGAGATGTTTATACTCAATACCAGGCGGTTTCCACAAAGTGCCAATACCTGGGATAGCCTCGGAGAGGGTTATTTCACAAAAGGTGATAAGAAGAATGCCATTACCAATTTTAAAAAATCACTGAGCCTGAATCCCCCGGAAAATGTAAAAATCAATTCAGAGAAATTCCTGAAACAAATGAATGTTTTGTAGTAAAGGGAATTGCAGGCAGATATCTATTCGGATATCCTGTGCAACAGGGTCGACCGGGTGGGCATCGGGCTAAAGAAGGGATTATCTTTTACGGAAGCCATGTTAATGCTGCACAGGGATTTCGACCGGCCACCAATCATTTCCAAACGGATCCTGGAAACCACAGGTGTATCCATAAGGCTGTGTGGAAAGTTCCATTTTTGAAATAGCGCCTTTTTCCAATGCCTTACGGTATATATCGTCTACCTTATCTACATAAATAAAAAGGCCTGCCGGCCGCGGGGAAAATGCTTCGGTGGAATCGGCAAACATAATCACGCTGTCAATGATGCGTAATTCGCCATGCATAATCACTCCTTCGCTCCCGGGAACAATCGCCTGTTCGGTGGCGTTAAATACGTACTTCATAAAATCGATGAAATGAAGCGCACCCGGTAATATGAGATACGGCATCAACCGGTTGTATTGAGTTGGAACGGGCATATAAAATTTTTCAAACAGTTACTGCTTTTTTTACTTTATACATGCAATTATTTAATGGTTATACCTGTCATTTCTCCAGGGGTATGCCGTACTGGAATAGCCTCTTTCTTCCCAAAAACCTAGCTTGTTTTCAGTTAAAAATTCAATCCGGTTGATCCATTTTGATCCTTTCCATGCGTACAACTGGGGTGTTATCATTCGCACCGGGCCGCCATGTTCCTTTGGCAGTGGCTTCCCCTCTACAGAATGCACCAACAGTACATCGGGTTTTAAGGCTTCCTCCAGCGAAACATTGGTGGTGTAATCATCATATCCGTAACACAGGATATGGCTTGCATCTTCCATCGGTTGTACCAGGGCGGCAAGATCTATTAGTCGTACACCTTTCCAGTTCATATTCAACTTTGACCAGGTGGTTACGCAATGAAAATCTGATGTGTCGGCAGTTTGCGGCAGTTCGAGAAAATCTTCCCAGTTTAAACTAACCGGATGGTCTACCGCCCCATCGACGATCAACTTCCATTTGTTTAATGGGATGTCCGGCTGCAGGCCGAGATCCAATACCGGCCATTTTGTAGTGATCGTTTGTCCAATGGGTATTACAGGCATACCATGGCGGTTGGTTTTGCCAGATCCCATTGGTTGCCCGTCTGCAACGGAAGGGGTGTTTTTTATTTTTTCTTCAAAGCGTGATTTTAACTTCATCCTTGCTTCCACGATCCGGTCTGATTTTTCTGATGCTGACATGAGCTCCGGTTTTATATCCAAAGAAAAACAAATTGATTCGGATTTTTATCAATAAAGCTATAAAAGAAATGCCGGAATAAACAATCAGGAAAGCATTTTTTCCCATTCAATAATTTCTTTACATCACTTCATTTTCGAAAAGGCGGCATTTGACTACTCGCTTATTTAAGCGGGTAATGTTACCGGGGCTTTTAGAAAGGCGTACGTACTCCAGCTTCCCGCTGTTAAAAATGTGAGTATGAATTACATAAAACTCCAATGCTGATCTGCTTCGTAGTAATGAATATTTGTTTCAGGCCAGTGATCTTTGTCAAAGCCAGGGGCCTTTTCAAGTGTTTCCTTTTTTTGATCAAAAATAAATACCTGGTTTTCCGGATCTACTTTAAGCAGTTCAAATGGAATGGCGAAAAACTTTTCACCGATACCTAGGAACCCTCCAAATTCGATGATGTAATATTCAATTACTCCTGTTTGAACGTTCAGCATGATTTCTTTGATCTGTCCCAGGTGTTCCCCTTCCTTATTGCGCACTTTGTCGCCAATGATAGAAGTGGCAGTTAAACATTTCAGCGGCAGGTTTGGGTACAGGCCATTTGTATTTGTACCCGTAATATTATCATTTATGATATCCATGTTTTTTTTATTGAGCAGTGTTAACTCCGGTATATAGAAATGGGTGCCTGACTCAAGACCGGAACTGTCAATATAAAGCAGGGTGTAAAATCTATGCCATCTATTAATTGCAGTAATCATAGCCTGAAACAGCGCATTAAAAAGTACTTAAACAGGTTTTATGGGAAATAATTCCCCAAACTGCAGATCGGCTTTTCATTGCGGCGGATGATATTTTGATATCCGCTTGGTTGAATATAGCCCCTTCAATTTGACGGGGGATAAACAGGAGGGAGGTTTGCCATGCCTGTTGGGGAAAGATAAAATATAATATCCAGGTGAAGGCGGTAAGAAAAGAGACTATGATACGGAAGAATGCAACAGGGCCGGTTATAGAATATACATTATACGGGAACTTCAGTAATGAATCATCTGTTATGTAAAAGAGGATTTTAACAAATCAATTCGGATATAAATATGGGCAGGCGGATAATGTTGGGCAACGCCATGACAGGTAAGTTTGAAACGAATTGATAATTGAACGGGACAAATCTATGTTAAGATTGAATGCCACCCAAAAACAGGATAACTTAACTGGCGGATGTAGTTTACAACCACCAGTTAAGTATTTCATCAAATCATTCCTTCTTTAAATGATATCGGCGGTTTCTGTATTTGTAAATGCTCCTGCGTCAATCGCATTGCTTCTGTCAAATATAATATCGCCCGAATCCTGTTGGGAAACTGTCTCACTTGTAAATGTCCCGCCCTCAATGTTGGCTGTTCCTGCATCCATTGCCGATCCTGATGAAACGGCGCTTGCCAGTTCTGTTTGATGTGTTGAAACTGCCATATTAATTTCTGTATCAGATGAGTTGGCATTGTATCCGCCTGCATCGATGCCGGGAGTGTCGTTACCATCAGAAACTGCACGCATACTGTTTTCAGTAATTTCATTTTCCGGAACAAGGAACGATTCCGGCTCCGGAATACTGGCAAATCCTGCATCTATCGGTGCTGATGTGGTACCAGTCAGATAGGTACCTGGCTGTTCACCTTCTCCCGGATACGATTTTTTTATTTCGGGTGGATTATTCCCATCCAACTCAATTATTATTCTCATGATCGGCTGAATTTATTAGTTTAAGATCGCATAACGTCCCTCAAAAGTAATGGTATTGGCGGTAAGGTTTTTTACCGTTATCCAATAGGTACAAACGGTGCCTGCTCCTTTTTCCACACTTACACTCCAGTCGAGTTTGGCTCCGGTAACGGGGGTTTGAGGCATCATATACCATACTACATGCCAGGCGGTAGGCCAGTTAAATGTAAACCAGCTTTGCGTTTGATTAGGTGTTAACGTTCCTGTAAATTGAACTCCTGTGCTCATAATTGAAATTTTTTAATCGGTTAATGATAACTTAATATGGCATACCTGCCCTGAAAGTTTACTGTTTGATTGGTTAGGTTGGTTACGGTAATCCAATAGGTCGCGAATTCCGCACCTCCACGTTCCACTGCCACTTTACAGGTTATTTTTGCGCCTGGTGCAGGGCTTACCGGCATCACGGTCCATAGCATGTGCCAGGTAGAAGGCCAGTTAAATGTAAACCAGGTTTGTGTTTGGTTAGGATTTAACGTGCCGTTCCATTGTACTCCGCAAACCGGGGCAGCAAGCGGTCCGTCTACCGGTATTTCCCAAACACCCCTGTTACGCAAAGCAACCCTCAACACCCTCGCATGTTGATGATATAAAAGATCTACCGCCAATGCATTGGGTAATCCGTTGGCAAAAGCTGTCCAGGTGGCACCTGCGTTAAATGACTGGTAAACCCCCACGTCTGCAGCAACCCACACCCGGTTGGCATTACCCGGGTCAACCTGTATGGATGAGATGGGTAAATTGGGCAGACCCGGAGTCCGGTCAAGCCATGCAACACCTGCATTGTCTGAGCGGAATACCCTGGCGCCACCAATAGACGTAGAAGTAACCCATATCCGGTTTAAATTTCCGGCATCTACAAAAATATCGCTGATCCAGGCATTTGCACGGGGAGTAGTAAGCGCTACCGCAGCAGCCCAGGCAGCCCCTGTCCAGGTGATTCGGAATATCCTGCCATTGGTACAACCTACATACACATTATTGGGGTTTGGCATATACATGGAAGATCCTATGCATCCTGCCGGCAGACCAATATTATTCCAGTTGGTACCCTGGTTTCGTGAAACATACACCGTTTGGCCGGCCATTGCCACGGTATCATTGCATACTTCAACAGGTGGATAAAAAAGGTTGGAATAACCAGCCGGCACTGCCGGGAATATCCAGCTAAAAGACCCGAAATTCCCTTTTGTTACAGATCTTTCCATACCCATATTGTAATAGGTATGATAAACAATATTGGGGTTAGCCCTGTTTACGCCACAATCACCACCATCGCCATCGGCAATATGGTCCCAGTTAATGCCCCCCGTATACCTGCAGGTACCATTGTCCTGGGTTCCGGCCATCAGCCACCTGATTGAACCCAGGTCATGGGCCATGTATTCAATCTCCGTAATGCCAAGGGTATTGTTGAGAGCGGTCCAGTTGACTCCCCTGTTGGTGGAGCCAAATACCCCACCATCGTTACCGATATAAATATTATTGGCATTGGTAACATCTATGGCGATACAATGCTGATCGGGATGGATATCGTCGCCAGCCTTGTTGCTGATTACAACCCATGTCCAGGCCCCGGCGGTAAATGTTCCCCTGTACGCTTCTATTGCGCCCAGGTAAATCTGTAAAGGATTATCAGGTGAAACGGCCAGGAACCAATCGTACCATGCCTGCCCGGTGGAAAGCCCGCCTGGTTTTGTGATACTCACCCAGGCACCGGCTGCGGTTCTTTGATATAAGTATACAGTGGCTCCCGAAGCACCAAAAGCATAAGCGATCGCGGGATTAGATCTGGAAATATCAACTGCCAGCCGGTCAAAGGAAGCAGGGCTACCCGGCAAATTTACCTTGACATACGTGGTACCTCCGTTTACAGAACGGTAAAGCCCGTCACTGCAAGCTGCAAGTACTTCGGATGCGGGGCCCCCGTTTGGGTGCATGGCAAGATCCCAGCATCTTTGTACCCTGCGTTGTGCCCAAATGGTACCGCCATTTGTTGACTCGTATATTCCACTTGTTGTGGCAGCCAATAAGTGATTTCCGTTTGCTTTATCAACTATCAGGTCATAAAAGCCTTTTCCTACAAAGGGACTGGCGGTAAGCAAGGCCCAGGTGGTACCTCCATTGGTAGATCGTAAAATTCCAGCTCCCTGGCCTCCGTAAAAATTACCCTCACCAGTACCGCAATATACGGTGGCAGGTGCGGATGGATTAAATGCCAGGGCACCGGTTGTTAAGGTAGGCACATAATCTGTTCGGGGTGCCCAGTTTACTCCGCGGTTAAAACTTTCCCATACGCCACCTCCCGCCGATCCACACAAAATGTGATTACTATTTGAGGGGTCAATTGCCAGCGCTGCAACTCTACCTGAAACCATTACCCTTTTGTCTCCATACGTTTGTCCGTTGGGCATTCCGTTAGGTCCTATATAGTGCCACTGAGGCCCGACTCCGGTGGGTGGTGAAGTAGGGGGGGCCGTACTGGTACCAGCTTCAATCTCTTTTTCTGTAAACGATTCTTCTTTGGCGGCTATGTCTGAACCGGGTTTCAACGCCGCCGAAGCACTCATCAGGGCTTGTGCATAATCATGGGTAATGCCACCATCGGTTTCACCCTCACCAACTGCTTCGGACGTAGCCTTTGCGCCTTTACCTTTTTTTGCTTTTTGCTTGCCTGTTTCCGGGTTATCATCTGCAGGTTTATTTTCTGAAATGCTACCTTCTGATTCCATCGGTAGTCCCCGTTCTTCCGTAAACAGGTGAAGCCGCTCCAATACCTTTCCGCCGGGTGGGCGTACCAGTTGCATTTTACCTGCTGCTGCTTTGGAGTGAACGGCACCTTGCTCCGGCTGTGTATCTTCAGCCGCCAGCATTGTATCAAATGGCCCTTTCATGTTTTTTCATTTTTTAGGTGATTTTTTAATGTTTTTTTTAATATGCTCAGTGGAGGAATTATCCTCACATTCTTTATCCGTTTGCGTATCTATTTTTTCAGTTGAAGTAGTTTCTTCATCCTGTTCTCCCGGTATCGCCTGCCGTTGCCTGTTAAACTCGTTTAACCGTTCCCGTGCTTTGTTGTCGGGTTCATTTTCTTTTCTTTTTGTCATAGGTGTGGTTTTTATAATTTGGTGTAATAGTTTAATAGAAATCCCATTGGTTATTCATTCCCTTTTTCTTACACTCATTTGAATTGTAAGATGAAAATGGTATAAATATATAGCATCAAACCACTCGTATTTTATATACAAGCAGCAATAACAATAGTAATATTTGAATCTTAAAACAGGGGAGAATTTGTACGATCCGGAGGTCAATTGCCCGGCCAGTGATGCCAGGTAGTATTTTGTTACGAACCCTTACCAGGGGAAGCGGAAAAGATTTTTTTTATTACAAAGCTGATAACGAACCAGGTACCGAGAAAAGCCGCCATTTCCAAAACGAAACTACCAAAATGATACATCGTTTCTGTAATAATTAATGCGGAAAATAAAGATGGAATTTCGGCCCGGGTGATTTTTTTTTCATCTTTGTTTTTTAATAGCGTGTACATAAATATGGCATTTTGTTTTCTTAAAAGAACCTTAGTAGGGGATAGGCATCATCAAAAGAACGGCAGAATAATTGATATATAAAAAAAATTCTGATTCATAAATTTACTTTCCTAATTTAAAAAAAACAACTTGTATCTTTTGAAATATTTGTGTAGCTTTTAGGCATAACCGGTAGTAACAATTAAATGGGCGACATTTAGGGCATGGCCTTTTAAAAGCAGGTGAATTGTTTTATACCACGGGTTAATTATTGAGCCGCTATCAACAAGAATGAGGTAAGGTAAAAAAGGGATTTGCAGGCTTTTGGGTAGCCGCTGCTATAATATCAATCTCTGCTCTGTTGGCTGGATGCCGAATAAATATTGTTCCTTTTTGTTAGTTAAAAGAGCTTGTTTTTAAGTGGCGGATACGACGTCGGTTTAAATAATAAAAGTCGATTTAGCATATAGATAAAATTGCGGCAGCGGTCTTATTCCGGCGATGGTAATTGATTTATCGACCGGCTTTTTATTGCCTTGTATGGTTGGCTTTGGTTAATTGAAATGATGTTGTTGGATGCTGCCGTTTTATTTCTCCGGTTAATATTGTTTTCCTTCATAAATCAGGTTTATATTTGCGCCCTTTATAAACCTTAATTTCAGCAATGTACAAGGCGGTTTTTATAGATATGGATGGCACTTTATTAAGAAAGGATCATACCGTAAGTGATAACAACAAAAAAGTAATTCAGCACTTATTGAGCATCGGGGTTGTTGTAGTGCCGATTTCTGCACGGCCACTGCACGGCATATTACCCATCATTAAAGAAGTGATACCCGACAGCATGCCGGTAGTTAGCCTTAATGGAAGTTACATATTTCACAATAAGGAAATTATTTACCAGGCCAATATCGCCTTACCCGGAGTAATTTCCATTTACCATGAATTGCAACCCTATGATGTATCCGTAATGTATTACAGCCAGATGGAATGGTTTGCGGCAGCAAGTAGTACACTGGTAAAAAAAGAACAAAAAATAACGGATGTTCAAATAAAAATACAGCCATTTGCAGAAATATTAGATAAGTGGGAAGCCAATAATAGCGGACCCAATAAAATATTGATTGCTGGTGATAAACAACTCATCACAGAAATTGAAAATAAGCTACTCCGGTTGCATGGGCACGAACTCAATATTTATAAATCTCAGCCAGCTTACCTGGAAGTGATGAACCAACAGGCATCCAAGGCAAAGGCTATTGAGTTTTTACTCCATAAATATGGGATTGAACAAAGTGAAATTATTGCTATTGGCGATAATTTTAATGACCAGGGGATGATTGAATTTGCCGGAACCGGCGTAGCAATGGGGAATGCCCCCGATGAAATAAAAATGATTGCGGATTATGTAACTGATACCAACAACAATGATGGCGTTGCGAAAGCATTGAATCACTTTTTTTTAAACTGATCTATTCCTGTATGATGTTGTCTCCTTCCGGGGTAATGTATCAATGCCGGTAAATCATACTGCCAGTGTTCAATTATTTATTGTCTCAATAATATGGTCAATAATAGTTTCAGGTGCCATTTTTATATCAATCCGGATGGCTTCCAAAGGCACTTCCAATGCATCAAATTGCGACTGCAGTAAGGTAGATGGCATGTAATGACCTGTTCGGCTGGTTAGCCTTTCCAAAATTGTATGATAATCCCCTTCGAGGAATACCCATTTACAGTTTTTTTCGATTGAGCTGCTCAGCCGTTTCCTGTATGCCTGCTTTAATGCCGAACATACAAGGATGATATCAGTGGTTTGTATTTTGCCGGAAACAAAATCGTGTATACTTTGTAACCAGGGCCACCTTTCTTTATCTGTTAAAGGGATACCAGCGTTCATCCTGGCTATATTTTCTTCGCTATGAAAGTCATCCGCATCGTAAAAACTATACCCTGTTTTTTCTGATAGCTGCCGGCCGATGGTAGTTTTCCCACTACCCGATACACCCATTATATAAATCACTTTGTGTTCACCAATCATTGTTTGCTTTGCCCCGTAAGGAATGTTGTTAATTTTAGTCCCGGTTTTACATTCCTGAAACGTAATTTTTGGTTATTTTTTTAAAAAGATATGCGTCGGCAAATTACCCATTTTCTTTTGTTTTGAGTGAAGCAGGGGGGAGAAACCGGAAGTTTAATTTAACCGGCTGGCATGTTTTTAGAAGGATCTTACAGGTGTTTTTTACGGGAAGATAAAAATCCCTGGTATTGATTTCCAGTGGATGGAAAATGGTAAACGGATACTTTGTTATTATTATTCTGATGCATTTAACATGGCAACGAAATTAACGATGAGCCATCATGCAACAGCTTTTTAGATGGCACCGGAATTGTATAATCATCGCTTGAAAAAAATAACAATGGCCCCCAGTAGGGTAAGCACGATCACTACTTTTCGATAATTGTCGTCTTTTATTTTAGCAACTATTTTCAGGCCGGCCCAAAAACCCGCAAAAAGGGCTGGTAACAATACCAGGTCTGTCTGCAAAGTAACTGCCGTAATATTCTTCCAGTAAAAAACCTGGAATGGGAGTTTAAAAAGATTCATCACCAAAAATACCCATGCCGCAGTACCAATAAAATCATTCTTTGGAATGCGCATCGCTAAAAAATAAATACTTGAAAATGCACCTGCCAGATTGCCCAGCATCGTTGTAAAGCCCGCTATCAAACCCATATTTGCCACAAATAATTTATTGGCGGGAATGGCTTTCGTTTTGCGGACTTCCAATGCGATCATTATAATTACGGTAACAATAATAATTACGGCCATTAGCTTCCTGAAAATCGCCTCATTCAAATCTTTTCCTACAAAAACGCCCACCAGGATACCAACCGCCATCCATGGAATCAATTTCCAAAAGTGTGGCCATTGCGCATGCCGGTTGTAATAAATAACCGCCAGTATATCCGTTATACATAGCAACGGCAGCACAATTCCGGTAGAAGCTTTACCCCCAAATACAATCGCCATAATGGTTACGTTCATCATGTCGATGCCTTTTAATCCCGCCTTTGAAAGGCCGATGATAAAGGCGGCCAGCAATATCAGGCTCCAGTCAAAAAAGGAATAAGTGAATTGAAAATCCATTATTGTTTCCTGTTCTTTCTTTTCCAGAAAACGACAAGTCCGGCAAGTAATATCACGCTGATAGATAATCCTATGATATAGTATGGTACATCTGGCACGAGGAATGTTTAAATTTGTTATGAAAGGAAATTATGCACTAAATTACTTTACTTTCTTAATTAAAGAACATTTTATAACCAAAGGTCAAATAAACAGCAACAATATGAAGAAACAGGATTACCATAGTCATAGCAAATATTATATTCCCCATCACTTTGTTTTTTACCCTGTGATTGTAACGCTTATAGTAGCCAGCATCCGGCAGGCATTGAAGGAGCCGGACCGCTCACTGGAATGGATGGCCATCGCTGCGATTTTTATTTTATTGGCCTGGCTTTCCTTTATGGTGCGGCAACATTATGCACTCACGCTTCAAAACAGATTGGTGCGAATGGAAATGAGGTTGCGTTATTATCAGCTTACACAAAATAAGCTGGAAGCTATAGAACAGCGCCTGAGTTTTTCACAACTGGCGGCCTTACGATTTGCACCTGATGAAGAATTGATTGGACTGATACAACAAACATTGGATAATAATCTTTCCCCGGATAAAATTAAGCAATCCATTAAAAACTGGTTGCCTGATATGATGAGGGTTTAGTAAATCAGTGACCTGAAACGGATGGAATTTGACAATGGTTAAAACAGAATAGCGTGTACGATATTCATAAAAAGGGCTAGTATTTAGTATTAGCCTCCCACTTCAGGCAAGGTTTTACCGCGGGCAATGAGCTAGTCTGTGGACGTTGTGTTTCGTGTAATGTATCACCTTACATGAAGCCCTGGCAAACAAATCACTTCGAGAAGAAAACATAATCCAACAATCCAGACGAAAGAGTGTAAATTGATTTGAATTGGATTTACCACTTCCTAACGTAGCAAATAAAATGAATAAAACCGGCCCAATCATAGTGATAGAAGATGATCCTGGTGATCAGGAACTGTTTAATGTAGTTTTTAAGGAGCTCGATTTCCCAAACGAAATTATCTTTATAAGAGACAGCGAAAAAGCACTTGATTATTTAACTAAGACACCGGTAGAACCATTTATTATTCTTTCGGACATTAATATGCCCAGGTTAAATGGTATCGAACTAAGAGAGAAAATTCATACAAATGAAGACTTAAGGCTAAAATGTATTCCTTATTTATTTTTTTCAACAAGTGCTGAACAAAGGCATGTTGTTGACGCATATTCCAAGTCGGTCCAGGGTTTCTTTGTCAAACCGGATTCTATCGATAAATTAAAGCGTACACTTAAAATAATTATTGAGTATTGGCAGGAATGCGAGTCGCCAAATTATATTAAATGAAGGCTCGTTAATGGCTCGGAAAAGAGCCAAAACAAACCATGTCAAACAGCAAAAAAACCGTTCAGCCAATGCACAGTAATGCAGTATTTACAGGTGTTACACGAACAAACCCTAAAAGAACTTATTTACTTTTGTTACCTGACCTGGATTCGAACCAAGACTAGCAGAATCAGAATCTGAGGTGCTACCGTTACACTATCAGGCAATTTAAAGAAGGGCAAATTTAGAGTAATAATTTTATTAAACGGTACTATTAACTCAATTAGACATATATTTTTTTGATCTTTATTGACACCTGTGTTTTACATGCCAATTACGTCAATAACTATTCCTGAAAGGATAGAAAGAATTTTCAATTTTCTTTAAAAAAATAACAAGTTCATTGTTATTAACATTAGGCATCACTATAGTAACGAATTATAGTCGCCGTAGCTACTTTTAGTTCCACTATTGATTTACTGAATCACCGTTAAATGATGGTTTGCTCAGGGAAAGTTTCCATGCCATTTATCAACAGCTTATTTCTGCTGGTTAATAATTATTTCCATCAATTCTTTAATGGTATATTTTGTATGAACCGTCATGGAAGAACCGCCACTATTAATATGTATTTTGGCAGTACTGTTTTGAATGGTAAGATTGGTAATATGCCTGGTGAATATTACATGCGTGGCCCCGGCGGCATCCTGGATAGCGATAAAATCATTCATAAAAATTGTTTTAATTGTTGAAATGCTGCGTATTGCACAGCTTATTAATTACATGTAGTGTTTTATTGCAAGATAAACCTGTCGTGTTATTAATACAGAAATTATTATTGGAGCAGATATATCCATCAGTTGGTAATTCGAATTAGTGTGCCACCCAAGGCCGGCAACTTCCAGTATTTAGCAGTCTTACAAACGTTTCGCATTTTGTGAAGTTATTTTATTTCAAAGATCATCATTAAAATCTCACCTGATTAATGAAAGTCGTTCATTTACACCGGCAGCCCCTGGTTTTACTGGAATTGCTGAAGTATTTAAAATAGCCCCGCCTGCAAAATCGTGAAAAGAAAATGGGCATCATTTTTGCAACCAGACCAAATTCTATCCCATCCCTTTGTTTGCGAACATCACCCTGATTTTTCCCTTTTGAATTGATATTAATGAGGTTTAACCAACCCGATGGTTTTCTTTTTTTAGCATATTAGATTTTCATTTCTGAACAATAATATATGGGGGCTTACTGTGGCTAAGAACCGATCTGTTGTTTGGATAGCGGCCTTTTCAGTAATATTTTTTTCTTTTAATTGATCCAAAATTCCTTTCGCAATTTCCATCATTTTTTATTCATTCATTCATAAAATAACATAGTCATGAAATTATGTATGGTAATTTGTATGTTGATGGTAAAAGCCTGTTTTGCCCAGGAATGGCAGGCTGAGATAATGGGAGGAGTATCAGGTTACAGCGGAGATTTAACCCAGTCTTTTTTTTCATACAAAACTTTAGGCCCTTCCGTTAATGTTAACATGAAGTACCAATTGCCCAATAAAATATTTGTGTTAAGGGCCGGGATTAGTTATGGGCATATTTCGGCCGATGATAAAAATAACAAGGAACGCTCTTTAATAGCACGCAACCTGAATTTTAAATCAAATATCATTGAGGGAAGTTTGTGCGTGGAAGTAAACTTATTTGATCCTGATAAATTTGAGGGTATTCCCTACCTGTTTGGCGGTGTAGGTGTATTTTATTTAAATCCTTACACTTTCGACAAGAACAATAACAAGACATTTTTGCGGCCATTAGGAACAGAAGGGCAGGGTTTAGAGGAATACCCGGACAGGAGAATGATTTCCATGCCACAGTTATGTATTCCATTTGGAGGCGGCTGGAAGTTAAGACTGAATGAAAAGTACGATGTGATTTATGAAGTTGGCATACGCTACCTGTTTACCGATTACCTGGATGATGTAAGCACCAATTACGTTGACCCGCAAACGCTGCTGCAGGAACGTGGACAAAAAGCAGCAGAATTGGCATACCGGCAGGCTACCATGCTTCCTTCAATTAAAGGAGTGAAAAGAGGAAATCCGGAATCAAAGGACTGGTATTATATGACGGGCATCAAATTAGTGATGAAATTGGGTAAACAATAATTTGCCGGGCATTAGTAACGAAAATAACAAAGTGTCATTTCCCGGATACTGCCGGACGCATGTATATTACACCATCTTTCATTACCATCAACACCTGCCTTAACGCTGAAATGTTTTTTAAAGGATCACCCGCTACAGCTATGATATCTGCCAGCAGACCTTTTCTTAACCTGCCCACCTGGCCGCCGTAGCCAAATTCATCCGCATTTACCGAAGTGGCTGATTGTAAAACAGCGGATGGAGCCATGCCATCATTTACCATCCATTCCATTTCCCGTACATTGTCCCCATGGGTAAAAACGCCCACATCACCCCCCATACAAATAGTAACACCTGCTTTTAATGCGAATGCAAAACTCTTCTTTTTCTGATTAATACCGGTACTGTCAACCGGTATGCCTTTTTTTGCTGCCTTATACATGGCTACTGCTGCTCCGGCACTGATGGTAGGGCAGAGCGCCACATTTTTTTCCTTCATCAAAGCGAATATTTCCGGCGTGCCTTCATCCCCATGTTCTATAACGCTTACGCCTGCCAGTGTAGCCCTTCTCATACCTTCCGCAGAAGTAGCATGCGCTACCACCTGCCTGCCGCTGCTGTTTGCGAG
>JANPIJ010000368.1:0-68455 GCA_031424955.1 Ferruginibacter sp. | reverse complement strand
AGTGTACGTTGTATTGTCTTTTAATACCGTTTGCTTTTCCGTGCTATTAAATTTATTAGATGATCCACCGTTACTCGTATTGCTTAGATTATACGATCTATATTAAAAGATTATGTTATTTAGATTTTCCTTTTACAAAGGTTAGAAACATTTTATCAAAATTTTTACACAATTATAGTTTTATGTTGCATAATTCACTGTTTAAAGCTCACGCTAATATTATAAAGATATTCAAAAATTATAAAATATGAAAAAACCTTCCCTAAATTTTACAAACAAGACAATTATTCAGAATTCGTGGGATAATGAATCCATACACTTGCTGTTAAGCATCGCGTTTAAACCATGTTTATTTAATCTGAACGGTTTTTATAACGGGCCTGATTGAACATGAAAGGTAACCGTACTGAGTTAAATGGAGCGCAACGATAAATTAATCTATTCCACCCATAATAAAAGGTCCCTGAATAAACAGGGACCATACCAAAACTAACTGCTTTAGAAAACTTGCATTTGCTAAACATCTTTTGCAAAAGTCCGATTTTTTTTAAAACAATCTTTACATAATTGCAAATTCCTTTTGCATTATTCACAGATAAATGGGTGTAGTATTTTGCAATATCCTCCTTAACCGGCTCATTCACTCCTTAGAACCTGAAGCCTCCACATAGGTAAAAATTAAACAACCCTGGTATTGGTATTTTTATACACTAAACAGGGTGCATCTGGCAAAAATTTAATATTAAAAAAAAGAAGAGCCGGATAGAAATCCAGCCCTGTTTTTATCCAATATCCTATGAAAAACCTTATGTAAAGGAAATGCATTTTGCATAACTATTATTACACAAATCCATCAGTTTGTTGCATAATTCACTGTTTTTTTGAAAGTAATAAGAGAAGAGAAAATCAATCACTAAAGGGTACAGGAAATGAACCAGCCCACCGTTTACCAGGAACAAAAATAATTTACTCCGGCATCAACTAAACGGATATGGATGAATGCGGAGTTCCATCTACAACTTTTCCATATACCAGTTAAGGGTTTTTTCCATTGCCTTATAATGCATCATTGTCTGGATAGCTTTGTCTAATCTTGCAAATGCAGTTTCGCTTTTAACGATGTATTCAGAAGCCTGCATCTTCATACAATTTACAGCTACTTCAATTTTATCCTGTGCTGAAAGCATGATAACAAAAATTTCCGGATGCGATAATTTGATATTGCGCAGTGTTTCCAATCCATCGAGGGCGTTTTTTTCAATCCCATTTAAAAAATAATCCAACACGATGATATCAGGTTTTTCGGCCAGGTTCGCCAGGCAAAGCTCGCCTGTAAGGAAAGTTTTTATATGATAGTTTTTATTATTGCTTAATTCGGCTAACAATAACTTAAGGTACAATTCATCGTCATCTACAAGGAAAATGGAAATTTGCTTATTTGTACTCATACCGCTCATTTTAAAGTTTTCTAAATAGCCGAATATTTATGATGTGCCTAATCTGCCGAGTTCCTGATTCAATTCAATGAACGCCTGTTTACAAACTGCTTCTATTTTTAATACCATTTCTTCTATCACATTCAACTGATCGGGGCTACCGTTATAGTCACGTATTACATTACTTATGTTTTCAAATTCCTTATCAATACCCATAATGGCGAATGAAGGATGTATTTTATGTGCAGCCGACTTTAGTAAAACCCAATCCTTTTTAGTTATGCTTTCTTTCATCGAGGATAATAACAAGGGTGTTTGATCAAGGTATATCCGGATCATTTCTTTTATAAGGGAGTTATCTCCTTTGGCCCGCTCTTTTAAATAGGTAAGGTCAGTATATTTTTTTGGTGGCCTTGCTGGTAAACTATTTCCAGGCGGACCGGTCGCTTCATGAGACAAAGGTATTTTCAACAACCCGATCATTTTTTTAATAAGCATTTTTTCGTCTATCGGTTTGGAAACATAGTCAGTCATTCCCGCTGCTATACATTTTTGCACGTTCTCCTGTGTTACATCTGCAGAGAGCGCAATAATTGGAATGTTTAACTTAAGCGTATTCCGAATATATTCAGTAGCTTCAAAACCATTCATTTCAGGCATTTGCAGATCCATTAAAACAATATCAAAATTTTCACCTTCATGCTGTAAAGCATCCGTAAGTTTTTCAATAGCTAATTTTCCATTTTCAACAACGCAGATTTTAAACCCAAAATCAGCCAACAATGCTTTCATCAGCAATTGATTTAAAGGTATATCCTCTACCACCAGAACGTTGATATTTTTGATGGCCTCACCCGGTACAAACAGGGGTTCCGGTATAGTTGCCGGAGCGATCGTTGCAGGAGGCAAAGTAGTTTTATGAAAACTTAAAATGAATGTAAAAACAGAGCCCAGGTTTAATTTACTTTTTACCTGTATGCTTCCACCCTGGGCTTCGATTAATTTTTTTACAATAGAAAGTCCCAAACCTGTGCCTCCAAATATGCGGCTATTATCTGTGTACACCTGTTGAAAATTATCAAAAATAACAGCAAGTTTATCTTCCGGGATACCAATTCCGGTGTCAGCTATAGAAAATTCAACCTCCACTTTTTCCGCATCTTCTTTCAGCATACGCACGTCCACGGTAATTTTTCCTTTGTTGGTAAATTTTACTGCATTGCTCATCAGGTTCAAAATTACCTGGTGCAACCGAACGGGGTCTCCGCTTAGGACTGATGGTATCAGGGGATCGTAAAGATTTACCAGTTCAATATTTTTTTCCTGCAATTTTATTTCAAATAAATGCAGCATAGATGATATAGTATCTTCCAGTTTAAAAGGAACATTTTCAAAAGACATTTTACCGGAATCCACCTTTGCCAGGTCAAGGATGTCATTGATTAACACGATCATCAAATCGCCAGATTTGTTGATCGCATTTACATATTCCTGCTGTCTCCCGGTTAAATCAGTTCTCAACAGCACTTTCGTAAACCCGATGATGGAATTCAACGGAGTACGTATCTCGTGACTCATATTACTCAAAAACTGCTGTTTGGATTTTACTGCATCCTCCGCAGTTCTGGCAGATAGTTCTGCCAGTTCTTTTGCCTTCATTAATTCATCCGCCACCATTTTTTGCTCATGAATATCCGTAAAGGAGCCAAACCATTTGGTGATTTTCCCATCCTCATCTTTAATAGGAGAAGCCTTGGCGAGGAACCAACGAAAACCCCCTGCCTGTATATCCTTAAACCGGTATTCCACCTGGTAAGGCTCACCCGTTTTTATAGATTGATACCAGGCTATAATACATCTTTCCTTGTCGGCATCATGCAACAGGGGTATCCAGCTTTGTTCTGCATCCTTTTCATCATAGCTGGTAAAGGTGTACCATTGACGGTTGTAGTAATCGAGGTTGCCATCAGGCTGAGCCGTCCAGATGATCTGTGGAACAAAATCAGCCAGGTTCCTGAATTTTTTTTCACTTTCTATTAATTTTTCCTCTGCTACTCTTTTATCTGTAATATCCTCAATTGCCAGTAATATTAATTTTTCAATGCCGGCTTCCTCTTTCATTTCCCGGGCATTTAACAGCATGATACGCTCCCCGATATTTGGGAAAACCTGTCTCACTTCGTAGTCAGCAAACCGCTCTTTATCCGGAATGATATTTTCCAGCATCCTCCTCAGCTCAGCAATGTCCCACTGCCGGTCACCCAGGTCAAACATTCGCTTTCCTTCTGTTTCAATTTCACTTACCATAAAGGTTCGGTAAAATGATTGGTTGGCACTTTTCACCCGCAGGTTCTTATCCAGTATGAGCAGCGGTTCCTTTATGGTAGTTACAATAGCCTCCGCATAGTTGCGTGCTTCCGTTACCTGTTCATTCAGGCTAATCATTTCCTGGTTGATAACGATCAGTTCCTCATTAGTGCTTTGCAGTTCTTCCTTGCTGGTTTCCATTTCTTCATTCAGGCTCTGCAATTCCTCGCTCCCACTTAGCAGTTCCTCGTTGGCGCTCTGCAGTTCTTCATTGGCAGCCTCCTGGTCTTCTGTAATGGTACGCATATCTTCACGGGTTTGTGAAAGTTCCCGCTCTAAATGCTGAATGCGCAAGTCCTTTTCATCCAATGTAATTTTGGATGATTTACGGCCGGCGGTTTTAGTTTTACTAAACGGAACGATATTGTTATCATGAAAAAGTACCAGGTAATGAGGTTCTATTACATTTCGCAGCGGGATCGCTTCAATGGTAATATTTCGGGATTCCCCATTAATTTCAACCGGGATGTTTTCTTTAACAACCGGCTCTTTGTCAACTTTGGCCTTGTGCAGGATATTGCGTAATTCAAAGGCCAGCCCTTCCTTTATCATTTTTAATAAATTAAAACTGGCCTTGCCCGGCGATGGCTCCAGGTAAGAACCGGTGGCCCCCCGAAAATGTACAATTTCCATTGCTTCATTTACCACCACACCGGCGGGAGTAAATTTGCTGAGCAAAATATCATCTGCCGTTTTTTGAAAATCTGCCAGTTTACCTTCCGCTTTTAAGGTGTTATCAACTTCCCGAAAATTTTGTTCGCTTCGCTGGCTGGCAACATGCATATACCTGGCGGGAACATCCTTGCGTAAAAATATTTTATCGTTTTTACCATAGGTTGCAAACATGTCGGGTACGCTGCTACAGGTTTCTGATTTACCCAGCCATAAAAACCCTTTTGGTATTAAAGCATAATGAAAAGTTGTCAATGCCTTTTTTTGCAGGTAGGGCTCCATGTATATCAGCACGTTTCTGCAACTCACCAGATCCATTTTTGCAAAGGGAGGATCCTTTAAAAAATTATGCATGGCAAATACACACATATCCCGGATCGTTTTGTTTACCTGGTAGCCACCGTTAATCTTAACAAAATATTCCTGTTGCCGCTCCGGGCTGATGCTGTCGATTTCTGATTTTGAATACACCGCTCTCCTGGCTTTGGCTATCGCCGGCTCGCTGATATCTGTTGCAAATATTTGTACCCGGATGTCATTATTTAATTTGCTGGTCCCGCCTTGCAAATTCTCCTTGCTGTTTAAAAATTCCCTGATACAAATTGCAATGGAGAAAGCTTCTTCCCCGGTACTGCAACCCGCCACCCACACCCTTATTGGTTCACTCGATATTTTATTTTTTACAATTACCGGAAAAATGCTTTCACATAAATTTCCATAGCTTTTGGGGTCACGAAAAAAAGCTGTTACCGGAATCAACAGGTCCTGGTATAATATATCCTGTTCATTTTTATGCTCCCGTAAAAATTTAAGGTAAACTGTAAGCTCTTCGTTTTTATTAAGCGCCATCCGGCGTAATATCCTTCTGCGGATAGTTGTTTGCTTGTAATAGGTAAAATCGGTCCCTTTTCTGATCCGTAGCAACGCAAGTATTTGCTTAAAAATTTCGTCGTCGTGATTGGGGAAATTCTGCAGATCCTCATCACTACGGTTGATATGCCCCATAATATCCATTAATCGCAATGGGATTTCTTCCGGTGGCAAAATAAAATCAACCACTCCCGCTGCAGCAGCGCTATGAGGCATTCCTTCATACTGTGCGGATGCTTCGTCCTGGGCAAAAGTGACCCCGCCATAATCTTTAATTGCCTTTAGCCCCCGGGTGCCATCAGAAGCGGTACCCGATAAAACTACCCCAATGGCATGTGACTGGTGTACTTCTGCCAGCGAGGTAAAGAAAAGGTCGATCGGTAAATTAAGTTCCTTTTTATTCTTCTCAGGCCTCGGACTTAACTGTAAAATACCATCATTGGCAACCAGCATCTTATTGCTGGGAATAATGTAAATATGGTCTGGCGCCACTTTAACATCATCTGCTATTTCCATTACCGGAATTTTGGTAACCTTCTGCAACAGGTCAGGAAGCATGCTTTCACGACTGGGATCCAAATGCTGTACCAGCACGTATGCCATGCCTGATTTTTCGGGTATCGCTTTCAGTAATTTTTTAAACGCATCCAGTCCGCCTGCCGATGCACCGATCCCTACAACCGGAAATAGATTTTTAGATTTAACCTTGTCCTGATCATTGTTTTTTGTTGACATCCCAATTTTTTTTGACCGGTAACATTTTTGATTTTTTTCCGGTTGATTAATCCAATTTTTCTGTAGCCCCTTCGTAATTAAATACCCAGCTAAATATTTTCAAGTGCATTGCGTCGTTTATCCTTCAGCTTTTTAAAATGCGAAGGCGTAAGCCCTGTTACTTTTTTAAACTGGTTAGATAAATGTGCCACACTGCTATAATTCATTTTATAGGCAATTTCTGTAAGGTTTAGTTCATTGTACACCAGCAGCTCTTTTACCCTTTCTATTTTGTGAGCTATCAGGAAATGTTCAATCGTAGTACCCTGTACATCGGAAAATAAATTGGAAAGATAGGTGTAATCATGGTTGAGTTTTTTGCTGAGGTATTCAGAAAAATTCATTTTTAATGGTTCCTCGGCATAATGGACCAATTCGATCACCGCATTCTTTATTTTTTCAATCAGCATGCTTCTTTTATCATCCATCAGTTCGAGCCCCGATTGGAGAAGGCCCTTTTTTAATAAAGCACGTGTACCTTCTGATAAATTTTCCATTATCTCCACTTCTCCCAAATCTACCATCACATAATGAAGACCCAATTTCTTCAATTCTTCCTTTGCAACCATTTTACAACGGCCCGAAACCATATTTTTTATGTAGAGTTTCATTTATTAATATTTTTTTCCACCACAAATAATTTGAACCATTTGCAAGCTGTATGAACGCAAAATTACCAGATAGCCGCTATCTTAATAAACGATATACTACTACCCGTAAAGATGATCAACATATAGAATGAAAAGTTACATAATTCCGGATATTTGTTACACAATTTACTGGTATAATGATATTGATTCCCCTTCCCGCTTCCAAAAAGTAGCCAATACAAACCTAAAAAAACTTATCCAACGGTAAATTGAATGGGCAATGGTGAATGGGCAATAAGGAACAGTACAATTTTTGTTTAAGTGGCGGGTGGGGACACCCGCCACGTCTCGTGGCCGTGGTTGGTGTCTCACCAACCACTTAGGTAAACGACATTGAAATATGAATGGTCAATAAGGAACCGTACAATTTTTCCCATTCACTATTCACCATTGACCATTGTAAACAAACGGCTATTATTTTTTTACCTGTTTGGAAGGAATGATAAAAAGAGGTATAACGGAATGGTGCAATACTTTTTCTGAAATGCTTCCCATTAATATCTTATCCAATCCCCGCCTGCTGTGTGTTCCCATTACGATTATATTTACTTCCAATTTCGCAGCAGCATCCAGGATGGCTTCTGCACAATCGCCTTCACTTACCATGGTGGTAATGCGTTCATCGCCCAAATGTATTTTTGACTGATCCAGGAATTCCTGGGAAGCTTTTTTCACTTCGGTTTCATCTACCAGCATCAGCATATCAGGCGAACTAAACCCGGTATATCCCATAATGGGAGAGTAATCAAGGGTTGAATAGTAGTTAGGCTCCGCCACTACATGTAGCAGGATCACTTCTGCGTTCATCGCCTGGGCTAATGCATAGCCGGTTTCAGCGATTGCTTCAGCAGTAGGATTATAGTCCAATGCAATCAATATTTTTTTCATAATGTTCTTTTTATTAGACCCTTTTGCATGTGCATATCATTTAAAATGTATTTGCAACAGGGCCGATTTTTTAATTTGTTACCTTTCTTAAAGTTAAACATTGTTTGCGGTACAATAATAATAAACTGTTTAGCGGCTGTATATAAGATTGTGGCACCCCGATATAGGATTGCCAACTATTTTTAAATGTTTTTAACAGAAAAGAACCTGCATAAGGCTGGTAATCCTTCTGACATTTTTAAGTGCGCCCTAATTAGCGGCTGTTCATTTCAAACAGTAACTAACCATGCCAGCCCTATACTAAAAAATTTAATAGCCGGTATAAGCATTACGTCATTTGTTCAATCACTATTAAAGGATGCCGCTGCAATTTCAACGCCAATAAAGTTTACTTTTTTTCGGCAAACCAAAAAAGCAAGGAATTGATCAACTGGTTGTACAGATTGCAATAGCTGAAACAGATCTGTGATAAAAAAGTACCCTTTTATTTGGCAGGGTTTTTACAGCAAATACCAGGGGCGATAGAAATGCAGTTCTTAACCTGTAATTTTGACACCTTACCAGGGCAGGTAGTTTACCGGCAGGGGCCCGGAGCGATGAAACCGCTTACGCACGTTCCAGCAGCTTATATAAACATGAAATAATTTATTTGATAAATGAAACAAAAAATTTCCGGAATCTTTATTTTTATTAAGAAAGTAATATTAGAATTTTTTGACGACAATGTATTGAAGTATAGTGCTTCTTTATCTTATTACACCGTATTTTCACTGGCCCCGATGCTGATCATCATCTTTGCTATTTGTGGGTTATTATTTGGCAAGGAGGCCATCCAGGGGCAGGTGTATGGCGAAATAAAAGACCTGGTGGGTGCCAATGCGGCGCTGCAGATACAGGATACGATCAAAAACATCCACCTTACCAAGAACACCCCTATCGCAACATTTGTAAGTATTGCCATTTTATTGGTGGGTGGCACCGCCATATTTGGAGAAATACAGGATTCTCTCAATAAAATATGGGGGCTAAAAATAAAAAGTAAAAAAGCATGGTGGAAACTGATCCTGAGCCGACTGCTTTCCTTCTCACTCATTATAAGCCTGGGTTTTGTACTGATGGTTTCGTTGCTGCTAAATGCATTGATCGCCCTGGTGGGCAATCATTTGAACAAGCTTGTTTCGGGTGTTGGCAAAATATTTATACCGGTAATTGACAACCTGGCTACTTTTTTAATTACAGCCTTTGTATTTGGTGTGATTTTTAAAGTATTGCCCGATGCAAAAATAAAATGGAAAGATGTAAGCGTGGGTGCGTTTATAACCGCCATACTTTTTACCCTGGGTAAAATCGCCATCGGGTGGTACCTTGGCCAAAGCAATTTAGCCACCATTTACGGGGCTGCCGGATCGGTGATTATCATCATGGTGTGGGCCTATTATAGTTCGCTGATACTTTATTTGGGCGCCGAATTTACAAAAGTGTATGCCACCCAATATGGCACCAAAATACAGCCCAGCGATTACTCGGAGTGGATAATTATTGAACAAATACCTGTTGCAAATGCCACATTAAAAGAAGAAGTATTAAAGTAGTTGTATCTTCATATAAATTTTTGTTTTATGAAGAAAAGTGTTTTGGTTATTGATGATGATGTGGATATGTGTGCCTTATTAAGCAGGTTTCTTGGTAAGCATGGGTATTTGGTGGATACTGCACATAGCAGCAGCAAAGGAATTGAAAAATTTAAAGCCGGTAATTTTGATGTAGTCATTTCAGATTTCAGGCTGGGCGAAAAAAAAGATGGCAAGGATGTATTACTTGAAATTAAACACCATAATCCTGCTACCATTGTACTGATCATTACCGGTTATTCAGATATAAAAATAGCAGTAGATGTCATTAAAGCAGGCGCTTATGACTACATCACCAAGCCACTTGTACCAGATGAGGTATTGAGTGTTTTAAGTGCAGCTTTGCAAAACCCATCCAATACGGCGTCACCGGAACCATTTATTGGCAACACAAAAAATACCAAAAAGGGCAATCATCATAACAGCGAATTTTTAGTAGGCCAGTCCTCCACTACCAAAGAATTATACAACCAGGTAGAAATGGTAGCCCCTACCAATTACAGTGTGATATTATATGGTGAAAGTGGTACGGGAAAGGAAGTGATTGCCAAAACCATACATGAATTGAGCAGCCGGAAGGGACGCCCCTTTATTGCGATGGATTGTGGTACTTTATCAAAAGAGCTGGCTGGGAGTGAATTATTCGGTCATGTAAAAGGTGCGTTTACCGGGGCTATCAACGATAAGGAAGGCCATTTTGAACTTGCCAATGGAGGAACCCTTTTTTTAGATGAGGTGTCCAATCTTTCTTCGGAGATACAGGCTTCGTTATTGAGGGTTATACAGGAAAGGAAATATAAAAGAATTGGCGGTACTAAAGAAATGGATGTGGATGTACGTATCATCGTAGCCACCAATGAAAACCTGCAGGATGCATACCGCAATGGAAAATTCCGGGAAGACCTGTACCATCGTTTCAATGAATTTGCCATTAACCTGCCGGCCCTTAGAAACAGGAAAGAAGATATTTTACTATTTGCCAATTTCTTCTTACAAAAAACAAACATAGAACTAAACAAGACCGTAGAAGGATTTGAGGAAGATGTTTTAAATATGTTTATTAATTATCCCTGGCCTGGAAATTTAAGGGAATTCAGAAACGTTATCAGGCGTTGTGTATTGCTAACCAGCCATGGTAAAATAGCAGCATCTACCCTTCCGGTAGAAATAACCGGCGCAATCAGTTCGCCTTCTTCGTCGGCCCCGCAACAGCCTCCCGTTGAAAACAAACCGATTTCAATGGACTTAAAAGACACTGCTTCCAGGGCTGAATACGAAACGATCATGCACGTATTAAAAGAAGTAAATTTTAATAAAACGAAGGCCGCTGAACTGTTAAAAATAGACCGTAAGACTTTGTACAATAAGATTAAAAGTTACGAAGACATACAGCAGGACAGCAATGGGTAATCAGTGAATTGATAATCGATCATTTGCTGGTGCAGTTACTCCTTTGGATCTGTTATCATTCCCTCTTTCAATTAACAATCCTTATTGATTGGTATGCAATTCCTCTTCGCTTGCGGGCTTTGAAAATGCACTGCCAATTTTATGCATAAGGCTGGAGATCGGCCCCTCCATCTTGTTTGTATTGTCATCCAATGTATCATCATTCAGTAATGCGCCCATGTGAAGGGCTTCCGGTAAATACAACAAAATACCATTCCTTTGCGCTGCCATAAAATCCTTTACATTCATCATCGTTGCACCGGGTTTTAAATTTCCCCGTATTAGCCTCACTGCTTCATCGCAAATTGCCTTTAAATGCTCCCGGGTGTACTCGAAAGATTGAAAAGAATAATCGGCTATTTTTTTTACTACTTCATTCTTCGTTTCATCCAAAAGCGGATTTACCCAAATTGTGGAAATATCTCCACTTAAAATATCTTCAGCTCCTGCATCTGTGGTAGAATACTTATATAAAACCGTGAGCAATGCCGGGATAGCTGCCTGGCTAAACCGGTGTTCATCCGGCTTATTGTCATTTACCTTAACCTCCTGGGTATTAGGATCAATTTTTTGAAGCGGCGGATACCGAAGATTATTTTGAATCGTTTCAATTAGATTGATTGACATAAAATATGTATTAATAAGTGATGAAATAACCGGATAAGATAATTGCAAAACCGTGCCAAGATAAATGTGGGTAATTCAAAAATCGAAATTGGCAAAATTGCCGGGCATAGAGGGAAACTACCCATGTTGGACCCGGTAACCATTTAGCAGGCAGGTGAGCGATCAGCCATCCGTATAATGTAAGATAAACTACTCATCAAAAATTAAATTCCCGGCACCGTATTGTTACCTGTTATCCCGGAATAATTAATAGAGAAAGCCTTTTTTCCGGCATAAAATATTCAGCTGGTATTATTGTAGATAATTTATTATACTTGTACTATTACCAAACTCTATGTATGAAAAATTTTCTACTTGTTGATGACCATGTGGTGGTGCGTTCCGGAATAAAATCCCTGCTGCTTTTAACATTTAATCCGGCTGTAGTGTACGAAGCATTCGATGGTGAAAGTGCACTGGAAAAATTAGCAGAAAGAAAGTATGACCTGGTAATGCTGGATATACAAATGCCAAAGACAGACTCCCTTACCTTAATGCAATTGATTATACAAAAATACCCGGATGCCAAAGTGTTGATTTTCTCAATGGGGTCGGAAAATGTGTATGCCAAACGTTTTTTAAAAGCCGGGGCAAAGGGGTTTATTTCAAAAGAGGCTCCATTGGAGGAAATAGAAAAAGCAATTACCCGGTTACTCAATAACAAAAGGTATATCAGCAGCACCCTGGCTGAAAACCTTGCCAATGAAAGTTTTGAAACAAAATCAGAAAACCCTTTCAGCCGTTTGTCACCCCGGGAGTTTGAAATTGCCACCTTGCTTTTATCAGGCCAAACCATTAGTCATATTGCTACTTCCATAAAAATACAGGTATCCACGGTAGGCACCCACAAAGCAAGAATGTTTAATAAACTGGGGGTTACTAATTTGCTGGAATTAAAAGAGCTGGCGAATACATATCAATTGTAAAGGGGCCATTCTTTATTTTATTTGCAGCCATGTAGTGCCATCAGAAATAATTTCAATACTTGAATTATTTGCTATACTTGTGACACCGGTAGTGCTAAGGCTAGTGTAGCTACTCGTTGTTCTGGCACTACCACTTCTGTTTACAATAATATACCGCCTGTTTGTACAGGTACTTGCCGTTGGCAAATTGATTGAAGATGCCGCATGTGTAAAATACCAAACAGCAGCGGTATTATCTAAAGTAACAGCAGATGTGTTAACTGATTTATAGATGTTGGTTGCAAACGCACCTTCTACTTCCAGCAATGAAGTGGGAGTAGTTGTTCCAATACCAATGTTGCCTCCCGCCAATATTCGCATCCTCTCAGTACTAGTCGTTAAAAAAAGCATTGGGGCTGAAACATTGCTGGAGAAATAAAATGAATTAGAATAGGGAGCTGCGGCAAGGGTATTTCCCCATCCGATATTTCCAACCTGTGTACCCGCCTCATTTTGCAGGTCAATGGAAGTATATCCATTAGCTGCGGAATTTCTAAATTGCATCACTCCCCCCAGTGCCGGAAGATTGCAAACAATATCAATTGGCTTTAAGGGTACAGCAATACCAAACCCAACATTACCCACACTATCCAGCACCATTCTTTCAACATTATTTGAACGAAAGCGTAAACTGGCATTATTCACACTTCCAAAAAACATGTTTCCCGAGTTGACAGGGCTGTTACCAAAAGTACCCCATACATTGCCGGCTACAACACTGGCAATGGTTCTTTTTCTCAATAGCCCGGTGGGATCCGCAGTTACAAGACTATCCGTAGTTGCTCCCGAAGGCAAACTTGCAGTAACCGTTCCGCTAAAGGTTTTGTTACCCGCAAAAGTTTGGGTACCGGTACTTACTACACCTCTTGCCGCAGCAGCCGCATCCGGCAAATTGAATGTATGGGTCGTTCCGCTTGAACTTATGGCAAAGTTAGCGCCGGTGCTACCGGTTGCAAAGGTTTGAGAAGCGCCGGTTAATGTATTTAAAGTAGTCAGGAATGGTAAAGTTAAAGCGTTGCTTGCCACACCGTTTATGGTGGATGTTACATTGCTTCCGCTAATTGATAAAGCATTGGTGTTAATCATCGGCACTGCTGTTGCCGCTACACCATTTACAGTAGTAGTTAAATTATTAGCGCTGCTGGTATTACTTACAGAATTAACGATGGGTGCTGTAGCCGAAACCCCATTAGTGGTATTAGTTAATGTATTAACACTGCTACTCATTGTATTAGTAGTGGCGGCAGCTACTGCCGGTGATAAATTTAAACCGGTAGAACTTACTCCGTTTACGGTTGATGTTAAGGTGGATCCTGACAGGGACAGAGCGGCTGTATTTACGGCAGCCGCGGTAGCGGTAACGCCATTTATTGTGGAGGTAATGGTATTAACCGGGTTGGTTAAGGCATTACTGTTTACGATTGAAACGCCTGTTCCCGCAACCCCATTCACGGTGGTAGTAAGCGTGTTGGCTGCACTGTTATTGCTTACTGAATTTATTAATGGCGCCGTAGCCACCATCCCATTTACAGTACTGGTAATGGTATTGATACTACTACCTAAAGAATTGGTGATTGCGCCGCTACCCAATGCCAGGGGGGTCCATACAGGTGCCCCGCTGGTACCGGTATTTACTTTAAATACGTTATCCGTGGTATTAAAAATCAATAACCCGTTTGCCGGTAAAGGAATTGCATTTTGTTGAGCGGTAGTCATCCGCGGGGCGAGGAATCCTTTGTTGGTGCTGCTTACATCCAGCATGGCACTTGTATCGGGCTGGTTGCCATTTCCATTGATCGCTATGTTCTGAGCGTAAATTTTTGTTAGCAATGCCAGTTGACTAATCAACAGCATTATGAGAAAATGCTTTTTCATATAAGGGATCTGATTTTAGTTGTTATTATAGGTTTGGATATATTGCTATTAAACTTAATTCACCACAATTGCCACGCACCACTAATTCTGTTACTCATCACTCATCACTCATCACACATTATTCAACAATCGCTTTAAGTGCGCTACGACTGTTGCCCTGGCCAATTATCTCCAACTGGTAAATACCGGTAGCCAGCTTCGTTGGCGCAGTAAGCGATTGGGTACTGTTTCCACCGTTATTTTGAATACTTTTTACAAAAATTAGTTGGCCACTATTACTGGTTAATTTTAATTCATAAGTTCCTGCGGGCTGGTTGGTCATCAACAGGTTGATCACATTACCGGTTACCGGGTTTGGATAGATGCTGAAACCGCTTTTGCTTTTTCCGATTGACACTTTCACAATAGTGCTGTATTTTATTTCCCCGCTTTGGTCATAGCACTTAATCCGGTAAAAATTATTTCCCTGCACTGCATTAACGTCTAACCAGCTATATGTATTGTAAGTATTATTGGTACCGGTTACATTGACGGTGCTTACATGGCTGAATATTGTTCCGTCAGTTGATTTCTCTACGTCATATTTTACCATATTCAACTCATTTTCCACTTTCCACTCAACTGCGATATGGCTGTTTTTCTGATAAGCTTTGACACTACTGATAGTAACTGGCAGGATTGAAACTTTTGGTTTGAATACAATTTTAAACCTGTTTATAGCCGAAGAAGCAGCAGCGGTAACACTGAAGTTTACCTTTGTAGTACCTGACAGATTAATTAACGTGCTCGTTCCCAGGTAGCTATCTTCCAGGAAACCCATCATACCCGGCTGATCAAGGCCAGCTACATCAAATACAAACTGGTAGCCTCTTTGCGTAGTATTTGTCAGCCTGAAATAAACCGTATCATTACTGGTAAGGGCAGGCCTTCTTTCAGCAGCAAATAATGAGTTATTTCTAACTATGCTGATATTTTCATTCGTATTTGTAAATTTCATCGCATCATCCAGGTCAACACCGGCACTGTAAATATTATCAAACTCTGCAAGAGCGCCATCTGCCAGAATGGTTTTACCATTCGCATCCAATAAATTTAAGGTGGTGATTATTTCACCTGTTCCTACTCCTGCAGGCGTATTTGGACTTACCGGCCTGAACATTCCATTTATATTATTTCCGGATTTGCTGGTTTCTGTAAATGTAATAGAAGCAGGTGCAGTAGATGCTGTTTGAACAAAAAAAGCCTGGCTTGACTGTATATCTTTAGTCTGTGTGCTTCCCGGAACAGATTTTCGATACAAACCATCGCCATCTAAGTCATCCAGCATTACATACCCGCCTACTGAATTGAGTGATGGATCCCATACATAAAAACGTTTGATCAGGTTGTTGATTGAAACATTGTTGAAGTCAACCGGTGAAGCATATGGGTTGCCAATCAATGTCAATTTATTATAAACCGGGGTAGCAGTAAATGTTTGGGTGCCGGTTTGCAATACTCCAATACTGGTTAAGGTGGTAATATTATTGTTAGCCACATTGGTATTGCCAGGGTTTCGATCACCCCTTACAAAAATAAAATACCCGGTATTGTCACCACTACCGTTTGTACCTGCCGAAATAGGAACCTTAGTATTCAATACGTTTGCAAAACCCTGGGTTGTAGCATTAAATCCCTTCATTGATACAGTATTTAACTGGCTGTAGTCCAGGCCATTTCCGGATGCTGCAGTTGGGTTTGGCCCCGTTACCAACGTGCCTAATCCTACGGTATACACTCCTTTGTTTTGCCAACTGTTATAAATAGTATTTGAACTGGTAACCGGCGCTGTCATTAATCTCCAGGCTCTTCTTGCAGGTATATACCTTTCTACATTTGCTTTACCGATAATGTTGCTACCGGAAGGAACTACATCTACCCTGGCAGTAAGGTTTGCATCTGACCGAAGGGTAAGATTGCTGTCGGTATATAAATTGCCGCCATTTACAGCCAACACATTGGTAACTATTACAGGTGATTTTAAGGCAACTCCGTTAGCAGATTTGGAAACTGATAAGTTATTAAAAGTAGTTTGATTGCTGCCCGATACATAAGATATAAGGGTATCATTATGTCCGCTGAAACTCACTGTACTTGCACCAGCTACAAATGTTCCGTTGTTTTGAAAAGCTGCATTATTTACCACCAATGATACATTGCCGTTTAAAACCAAACTGCTGCGTGGATTAATTGTAATCTGCTGTGACTGAGAAGAAAGGGATGCTACAAATAATACAATAAAAAAAACTACCATCAAACGACCTGTGGAAGCGGCAAACTTGAAAATGGATTTGGTTAAATCCCGGGCTGGTGAGTAAAAAAGTTTCATACTTGGGTTTCAGTTTTCAATAAATCAGCGGTTGCAATTCCATTTCTAAACTATTCATCCTCTTTTTCCTATCAGGCTGTAGTTAAACTTCTACAAACAAATAAATTTCGAATCTGGAAACGCATTTATGCGGGTGATATTGTCTTTGAAAATCTAAAAAGTTATAATTTTATTTCTTCTTCAATAATCAATTTGATCGCATTATCTACGCTTTTACCTGGTATTCCACTATGGTGCCAACAATTACATTACTGATAACCAGTGCTTTACAAAATAGCTTCGGGTGTTTTTTTCCTTTTGGAGGAAGCCATTTCCAGAAACTGGATTTGATTGAACCATTATTCGATTGAAACAGTAATGTTTTTTCTACAAATTTTATTTTGAAAGGGTAAAGTGGAGAGCTGGGAATGGTAATTTGTAAAGTAATTTTAAACTACAAATCTTACTGGGCTGAATAAATTGAATAATTTATTCACCTTGCAACTACCAAAATGAATGTAATTCCGACTTTATAGATGGAGCGTCATCTCCCCTATATTATATGACAGCCTGCAATCAATGAAGTTTTTTAACGTGACAGGCGATTGATATGCCTGCACCTGCCCTGATAGCAAAAAGCAGTAGGGGTAATTGGAAAAATGAAATGCTGGCGAAGTTGGAGTGCATTGCCATTGAAAACAGGAAATCAATCCTCTTCAACCGGGATGAAAAATAAGGAATACCGGAATGACTAACGGGTTGCTGCACGTAATTAAATTATCTGCCTGAATTTACTATGAACGCTCAAAAAATAAATTCGCCTCAAAAAAGTATGTATTGTGAATCAAAATAGATTTACCCATTTTGATTCACCCGAAATAATGCTATGCCTGTGCCGGAGGACCACCGAAAGTAAACGGAATTTCAATTTGTTCTAAATCCTGTACTGTTCCATTGGCCGCCTCAAATTTGTTCACATTTTCAATCATCGCTTTCATAAAGCGCTTGGCATGAAAAGGGGTAAGTATTATCCGGCTTTTAACTTTACTCTTGGGAGTTCCAGGCATTACATTTACAAAATCTATCACAAATTCAGCATGACTATGGGTAATAATAGCGAGATTGGCATATTGACCTTCTGAGACTTCTTCAGAAATTTCGATATTTAACTGATTGGGTTGCTCCGGTAGACTATTCATATTCGTGTATGTTTGTAACAAAGATAAACGAATATGATGAGTGATGAATGAATGATGAGTGATGAGTAATGAATGATGAGTATCATTGTCCGGAAATATTATCCATTATCCATTAATTCATTATCAATTATAAATTATCCAGATACCCATCAAAACAGGTACTGCGCCTGTATTTTAACCTCCGTTCTTTTATTTCCGGCTATTTCATCCAGGCCCGTGCCAATTACAGTTTTGTCTTTATATACAGTTTGTGCCCAACGAAGCCAGAAACTTAATTTACTGTTTACATCATAATTAAAATTTACATAATACCGGAATCCGTTATCGTAAAAAACCGGGATGGAAAAACTATATAACACATCATTTTCATAAGCATACAACCGGCTATCGTATCCATCCGTTTTAAAATATTGCAAGCGTACACTGCCTGAATATTTCTTCATCAATGGTTTAAACAGGCCATCCACATAGGTTAAAAATCCGCTTTGTTTACCGGCAGCCATTTTATCAACCCAAACCATTTCTACCCGGCTGCGAAACGTAACCATTTTATTTAACTGGTAGCTGATATGAGACCTTATATTTTGCCGGGGCCTGGGTAGTGCCGATGACAGTGCCGGGTTGCCGGAATTATAATTTTTGGACTTTGACTCTGTGCGATATCGAATATAGATTTCTAATTGCTTATTAGGTTTGTAAGATACCTGTGCCATATAATCCGTACCGGCAGAAGGTGCATCTACCAGGTATTTCAGCCATGGGAATTTATAAAAATCTGCATAGACATCAATCCGCCAAAATACATTCGGCCTTATGCTGATCCCTGCATACAGCCCTTTTTCATTAGTGGGGAAAGTGTTTTCAGTAAATGCATTCGTATACAACGACTGGTAACTTTTTGAAATGTTCCTGTAAAGTAAACTCAGGTCAGTTTTAGCATCGGCACTCAAAACCAGGCCATTTACAAAAGCCTTATCCATTCGGCTGGTAACCGCCACCTCGCCAAAAAAGTGAATATTTTTATACCCATAACTATAATCTACACTGTAGTTGCCAAAATTATTTCCGGATAGAGCATACATATTATAGGGCTCAGGTGATTTACTGACCGGCAGTTTAAATTGATACTGTACTCCATTAAAACCCAGGTGAAACCTGGTGGTGTTATAGGCCACATTACCCCCTGCAACAAACTGCCGCTGCACCCCTTTATCTGAAACCTCACTTTTGGTGCGGTGCAGACCAGAGGTTTGAAAAGAAGAAATATAATCTTCGTAAGTAATGGTATCCGGTACCAGGTTGCCATCTACATTTTTATAAGATACGAAAGCGGTAGCCTCCAAATTATTTTTAGCTACTGTAATACCTGCTCCACGATGAAAATTAAATTCGCCTGCAGAATTATACGGTCTCAATACCGCAAGTTGTCTTTTGATATTGGTAACATCAGCGCTTTTTTTAAATGCAAGGCTCTGCCATTGAGTAAGGCCCTGCCCCAGGTTTACAGTAAAATCACCCATGGCTATTGATTTGATGAATCCGATATTTCTTGCAAAAAGATGGGCAGAATAAAAATCAAATCCATTCTTTTGGGCACCTTTAAAAAATTGTTCGCCGGCATCCTTTTCGCCAACTATACCATACTGCAGTAAATTTTTAAACTGGTATTTATATCTTACCATCAATTTTTGTTTTGATCCCGGGTAAAAATTATTTGCCGTTGCCGGATCCAATTTGAATCCCTTCTGCGTTTCAAGCACCCCGGTAACCCTTGCAAGCAGTGCGTGGCTTCCACCTTTTAACCGTTCACTGACAGAGGTAAATACATTGGCAGGAATACTCACGGTGATGTAAGGCCGAAGCCTCTCGATCAACAGGAGGTCAAGGCCAGGTACCGCCTGCAATTCATAGATACTGATAAAATTTCCAAGCAGGGTTCTGTAGCGAATGATTTGCTGAATCTGAACCGGCGATAAAATGGCGAGTTCTTTCAACGCTGCGGCGTCGGCAGAATTGAGATTCAAAGGGGTTTTTAAGAACTGCCGCATAGACTGTATAAAAGAATCATCTTCCGTTTCGGCATCTTCATTATTTTCTGTAATCGCCTCCAACTGTTGCTCTATTATATTGGGTGGTGTTACAGGCACCTGGGAGAAGAGGGCAAATGGCAGAAAGAAAAATACGATAACCATGACGGCTGTGATACCCCAAAATATGGAAAGAGGATACCAATATGCCTTTTTTTTGAGTACCGTACATCTCATCAATATTTTCATTTGCGTCATCATTAAAAAAACGGGTTAAATGCATCAGCCCCATTTGGAACACTATTCCGATTCACCGGGAACCGGGGAGGCCTGCTTTCCGAAATTGATAATCAGCAACAAGCCCGGCGACCAGCCCAGTTGTGGATGGTAGCTGCCACTAAAATCTAAACGGAAATTATTCCAGCCTATACCTACGCCACCGTAAGCTGTGGATGACGCGGATGAAATGCCCACCCTCGCAAAAAACTGTTTCATAAACTGGTATTGCAATCCCGCATTCACATTAACCGGGTAATCTTCTTGTCTCACTATTTCAGCACTCACAAAAAACCGGTCGGATGCATCATAACCCAGACCGATGGTATAGGCCGTAGTTAGCTTTTCTTCCGTTTTAGAAAATTTGCCTCCCACGGGATTGTACACATGAATGCCAGCATTCAACTGGTCTGTCAGGTGGGCTATCGCACCGATTTCAAAATTGACCGTATTGGCGCTATTATATCCCGGAACCCGGTAACCATAATAATTAAACTGCACGCCAATATCAAATTTTGATCCCAGGCTTCGGGCATAGGCCAATCCTGCCTGGCTTTCATTAAAGTTTTTGAAACCACCATATTTAAGGTTTATGCCAAAATTGCCCATTGAAGATGGCATTGCCACTGCAACCGTAGATAAACTGGTAGCTGCCAGTAAAAACCTTCTTTCGCCATACACCCCGGCAGCAGCCTGCTTTATTTGAACCAACGCAGCCTGGTTATTTATAAATGAAAAAACATCCTGCTGCTTTGTGCTGTATGCACCCAACCCGGGGTAATTGGATGAAACAGGCTGCCGAAAGGATTGAGCAATCCCATGGTGAAAAAGACAAGATAAGGGGGCGATTAAAATAAGTAAATACTTCCTCACGGCAGTGATGGTTTATTCATTAACAATATATGATAAATTCGTTATTTAAACTGACTATTTAATTTGCCCTTAAGAAAATAGAAATGAGCATGACGTTAATACTAAACGCTGCTATTCAAAAACGATTCATCGTTTGAAAAAAATCAGATATCAAAAAATCAGACATCAGACATTCTCGTTATTTTTGTCGGATGCAAATTTTAGATGGCAAAATTGTATCGCAATCAGTAAAAGATGCGGTAAAAGAAAAGACAGCCCTGTTAAAATCAACCGGAAAAAAGACACCACACCTGGCTGCGGTATTAGTTGGCTCTGATGGTGCAAGTGAAACTTATGTGGCCAGTAAAGTAAAAAGTTGTGAAGAGGTAGGCTTCACCAGTACATTGATACGGCTTGATGCAACAATACCTGAATCAGCGTTAATTGAAGCGATTGAAAAATTAAATGGGGACGAAGATGTGGATGGCATATTGGTACAATTGCCATTGCCAAAGCAAATCAGCGAAGAAAAAATAATCAACCTCATACACCCGGATAAAGACGTTGATGGATTTCACCCAATGAGCGTGGGTAAAATGGTACAGGGCCTGCCTACATTTTTACCAGCCACACCTTATGGAATTTTACTGATGCTGGAACATTACAAGGTAGAAACAAAAGGCAAACATGCAGTAGTAATAGGCCGCAGCAATATTGTAGGAAGACCCATCAGCATATTACTAAACAGGAATACCTATCCCGGCAATTGCACGGTTACTGTTTGTCATAGCCATACGCATAATTTAAAAGAAATTTGTTTGCAGGCAGATATCATTGTAGCAGCATTGGGAAGGCCGGGATTTTTAACCGCCGATATGGTAAAAGAAAATGCAGTAGTGGTGGATGTAGGAATTACAAGAGTACCCGATGTTACAAAGAAAAGTGGATTTGCCATTAAAGGCGATGTGGATTATGTGAACGTAGCACCTAAGTGTAGTTTTATCACCCCCGTTCCCGGAGGTGTAGGCCTTATGACCATTGCGGCATTGCTGATGAATACGTACAATGCCTGCACAGCTAAAAATGAATGATGAGTGATGAGTGATCAATGATTTGCCAATAGCTATTGGTGTTGAATAATCGTTGGCTAAATCCGCCGCGGCGGATTTTAATCCTAGGTTCAATTTACGAATCTCACAAATTTCTGATACGTGTTTAATGATACGGCTAAAGATTGCTGATTTTATTATGCGCCAATTTTTATCCTGCTTCTTTTACTTCACACTGAAGAAAAACGCCAAGCTGTTCAAACAATATTCTTCATTGCTGATCACCCATTATTCATCATTCATCATTCATCACTCATCATTCATCAAATCAGTTCACATCCTTCCCGGCTTTCAGCTTTTCTATCATCCCTTCCACATTTAATTTATTGGCATTGTCCGGAGCCTGGGTAAGTGCCGCATTGGCAAATTTTAATGCTTCCTTATATTTCCCTTCACTGCTTAGCGCTCTTACCATCCCCATGTTAGTGGTAAATACATTGGGATATTTTTTATAGTTGGTCTTAAAAACTTCCGCGGCTTCAGGTATTTTTTTACCTGCCAGCAACCGGCGTGCATACCCATGTACCTCCTGCATAGAACCCAGTGGTGCTGCCTCCTGCATGATTGCAGCCGCCTCTGTTCCTCTACCCATTAAATCCAACACCCTTGCTTTGGTGGATAAGGTCCTAAAGTTTTTCTCACCGATAAATTGGCCGCTGATAGCATTATCCGTCCATCGCAATGCCTCCTCCAGGTTGGTATTATTATCAGCACACCAGTTGGCAGCCTGCACAAACGCCTGCCAGCTAAAACCTTTGTCATTTTGTAACTCTTTTCTAAAAGAGGCTAACTGGTTCTTTTTTATATCTGTTTCAACCTTAAATGGAAAGCTCCATTTTTCCCATTGAAGAGCAATCGTAGCTCCGTTACTGGTTTGATTGGTGAAAATATATTGAAGGAATTCTACCGGTTTTTCCAATACCTGCTGTTTGATATTTACCCGTAATACATCTTCCGAAGGATCGTAAAAAAAGCTTCCCCATGCTGTATTGTTTTTTGAAAAAATAAGGGTGGATTCCTCCTTGCCCGTTGCAATAAAAAAACCGTATTTACCTGCTGGTAAATTTTTACCTTCAATTTCTGCATCGGTAGAAAATTCGATAGTGGTACACTCATTTGCGCCTGCACGCCAGGGTGCGGCCTTACTGGTGCCAAACCCCAGGTCGTTGTATCCAAATGGCACTAATTGCCCCCATATTTTACCCTCCCTTCCCTTTACAGCAGGCCTGCTGTAACTGATAATGATATCAGTCAGGCCTATCTTTTCACCTACCATTGCTTTTTTGTTGCCTCCATCCGGCACTGTGGTTAATTGCGCTGTAGATGCCTGGTGCAGCATTAGCAATACTATCAGCCCGGTCAATATTTGTTTCATAAAATTTTGTTTAGATAAATTAAAATTACGGTGTGTATATACAAAACCAAGACTCATTTGATGAATGGCTGAAAAATCTGCTTCGGTTAGGGTTAGGATGTATTAAATCATATAATCACGTATGCCGCAATTGCCTTTGCAATGAAACTAAGTATAAGTTTGGCCACCATTAATTAATAAAATGACACCTGGTTATACCAGGTTATTTCAATGTACCCATGCAAAACTATTGTGTCTTACAATTCATTTCTGCCCGGCACTCTACTAACCCAACATGTCTTTCTACTTTTTTTGGGCCCGTAACATTTCAGGGAATCCCATTTTTCTGCCAAGTGCGGATACAGCCTGTGCAATACGTTTCACCCTGGTTGGCTCTGTCTTAGCCGATTCAATCCATTTGCTGAAATAGTGCTGGTGGGCAAGCGGCAGCGATTTAAAATAAGTCATTGCGCCGGGCTCATCCTCCATACATTCAACGAACAGGGTATTTATTTGATAGGGTATTTCGTCTACGGCTAGCTGCACTTTTAAAATAGCCCCCTTTTTTTTGCCAATGGCTTTTCTTAAATATGCATTGAGCGCCATGATAAAATCGCCACCTCCCATAGGTATCAATGCCACTCCATTTATGGGATACTCGTCCAGCCTGCCTTTTACCCGAAATGATTTCTTACTACCCGGCTGAAGCTGCTCCGCATATTTTGCCGGAATGGTAATATATGTCCAGCCGGTTTTTTCTCCCTGCTTATCAAATTTCAATATCGTAGCCGTGAAGCTGATCATCATTATTTATTACCCCCGCAAAGGCTAAATATAAAAAAATTATTCATCAATTTTCATCGCCTGTTTAAAGTGGAGTATGTAATATGCTTTATGCCGGATGAACCTAAGGTTGTTCGTTAGTAGCCAACTTTCGGCCATTGGCATTCATTATTGCTAATTGCCGTTTGTTTATTGACTTTGTCCTTCCCAAATTTTTGTATTCTGTTAACGCCTTATTGGTTAATTTTATTTTTATGAAATATTTGCATACCCTTCTATTGAGTGGAATATTGACACTCGCAGGCATGAGCGCTTCTGCTCAAATTTTCAAAGGTGATTTTACCGAGGTTGATAATTATGTAAAATCATTGGGCGCACTTGATACCTTGAATATGGGAACCATCACCGCTATTGTAACCAAACAGTTTCCTGATCCGAAGGATAAGGCTAGGGCCATATTTGACTGGATCGCTTATAATATCAGTTTCGACCTGAAGGCAGGCAAAAATAATGACAATGAAAAAACAAGTACCGACCTGGTATTAAAAACAAGAAAAGCGACGGCCGCAGGTTATGCAGGCTTATTCCAGGATATGTGCAGCGTGGTAAAGATCCGCTGCCTTACTGTAAACGGCTATGCGAAATACAATACGGAGCAGATCAACGAAAAGCCGGATGAATTTAATCATACCTGGGCGGTGGTACAGTTGGGACAAAGCCCCGATACCTGGTATTATGTAGACCCCACCTGGGGCAGCGGGTTCACCGATGATAAAATGACGAAGTATACTAAAGCTTACAATGATGATTACTTCTTTTCTGACAGAGCAATTTTTAACTTTCAACATTTCCCTGATAACGAAGCATGGCAACTGGGGCCGGGCCCAAAAAGTTTAAGCAGTTTTTTATCGTTGCCATTGGTAAAAAGTGCCGCCTACGAATTTAGAATTAGTAAGGTGATACCGGATGATGGCTTTATAAAAGCCAGCCTCAATAAAGCGGTTACATTTAACATCAGGCTGACCAGCAGTACCGACATTGATATTGTTGCACTGGAAATTGGAGAAAACAAAAAGAAAAAGATAAAGACAGTTGATCATTCCTATTCAAGAGGCAGCCTTGTTTTCAATTACAAATTTGATGTGGAAGATACATACCCCGTAACCGTACTAATTAATAATAAACCTGTGATTGGTTATTTGGTGGAAGTAAATGAGTGAGACGGTGGACGGTGGAAGGTTTAGGGTTGATGGTTGGTGGTTGGCCGTGGAGCTAAAGTGGCTGGTGGGTTATAGGAGTTCTGTAAGCTATCCTGGTATTCGCTTTAGTTCCGTAGGAACGAGATATTGGTAGCGCTACATTTATATATCATATCTATAAGTCCCGTAGGGACGTGATATAATTTTTTTGCAAAAACATATTAAAAAACTACCGGGTACATCACACCCCTGCCGACTTACGGAATGTTACCAATATCAGGTCCCCACGGAACTGAATGTAGATTGCACAGATCTTATAACGCGATTAAAGTTGCCAAATGGTATTTAGTACAAGGGTGCGACGCCAATGAAGCTCCATCAGGGCGCTTCTGCCGGGACAATAAATAACACCCGTTTTTCTGCAATGTTGATGGAGGTTGTGACATTTTTTTTCGAATACAAGGATTTTAAAAGACGATATTTTACTCCCATCAATTCACAAAATTCCAGGATAACCCGAAGCGGAAGACAAAGCCCGGGTACACATAATGTGGAGCTGCAAAATTATTTCGGGTGAAACCGAAGCCATTGGAAAAATCCATCGCATTCAGGTTTTCGGCCCGCAGGTAAAGGGTGAATGATTTTATTCTGAAATGCAGGAAAGCACTGATATCCGGACGGTTTTTTATGGTAAGCGTATCCTGTGGAGTAAACTTGCCCATTACGGGCGAATAGTTGTAGGCCTTATAGGGTGTATAATAACGGAATTCAAGCCCTGTACTCAGGTTTAAATTACTAAAAAATACTCCTTCATAAGCAAACCTGTTCCTGCTGAAAATAAGCGGTACTTTAATGGGTGCCGCACCATCAACCTGCTGAACCGTTAAATCTGCATACCAGCTCCATCTCCTGCTAAGCCTTGTTTTTCGGGAGGCAGTTGCCTGTAAAATATTGATCAGCTTACCATACTGGGCAGTTTTATAATAACCGGAAAAATAAACGTAGTTGGTAATTAAATAATTGGCAAGGGATAAATTGATAAACGGATTTTCAGCCGAAGCCTTTATGCTGGTAATGTTTTCTTTTTTGTAATTAGTAGTATTGCCAAAATTAAAAGAAGAACCGGCTTCGTAAATATAAGACGGGCTCCTGCTTACATTATTAAAACTAATGCGAACATTACCCAGCTTTTTATTCAAATACCTGCTCAACGTGGCATAGGCACTGTAATCGGCATTGTTGAAGCCCGCTAAATAGAAATCACCCTTTGCCAAAATATCCCATAACCGGTTACGTGTTTTATTGCGGTACTCACCATGCAACACAATATTGTAAAGCGTTTTGGTTCCGCTGGAAAAAGTGCCGGTCATATTCTCCAACCTGGCCCCTGCGGATAAAAACTGGGCCGCATTTTTTGTATCAGGAAACTGCACCAGCGAAAAATCGTTTGTAACTACTTTCCAGCGATCCGTAACAATCAGTGAATCGTTGCTTCTTCTTAAAGTTGTATCATACCATTGCTGGTATGTAACGGAATCTGCCACTATATCTTTAAACTGGTAACTGTAAGTATTATAGGTAAAGCTGTGCTGAAAACGAAGCTTTGGATAAAAAAGATATTCTGTAGTAGAGTCGTTAACAGCGACCGAATCCTTTTTACCAATATCATATGTTTGCCGCAGAAAAAAAGTAAACTCCTTGTAAATATTACCGGTACTCACAGATGATTTAAACGGGTTGGGCTGTCTGGCGGCATCGCCCCCCAGGTTGACGGGTATGGTGAAGCGTTTGGAAAAATCCTTGTCGTATAGAAGGCTATCATATTTGATGCCCCCGTTTTCCGAATTTTTAACTGTATTGCCCACCAGGGTAAAAAATAACGCATAGCGTTTGCGCTTACCCTGGTAATTGCTAAATAGCCGGTAGTTGTTGTGGTTGGTATTTTGTGTCACAAAAAATCCAGGTGCAGAAATAAGGCGGTATTCAAATCCAAAATTCATATTGGGCTTTGGATTTTGCGTATGCAGTATGTTTATCATCTGCTCTTGACCTGAAGCCAACTGGTAACCTAACCGGGTAAAAGGTTTGGTAGTTTTAAAGAACCGCGTATTTTCAAGCGTAAATTTATTGATGTCAAAAGCATGAAAACCTGCATCCCAACCCGGTTTCATAAATGGTAAAAAAATAAGCGGGTAACCTGCCGCTCCATTATTGCCCAGGTATTGCTGATCGGCCGGTTGAGAGAAATATTTATAAAAATCGTTG
This sequence comes from Ferruginibacter sp., assembly GCA_031424955.1. GTDB lineage: Bacteria > Bacteroidota > Bacteroidia > Chitinophagales > Chitinophagaceae > Ferruginibacter. The sequence continues at coordinate 40,801 of JANPIJ010000368.1, read as the reverse complement.
ATGCTGGTATCAAGCTGCACACTTCGGATAGAATCGAGATAACGGAAACTGATGGTAATGGAATCCTTTGCATCGTCGCGATGTTCAAAACCCAAATTGTCTCTTTTTGAGGCCGTATCAACAGACGGGGGACCAGTCCTGTTGTCCTGCGACCTGTTTTGAGGCATCCTCCTTGTGGGCACTTGTGCAAATGCAGACTGTAGCACCATCAACCATAAAAAAGTAAATACTATTTTATACATCTCTATAGTTGAGCAATAAGTTCTTTAAAAATGTAAGTAAGCTTAGGCTCAGCGTGAGCGGCCGCCTCCAATACCTCAGCATGGGTAATTTTATTTTCTTCTTCGCGGATGCCAATATCTGTAATTACACTCATTGCAAATACCGTAATGCCCATGTGTACCGCCACAATCACTTCCTGGACGGTACTCATGCCTACTGCATCGCCGCCTAATACATGCATCAGCTTATATTCAGCCCTGGTTTCAAAGGTTGGCCCGGTTACACCGCAGTACACTCCTTCCTTCAAATCAATATCCTTTTTGGCAGCTATTGCTTTTGCTTTTTCAATCAATGCTTTATTGTAAGGTTCACTCATGTCCGGGAACCTTGGCCCGAAAGCATCAATATTTTTACCTATCAGCGGATTTACCGCAAATAAGGAAATATGATCTTTAATTACCATCAGGTCGCCCACTTCAAATCCGGCATTTATTCCGCCCGCCGCATTGCTGATCAACAGGGTTTCCACACCCAAAAACTTCATCACCCTTATCGGAAACACCACATCATTGGTATGGTACCCTTCGTAGTAGTGAAAACGGCCGGCCATCGCCACTACCTTTTTTCCACCCAATTCACCAAAAATTAATTTGCCGCTATGGCCTTCCACCGTACTTACAGGAAAATGTGGAATATCACCGTAGGATACTTCTTTTTCTATCTTTATTTCAGCGGTAAAACTTCCCAAACCGCTACCTAATACAATTCCTACTGAGGGAGATACATTGTAAATGCGCCGGATATAATCCACCGCTTCATTAATTTTGGTAATCATATTGCTATATAAGTAATTAAAAAAAATGCACAATAATAAACAGGCATATAAAACAGCCTGGCCATTCAATTAAGAATAGGTCCGATTTACTTTTTTGCAAAGAACGTAAACTAAAGCCAAGGATGGATTAAAATAATGGTAAAAAAAATGTAACCTGGGTTAAACGCTTCATTCCTAATCCTATTAACAGCCCTTCATTAAATGTACATATGGTAATAAATTACCGTTTATTTTTTGACACATACTTTCTTATCTTCGCCAAAATTTTTAATACATGAACCTTCACGAGTATCAAGCAAAAGAACTGCTTAAAAAATATAACGTACCGGTGCAGGAAGGCATTGCCTGCAACACCGCCACCGAAGCAGAAGAAGCATACAGGCAAATACATTCTCAATACGGCAGCAAGTTTGCCGTTGTAAAAGCTCAAATACATGCCGGCGGACGAGGTAAGGGCACCATCGTTGGTACCGATCAGCGTGGTGTGGCTGTAGGCAAAAATGCAGAGGCAGTAAAACAAATTGCCCAGAACATTATCGGTGGCACATTGGTTACCATACAAACCGGCCCGGCTGGAAAAATGGTAAATAAAGTATTGGTAGCCCAGGATGTATATTATGAAGGAGCGCACCCGGTTAAAGAATTTTACCTGTCCATTTTATTAGACAGATCAAAAGGGCAAAACGTTGTGATGTACAGCACCGAAGGCGGTATGAACATTGAAGACGTGGCTCATAATACGCCTGAAAAAATATTTAAAGAGTGGGTTTATCCGGGTGGTATGCTGCAGGCCTTCCAGGCACGCAAAATTGCATTTAACCTCGGACTAAGTGGTGAAGCATTTAGAAACTGTGTAAAGTTCGTTACCAATTTATACAGTGCATATGTTGGACTGGATTGCGGTATGCTGGAAATAAACCCCCTGTTTAAAACAAGTGATGAAAAAATAATTGCAGTAGATTGTAAAATGAACGTGGATGACAATGCCATTATGCGTCACCCGGATATTGCATCACTGCGTGATATTTCAGAAGAAGATCCTACAGAAGTGGAAGCAGGTAAATTTAACCTGAACTTTGTAAAATTAGATGGCAATGTAGGCTGTATGGTAAATGGCGCTGGCCTTGCAATGGCTACTATGGATATGATTCAGTTAAGTGGTGGTCAACCTGCCAACTTTTTGGATGTAGGCGGTACTGCCAATGCACAAACAGTGGAAGCTGGTTTCCGCATCATCTTAAAAGATCCAAAAGTAAAAGCTATCCTCATTAATATTTTTGGTGGTATCGTTCGTTGCGACCGCGTAGCCCAGGGCGTTATTGATGCCTATCAATCTATTGGCAATATTGAAATACCCATTATTGTTCGTCTGCAGGGTACCAATGCGGATGTGGCTAAAACATTGATTGATGAAAGCGGTCTTAAAGTGCAAAGCGCTATCTTATTAAGCGAGGCAGCAGCACTGGTTAATAAAGCTGTTGCTTAAAAACATTTCAGTGTGGAATTAATTAAAATCCCATCCGTAAAAACGGATGGGATTTTTTATATTTTCTTAAAATTAAAACCTTGTGTTTTTACGCCGGAGTAAAAAATTAAATTCCGAAACACCTGAAGATTTTGTAATAGGAAATATCCTTTTTTCTTTTACTAACTTAAAAATAATTACCACCAGCGAAACCCATAATATCACCCAGAGAGAGGCCGATCTTTTAAAGTTTTTTTGTGAGCATCAAACCAAGGTGGTGAAACGCGAAGAAGTATTAATTAATGTATGGGGAAAGGATGATTTTTTCCTGGGCAGGAGTATGGATGTAGTCATCAGTAAACTAAGGAAATATTTAAAAGCTGAACCAGGCATCGTAATAGAAACCATTCATGGTATTGGCTTTAGATTTAGTGTACCGGACGCAATTCAAACTGCCCGCAATTAGCAACTTGACGGCAGTTTGAATTACCTTTGCGCCAATGGACAATTTTCAGAAATATTCCCGTTTAATGTTGCTGATAGCAGGCAGCTTTTTTGCCTTCATTTTATTGATCGCTATTATCATTTATATTTTGCGATTATTCTCTATCACGATGTTTCATATTCCGGGTTTCGATTTGTTCTTTCAGTACGTTATTATCATTATCCCATACATCATCTTCTTTGTAGCTTACTATTATTTAAACAAAAAAATACGTTTATCAAAAAGCAAAACCTCCAGGGCAATTGCCAGAATTTTACTGGTAACCGGCTGCCTTATTTGCTTATTCACTTTAACATTATCCACTGCTGTATTCCTGCATGTAAATAATCACTGGCTGAGAATTTATACAGACAACGGGCACTATGCTTTGATTATACAACTGATCATTCTGATTATTGCGGCTGGTGTGATTGCCACGGGAGATGCTAAAGAAAAAGACTGGATGGAGAGGAATGTATAGTTGAAAGTTCAATGTTCCTGGTTTACGGCAGGGAGTTAACTGTAAGGCCATCAACTTTCAACCACCAAACATCGGCCATCAACTATCAGCTATCAACCACTTGTCCGGCTATCGCCTTCGCTGCTATCCAACCGGTTGTCCAGGCATTTTGAAAATTAAATCCGCCGGTTACCCCATCTACGTTTAACACCTCTCCGGCAAAAAACAAATTGGACGATATTTTGCTTTGCATCGTGCTATGATCTACCTCTTCAAGGGCAACTCCTCCTGCAGTTACAAACTCCTCTTTGAAAGTGGTTTTGCCATTTACGGTAAACTCCTGCGAACATACATTCTTGATGAGTTTGTTTTGTTCTTTTGCCGGCAGGTCTGCCCAACGGATATTTTCATTTACACCTGATTGTTGCAACAGGTATTCCCATAACCGGCCAGGAAGGCCAAAGGGGTTACGGTTGCTTATTTTTTGTGCCGCTATTTCAAAACGAACCTGTTGGAATTTATCTTTCAGGGTTTGCTCATTAAAGGCAGGAAGCCAGTTTACGAGGATGGCAAACTGCCAGTTTTTTTCAGCCAGCTCCCGGGCGCCCCAGGCTGATAATTTTAATATTGCAGGCCCACTCATTCCCCAATGGGTGATTAGTAACGGGCCTTCCTCTGTTAGTTTGCTGCCGATAATTTTCACCTGTACCTGTTCTACTGTAATACCCATCAATGAAGTAATACTGTTGCCCGGCATATTGAAAGTAAATAAAGATGGTACCGGGGCGGCTACCGTATGGCCAATTTGCCGAAGCCATTCAAACTGTATTGATTTCGGATACCCGCCACTTGCAATACACATATAGTCAGCGGACAAATTTGGCCCGCTCTTGCATTCAATAAGCCATCCTTCCTTTTCTTTACGGATAGCACTCACTTCCTTATTCATCTCTATCTCCACACCATAGAGATTGACTTCCTTCATCAGGCAATCAACAATGGTTTGCGATGAATTACTAACCGGGAACATCCTGCCGTCGTCTTCTGTTTTTAATGCTACGCCTCTTTCCTGAAACCAGTTGATGGTATCCGTTGTAAAAAAATGATGAAAAGCCTTCTTCAAAAAAGCCGCCCCCCTGGGATATTTCCTTATCATATCCGCCATACTGAAACAGCTATGGGTAACATTGCAGCGACCACCACCACTCACTTTAACCTTGCTTAACAACTTGCTGCTCTTTTCTACAATAAGCACATCCAACTCGGGATTCAATCTTGCCGCATTTACTGCGCAAAAGAACCCGGCTGCACCGCCGCCAATAACTACCAGCCGCTTTTTAATCATTGAATAAAAATATTGTGTAAAATCCGAAAGTTAAATGGAGTGCATAATTCCAAACAGATAAGTATCAACACCGGTATACGGAATTTACTGAGGTAATTTTAGAATAACTTTCTATTCTATTTTTAAAAACTATAAATCACAAGGCTGTAAAATGGAAGATTATCAATTAACTATTTACTATGGCGCCGCCTGAACCTCTGCCCAGTTTTCCCCCCGTTTGATCCTTAATATCTGCGTTTCTGTTACTTTAAATTGTTTTACCAACTGGCGCATTGGCTTCCCTTCATTCAATAATTTCTTTAGCAGCATCACCTTGGTAACAGACAATTTGGTTGACCTGGCGTCTTCCTTCCTTCTTCCATCCGTATATGATTTACTGGCAATTACGCTTGGACTCAGCCGCTGGTGCAAGTAATTCTCTTCCGGCTTCATCCATTTTAGGTTACTCTTTTGATTATTGAGCTTATTAAAATCGAGGTGTGCCACGATGGTGTGCTCCGGGGAGGGTTGCTTTATAAAATACTCCGCCACCAGCCGGTGAACAAGTGCCTGGTAATAAATCGTTCTGCTTTTCAGGTCGTCGTTGAATTTTTTTGTTACACTCTCTTTCAGCTTTTTAAGCAATAAGGCAGTATCATCCTGCTCCTTTTTACAGGAACTATAATTGGCATCTCTCTTTGACATGCCATCGAGCGTAACCTGCAATTGATTGGCTTTTTGGTTGAGTTGCAACACCTGTTGCTTAAGGTAGGCTAAGCGAAGCTGTACTTTTTCATCTCTCGCTTTGAAGAATTTTAAACGGATGATTTTATACCCGTTTATCATTGACCCTTTAATAATATTGCCATTGGAAACTTTATTAAAGGTCTTGATGCGACCGAAATTTGAAACCTCAATCCTGGTTTCGTTAACAAATTCGAAATCAAAAACAATTGACTTCCATTGTTCTCCCGGATAGTTTTTTTCCATATATATTTATAGCTGGTTCACAAATAAAATGTGAGTTGACATATAAATACGGATAAAAGATTTAGTTAACCGGTACTACAGGTAATCGACGCATAGGTTACTATTTGCCTTTTCTGCTATTTCAATTTCAGTAAAGGAAGATAGAATATCAGCTTTCCCTCTTTGTATACAAATAGTGTGTTCAAAATGTGCCGCAGGCTTACCATCCTCTGTTCTTATGGTCCAGCCATCTTTATCATGATACACATTTTTCGTACCAAGATTAATCATTGGCTCAATTGCAATCACCATTCCTTCTTTTAATTTTTGCCCTGTTCCCCTTTTACCGTAATTGGGCACCTGTGGCTCTTCATGCAAATTTCTACCAATCCCATGTCCAACCAACTCTCTCACTACTCCATATCCATGCTCTTTTTCGGTAGCATATTGAACTGCAAAAGCTATATCACCCACCCGGTTACCATGCACTGCCTTTTCAATGCCCCTGTAAAGAGAGGCTTTGGTTACGGCCAATAACTGCTTTACATCATCTGAAATGTCGCCCACCGAAAAAGTGTATGCACTATCGCCATGAAAGCCATTTTTAAAGGCTCCTACATCAACTGTTACAATATCACCTTCTTTTAGCGGGGCATTTGTTGGAAAACCATGCACCACTGCATCATTTACAGAAATGCAACAGGCAAATGGAAAATCCTGGAAACCCTTAAAAGAAGGAGTGGCGCCATTAGCACGAATAAATTCCTCCGCTATCCGGTCTATCTCCATCGTAGAAATTCCTGCCCTGATATGTTTTGCGACTTCTGCCAAAGTCTTACTTACCAGCATACTACTTTCCCTGATAAGCTCAATCTCTGCCTTTGATTTATAGTGAATCATGTCATTTATAAATTTAAAAATAAACCCCGACATTTTTTTGTCGGGGTTTTCAAAATATTATATGCCTCGCATTTTGCATTTACAGTACTACCCGATTTCTACTGCCATAAGAACATATCCAGGATGGATAACTAAATAGTACGGATAGATATCCAAGAATTAAATTCCTGAAGCGACAGTCTGCCTGCCCTGGATCCTTCCCGTACTCATCAATCCATCATATTGACGCATTAACAACTGTGTTTCTATCTGCTGCAATGTATCCAATATTACACCCACCATAATTAATAAAGAAGTACCACCATAGAAACTTGCAAATCCCTGTTGCGTTTTAAAAACCAACTGGAAAATACCCGGCAAGATCCCTACGAATGCTAACAGTACCGCTCCCGGTAAGGTAATTCTATCCATAATGGTTCCAATATAATCAGCAGTAGGCTGTCCAGGTTTCACTCCGGGAATAAACCCGTTGTTCCTTTTTAAATCTTCAGCCATTTGCTTTGGATTAAAAATCAAAGCTGTATATAAAAACGTAAATCCGATTACACAAACCGAGTAAACGATCATGTAAACTACATTGGTATGATCGGTGAAATATTTAGCCCATCCACCACCGGTAAATCCGGAGAATATGGTTGGTAAAAATAAAATCGCCTGGGCAAAAATGATCGGCATAACACCGGAAGCATTCACTTTCAATGGTAAAAAGTTCCTGGCTCCTCCAAACTGCCTGTTTCCTACAATTTGCTTGGCATAATTTACAGGCACCCTTCTTGTTCCCTGGATCAACATTACCAATCCCATAATGATCGCTACTAAAAATGCAATTTCAATCAGGAATATTAATAACCCACCTCCGCCTCTTACAGCTCTTGACGACCATTCCTGGATAAAAGACTCTGGTAACCGGGCAAGAATTCCCATCATAATGATGATAGAAGTACCATTGCCAAGACCTTTATCCGTAATCTTTTCGCCCAACCACATTACAAACAGCGTACCTACTGTTAATATAACTACGGTTGATACAACAAAATAATTGGAATAGGAAGTGATTAACGCCTCTGCATTTGCCGGGCTTTTAAGATAACCGATATATGCCGCCGCCTGGAAAGCAGTAACAATAACCGTAAGGTACCGTGTCCATTGGTTAATTTTCTTTCTGCCGCTTTCTCCTTCCTTTTGTACCTTCTGCATTTGCGGAACCAGGATGGTCATTAGTTGCATAAAGATAGAAGCAGAAATATACGGCATGATGCCCAGGGCAAATATGGAAGCCTTGGAAAAAGCACCACCAACAAAAGCATCCAACAATCCCAACATTCCACTTTGTGTACTCGCAGTTAAGTTTGCCAATTTGTTTGGATCAATACCAGGAAGAACGATGAAAGAACCAATCCGGTAAATAAAAATCAACAATAAAGTAAATAATATCTTGTTCCGCAGCTCTTCAATGCTCCAGATATTTTTGAGTGTTGTTATGAACTTCTTCACAGACTTGAAAGGATTTAAATGTTTGCGTTAAATTAAAAAAGACGCTTTTCGTACCTGCCCTTTTATGGCAAGCAGGAATGCGTCTGTAAATATCGGAAATTTATTTAACTATCTCTACTGAACCTCCGGCGGCTTCAATTGCAGCTTTAGCAGTTGCACTTACAGCATTCACTTTAAAGCTGAATTTTCCTTTCAATTCGCCTACACCTAAAATCTTTACATTATCATTTTGGCTGATTAACCCGTTGATATATAAATTTTCGAGCGTGAATTCGGTTATGCTGTATTTTTCAGCGTAATGGTCCACCTGGCCCAGGTTAATCACCTTGTATTCAACACGATTGATATTTTTAAAACCACGCTTAGGTATACGACGCTGAATAGGCATCTGGCCTCCTTCAAATCCCATTTTGCTCTTATAACCTGCACGGCTTTGTCCACCTTTATTACCTTTTGTAGAAGTACCACCCTTACCACTTGCTTCACCACGACCAATACGCTTCTCTTTATGTACTGCGCCTTTTGCAGGCCTTAAACTGTGTAAATTCATATATTTCTGATTTTGTACTTACGGGGTATCACCCCTCGCAATTAATAATAATGTGATAATTTGCTAATTCGATAATGTGCTAATTGTAAAGCAATTCGAATTTAAACAGCATTAGCATATTAGCACATTGGCTAATTAGCTAATTTATTAGGCTAACTCCACTACCTTAATCAAATGATTCACCTTGCGAACCATACCAAGAATTTGCGGAGTAGCTTCTACTTCTACGGTAGCATTCATTTTATTCAAACCTAAAGCTACCATTGTTCTCTTCTGGCGCTCTGGTCTGTCAATTACGCTCTTTACCTGTGTTACTTGTATCTTTTTCATTTTACAATGTTTTCCGTTGTTAATTTTCAGTTTACAGTTGATTACCTCATAACCGTAAACGGAAAACCGTAAACTGTTTTATCCGTTAAATACTTTCTTTAAAGAAATTTGCCTTGTTTTCGCCACTGCAATTGGTTCACGTAATGTAGCCAATGCCTTTACTGTTGCCTTCACCACGTTGTGGGGATTAGCAGAACCCAGGCTCTTTGCCAAAACGTCTGTAATACCAGCAGCTTCCAACACAGCCCTCATACTACCCCCGGCAATTACACCGGTACCATGAGCAGCAGGTTTAATGAAAACCCTTGCAGCGCCTTCCTTGGATAACTGATCGTGCGGAATGGTACCATGCATTACCGGAACTTTTATCAAATTCTTTTTTGCATCTTCAATTCCTTTTGTAATGGCTTCCTGTACTTCTTTAGCCTTACCCAATCCCTGTCCTACAATACCTGCACCGATACCTACTACTACCAGGGCAGAAAAACTAAATGCACGGCCACCTTTTGTTGTTTTTACAACACGGTTGATAGAAACCACTTTCTCTTTCAACTCCAGGTCACCCGCTTTTACTCTGTTATCGTTTGCTTTTAACATGTATAGTTCTTATTAGAAAATTTAAAATTAAAATTGCAGTCCACCTTCTCTTGCACCTTCAGCTACTGCTTTTACGCGGCCGTGGTAAATATAACCACCCCGATCAAAAACAACAGTAGTAATTCCAAGCTCTGTGGCCTTTAATGCGATCGCGTTTCCTACCAGTTTGCTCTTTTCAGTTTTTGCTACCTTTTGGGCTACAATATTCTTGTCTTTAGATGATACAGAAGCGATGGTAACACCATTCTCATCATTGATCAATTGTGCATAGATTTCAGCGTTGCTTCTGAAAACACTTAACCTTGGCTTAGCGGCAACACCATTGATCTTTTTACGGATGCGGAATTTGATTTTTTGCCTTGCACTTGATTTGCTATTCATATTCGTTTATTTTACCCCAACCCCTAAAGGGGCTAAGAGAATTAAAATTGTTAATCTATTCGAGTTATTCATTCCCCCTTCAGGGGGATAGGGGGTTTACTTACCCGCTGACTTACCAGCTTTTCTCCTCAATACTTCACCCTTGAATTTAACACCCTTTCCTTTGTATGGTTCAGGCTTACGTAAACCGCGGATCTTAGCACAAACCTGGCCAAGCAATTGCTTGTCAACACTACCTAAAGTAATGATTGGGTTTTGACCTTTTTCCTGCGAAGTAGCGATCGTTAATTCTTTAGGTATTTCAAAAATGATATTATGAGAATAACCTAAAGCAAGATCCAAAATATTTCCCTGGTTAGCAGCTTTAAAACCCACACCCACTAACTCCAATTGTTTGGTATAACCTTCTGTAACACCTTTTACCATGTTGCTAACCAAAGAACGGTATAAACCATGCATTGCTTTGTGACGAATCTGGTCAGTTGGACGAACCAATTCTAAATGACCATCTTTAATTTCCAGTTTAATATCACGGTCAACTGCCTGCTTCAATTCACCTTTTGGCCCTTTTACAGTAACAACGTTATCAGTACCGATATTGATAGTAACTCCTGCCGGATATTCTACCGGCTTTTTTCCTATTCTTGACATAGTCGATTTTTAAATTAGTTATTTAATTCGGTTCGTGTTCAGCCACGACTTAGGCTTAATTGTCAAACCCTCTATCATTAGCATATTAGCAAATTGGCTAATTAGCATATTATTTAGTAAATATTACACAATACTTCACCACCCACATTCTGAGCTTTTGCTTCTTTATCAGTCATTACTCCTTTAGAAGTAGATACGATTGCAATTCCCAAACCATTCTTCACACGCTTAAATTCATCGGGCTTTGCATAAGTACGTAAACCCGGGCGAGATACTCTTTCCAAACTCTGAATTACAGGCAATTTGGTAGCAGCATCATATTTCAACGCTATTTTGATTAAGCCTTGTTTACTATCATCTTCAAACTTGTACTTCAGAATATAACCCTTATCATACAAAATTTCAGTAATGCGCTTCTTTAAATTAGAAGCAGGTATTTCTACAATACGATGATTGGCCATTTGGGCGTTACGTATTCTGGTAAGAAAATCTGCTATCGGATCAGTAACCATTGTTATTTCAATTAGTTGATTAATAAATTATTTCAATGCGATATCCTAACTCTCCGCCTCGGCGGAGATGGGGGCATTACCAACTCGCCTTCGTTACTCCTGGTATTTTGCCTTCCAGCGCCATGTCTCTAAACATATTCCTGGATAAAGCAAAGTGCCTCATGTATCCACGTGGACGGCCAGTTAACTGGCAACGGTTCTTTAATCTAACCGGTGATGCATTCTTTGGTAACAAATCCAAAGCTTTATAATCGCCGGCCGCTTTTAAAGCTGCCCTTCTTTCAGCATATTTAGCCACCATTACTTCACGCTTTCTCTGCCTGGCTTCAATTGATTTTTTTGCCATGTTATATGTTTGTATTTACTTTTTAACGTTTTTAAAAGGCATTCCTAACTCTTTCAATAACTCAAATGCTTCTTCGTTGGTACCAGCTGTTGTAACAAAAGTGATATCCATACCGGTAATCTTATTTACCTTATCAATATCAATTTCAGGGAAAATGATTTGCTCGGTGATACCCAATGTATAGTTACCACGGCCATCAAATGACTTGTCATTGATACCTTTGAAATCACGTACACGGGGTAAAGAAACAGATACAAACCTATCCAGGAATTCAAACATCTTAACTCCCCGAAGTGTAACCCTTGCACCAATCGGCATGGCCTTACGCAACTTAAAGTTGGAAATATCTTTTTTACTCATGGTGGCTACCGCTTTCTGACCGGTTATCGTTGATAACTCTTCAACAGCGATGTCAACTAATTTCTTATCTGCAACAGCACCATTCACACCACGATTCAAACAAATCTTGGTCAACTTTGGCGCCTGCATTACGGTTTTGTAACCGAATTTTTTCATTAAAGCAGGTACAACTTCTTTAGTGTACTTATCTGCTAATCTTGGAGTGTATGTTGCTGTGCTCATTATTTTATAGCCTCCCCTGATTTTTTAGATGTTCTGATTAATTTACCGTTTTCCCTGCTACGCTTGATTTTAGTAGGTGCACCGGCTTTTGCATCCCAAAGCATCACATTAGAAATGTTGATAGGCGCTTCCACCTTTACGATACCACCCTTGGTATTTTGTGAAGTTGGTTTAGTGTGCTTGGTAACAATGTTTACACCTTCTACCAATACACGGCCTTTTTCCAAAATCACTTCCATTACCTTACGTGGCTTTTTAAGGTCCTTATCTTCACCGGTAATAACCACTACGGTATCACCTTTTTTAATGTTGAACTTAGGTTTAAATCTTGTACTCATTTCTTATTAATTTGAAAATTACTCAATTTGAAAATTTGAAAATTTTAAGCCAGTGTGATTATCATTTTCACATTGAGCTATTTTCCAATTTTATCATTTAACTACAATACTTCTGGTGCCAGGGAAATGATCTTCATGTATCCCTTATCCCTCAACTCTCTTGCAACCGGCCCAAAAATACGGGTACCTCTTGGCTCATCTGCATTGTTTAATAACACTACTGCATTATCATCAAAGCGAATATATGATCCGTCTTTACGACGTAATTTATTTACAGTTCTTACGATAACTGCTTTGCTTACAGTTCCTTTTTTAATACCCCCGTTTGGAGTTGCATCCTTTACAGTAACCACAATTTTATCACCGATTTTAGCGTAGTCCTGGCCAGAGTTACCCAACACACGGATACACAACACTTCTTTAGCGCCACTGTTGTCTGCTACGTTCAATCTGCTTTCTTGCTGAATCATTTTTTTTAGCTTTTAGCTTTATACTGTTTGCATTATTTCAAACAGTGAATGAATTTTAAATCCCTGCCAGCGGCTATAGCGAAACGCTGATAGCATGTGCGGTTGATTATTTTACTTTTTCAATTACTTCCACCAGTCTCCAGCGTTTTGTTTTGCTGATCGGACGGGTTTCCATGATCTTAACAGTATCACCGATACTACACTCGTTCTTTTCATCGTGTGCATGAAATTTGGTAGACTTCTTTACGAATTTACCATAAAGCGGATGCTTTACTTTTCTTTCCACCTTTACGGTGATAGACTTGTCACCTTTATTACTGGTAACTACTCCGGCTTTGGTTTTACGCAGGTTTCTTTCAACTGTTGTTACTACTTCGCTCATTGTTGCAAAATTTATGGTTTAATTATAAACCGAGTTCTTTACTTCTTAATGCTGTTTTCAAACGGGCAATATCCCTGCGCAATAAACGCATGCTTACCGGGTTCTCCAGTGGAGTAACGCTGTGAGCAAAAGATACTTTCTTCAGGCGCAATTCATCTTCAGCGATCTTCGCTTTTAATTCATCAGGGCCCAAACCTTTAATACTCGTTGAAAAATCTGCTTTCTTTGACATTATAAACTAATTTGATAATTCGATAATTTGCTAATCTGCTAATTCTTTCAAATTGAAAACCCTGCATTTCGCATTAGCACATTAGCACATTGGCTAATTAGCTAATTTATATTTATGCCTGGTAATCTCTTCTAACTACAAACTTCACCGCAATTGGTAATTTTTGTGCAGCCAGTTCAAACGCTTCTTTGGCAGTTTGTAAGCTTACGCCATCCGCTTCAAATAAGATGCGACCTGGTTCTACTACTGCAGCCCAATATTCAGGATTACCTTTACCCTTACCCATCCTCACTTCAGCCGGCTTTTTAGTAATTGGTTTATCAGGGAAAATTCTGATCCAAACGTTTCCTTCCCTTTTCATATGACGGGTCATAGCCTGACGGGCACTTTCAATCTGCCTGTTAGTTAACCAGATAGGTTCCAGTGCTTTTAAACCAAATGAACCAAAAGAAATAGTAGTACCTCTTTTTGCTGTTTCCCTGATTCGGCCTTTCTGCGCCTTTCTATGTTTTGCTCTTTTTGGTTGTAACATCTTAATCTAATTTGCTAATTCGATAATCTTGATAATGTGCTAATTTGCTAATGTGCTAATTTGCTAATTCATCTAATGTGCGTGCGTTTGCGTTAGCACATTAGCTAATTAGCTAATTGGCTAATTATCTTCTTCCGCCCTGCTGACCACCACCACGGTTTCCACCGCCCTGTCCACCACCGCCTCTTCTGTCTCCACCACCGCCGCCGCGTCTGTCATCTCTTCTATCTCCACCACCACGGTTTTCAAAACCTCTGTCCGGAGCACCTTCCTTACCACCACCGGCTAATATATTTGGATTCAAATCTCTCTTAGCCAAAACCTCACCTTTACAAATCCAAACCTTGATACCAATTTTACCATACACCGTTTGTGCAAATACGTTTGCATAATCAATGTCCATACGCAATGTGTGCAATGGGGTTCTTCCTTGTTTGATTTCTTCGCTACGTGCTATTTCCGCACCACCTAAACGTCCGCCTACTCTTACCTTAATTCCTTCCGCACCCATTCTTAATGCTGAAGCGATAGACATCTTAACGGCACGTTTAAAATTGATCCTTCCTTCTAACTGGCGGGCAATGGTATCAGCAACAATCTGCGCATCCAGTTCCGGACGACGGATTTCTAAAATATTGATCTGAACATCATCCTTACCGGTCAATTTCTTCAACTCTTCTTTAATCCTGTCAACCTCTCCACCACCTTTACCGATGATGATACCTGGCTTGGAAGTATGAATGGTAACGATCAGTTTATTAAGCGTACGCTCAATAACGATTTTAGATATTCCACCTTTGTTGATACGGGCATTCAAATAAGTTCTGATCTTATGATCTTCAATTAATTTGTTACCGAAATCTTTTTTGTGTGCATACCAATTACTATCCCATCCACGGATGATTCCTAGTCTGATACCAATCGGATTTGTTTTCTGACCCATATTGTTGGTTAATTCGTTTTAATTAATTTATTAACTTTTGCTATCTACTATTAAGGTTACATGGTTGCTACGTTTACGAACCCTGTACCCACGACCTTGTGGTGCCGGACGCATACGTTTGATCACCCTTCCGCAATCCACCATAATGGTTTTTACCACCAGTTTGGCATCTTCAGGTTTTACTCCTTCATTCTTTTGTTCCCAGTTATTAATGGCACTCTTTAATAACTTGTATAAAGGCACAGCCGGATGCTTGGTATTAAATTGTAAAACGCCTAAAGCTTTTTCCACTTCCATTCCACGAATCAGATCTACCAGTAAACGCATTTTACGTGGTGATGTTGGATAATCGTTTAGTTTAGCTACTGCTTCCATTTTTTAAATGTGTTTGTCGTTTATCGTTTATTGTTTGCCGTTGAAATCGATCAACTGTAAACTATCAACTATCAACTTCTTATTAAGATATCTTTTTACTTGAGTGTCCTCTGAAATTCCTGGTTGGTGCAAATTCACCTAATTTATGGCCTACCATAAATTCTGTTACATACACCGGGATAAACTTGTTACCGTTATGAACCGCTAATGTATGTCCTACAAAATCCGGAGTAATAGTAGAACGACGACTCCATGTTTTGATAACGCCTTTTTTATTTTTTCCTTCGTTGATTGCCAACAC
Organism: Ferruginibacter sp.; assembly: GCA_031424955.1. Taxonomy (GTDB): domain Bacteria; phylum Bacteroidota; class Bacteroidia; order Chitinophagales; family Chitinophagaceae; genus Ferruginibacter. The sequence goes on along the minus strand of JANPIJ010000368.1, from coordinate 25,126 downwards.
CTTTACTTCGAGGTTAGCATCTACATAAGGACCTTTTTTTACCGAACGAGCCATATTATTATTTTTTCTGTTGATTCTCTCCCGACGTATCGGGAGATATTTTAACAATGATTGATTACTTATTTGTTACTGATCTTCTTACCGTTTCTGCGTTGGATGATCATTTTATCTGATCCCTTACCTCTTGTACGGGTAACTTGTCCTTTTGCATATTTACCGGTACGGCTACGTGGATGACCACCTGAAGCTCTACCTTCACCACCACCCATCGGATGATCTACCGGGTTCATCGCTACAGCTCTTGTTCTTGGCCTGATACCTTTCCACCTGTTTCTACCTGCTTTACCTGCGCTCTCCAGGTTATGATCACTATTACTTACAACTCCTACTGTCGCATAGCAATTGATCAACACTTTTCTTAACTCACCGCTTGGCATTTTTAAAATACCGTACTTTTCTTCCTTATTCGCTAACTGTGCGCTACCGCCTGCACTACGTACCAACTTTCCACCCTGTCCTGGTTGCATTTCAATGTTGTGAACCATTGTACCCAAAGGCATGTATTTCAATTGCAGTGCGTTTCCTAATTCAGGGGCGATGTTATCACCACTCAAAACAGTTGCGCCAACCTGTAAACCATTGGGAGCAATGATGTAACGTTTTTCACCATCCACATAATTCAACAAAGCGATGAATGCGGTGCGGTTTGGATCGTATTCAATACTCTTAACAATGGCAGGAATATTTTTCTTATCTCTTTTAAAATCGATTAAACGATACATGGTTTTGTTTCCACCACCCATGTAGCGCATTGACCTCCTACCTTGTGAGTTACGGCCGGCAGTATTTTTCTGCGGCTCCAGCAAAGATTTTTCAGGAATGTTAGTAGTAATTTCTGCGTATGCATTACCAATTCTCCAACGTGTACCTGCTGTGGTCGGTTTGTATTTTCTAAGTGCCATTGTGTTTTGTTTATTTCAACTTTTGCGGCAGTTGATGCCATCCGTTATTAAATATATGTATCCTCCAGGTCACCCCTTCAGGGGACAGGGGGTTATACAGTTCCGTACAAGTCAATTGTTTCACCTTCTGCCACTGTAACATAAGCTTTCTTTTTAGCAGGCTTGCGTCCACTAACTACACCAGCTTTGGTATTACGTGATTTAGCTTTACCAGGAGTTACCGAAGTGTTCACATTGATCACCTGAACACCGTAAAAGGATTCTACTGCCTTTTTAATTTCCAGTTTGTTAGCCTTTCTGCCTACCACAAAAGCATAACGATTCATTTTTTCAGTTTGCTTGTTTATCTTTTCAGATAAGATCGGCTTTATTAAAACTTCAGACAGTTTCATAATTCTAATTTGATAATTTGCTAATTAGCCAATTTGCTAATTGAAACTTTGTTAATTTATTATTCTTCATCATTAGCACATTAGCCACTTAGCTAATTAGCTAATTCGTTTTATGCTTCTACTGCTTCTTCCTCTTCAGTAAAAATCTTTGCTACACTTTCAGTAAAAACCAATACGTTGGCGTTTACAATATCGTAGGTATTTACATCGCTCAATAAAGTACCCTGTACACCAGGAATGTTTCTTAAGCTCAGGTAAACGTTCTCGTTATCTTCCGGTAAAACAAACAATGTTTTTTTATCGCTGATTTGCAAACTCTTTAAAATCCCGGCGAACTGCTTTGATTTTGGAGCTTCCATCGTAACGTCTTCAACCACTACAATTGCATTTTCTTTTGCTTTAGCACTTAAAGCGCTGATCTTGGCCAGGTCTTTTACTTTACGGTTCAGTTTAAAACCGTACAGGTGGGGTTTTGGCCCAAAGATGGAACCACCGCCTTTATAAATAGGTGAGCGCAAATTACCTTTACGTGCGCCACCGGTACCTTTTTGCTTTACTAACTTCTTAGAAGAGCCGTTTGCCTCCGCCCTTGTTTTTACTTTATGCGTACCCTGGCGCTGCGCAGCGAGATATTGCTTTACCGCTAAGTAAACCACATGTTCGTTTGGCTCTGCACCAAAAATTTCTTCCGGCAACTCAATGGTCCTTCCTGTTTTGGCGCCTGTTATGTTTAAAATATCTACTTGCATCTTTTTTAATTTGCTAATGTGCTAATTAGCTGTTGTGCTAATTATCTACACGTTATTTAAAGACTAATTCCCTATATTAAATCAGCACATTAGCACATTGGCTAATTAGCTAATTTGCTTATTACTTTTGTATTAAAACGATTGAACCATTGTGGCCAGGTACAGAACCACTAACCAGTATGTAATTCTTTTCAGAAAAAATTTTTACTACCTTCAACCCTTTCATTTTCACTTTATCCTGTCCCATACGGCCACCCATTCTCATACCTTTAAATACTCTTGAAGCATCAGATGAGTTACCAATTGAACCGGGCGCCCTTGAACGGTCATGCTGGCCATGGGATTGACCACCCACACCATGAAAACCATGACGTTTAACAACACCCTGGAAACCCTTTCCTTTGGTGGTACCCACTACTTCAACTTTATCGCCTTCGGCAAAAATGTCAACTGTGATGGTTTCACCAACTGCCTGTGTTAATTCGCTATCGCGTATTTCTTTTACTACTTTTTTTGGAGATGTCTGAGCTTTGGCGAAGTGATTTACCTCAGCTTTAATGGAGTGCTTTTCTTTCTTGTCGCCGAATGCGATCTGGAGGGCATTGTATCAGTCTGATTCTACGGTTTTCTAATTTGTAACCACACATGGTCCGGCTTCAATGATTGTAACGGCTGTTTGCCTGCCTGTTGCATCAAAGACACTGGTCATGCCAATCTTCTTTCCAATAATACTTTTCATTGTATCTTTTTTTTATCCAGCGCTCCGTTTTTATTGCGGAGATAGATGTTTCAATATTTTAAATAAGAACTAACCTTTTGCCTTCCCCTTTACTTCAATGAGTATGGGATGGTTCATCAGGCCTTGATCTCAACATCTACACCACTTGGCAGGTCTAATTTACTTAGCGCATCAACCGTACGGCGGCTGCTGGTGTATATGTCTAATAAACGTTTGTGTGTACACAGTTGGAACTGTTCACGTGCTTTTTTATTAACGTGAGGAGAACGCAATACAGTAAAAATTTTCTTGTGTGTTGGTAAAGGAATTGGTCCTGTTACAACTGCACCGGTACTACGTACCGTTTTTACGATTTTCTCAGCCGACTTATCAACCAGGTTATGATCGTAAGACTGTAATTTTATTCTGATTCTCTGTGACATATTTAAAGAACTTTAAACTTTCGTTTTTTAATTTGGAGTGCAAAGGTAAGGGGATGGTTTGAAATGGCAAAGGGAAAACATAAAGTTTTTTGAAGATTTTGATTAATAGTTGAAGCCACGTCCCAAAACCGGCAGGGACGAGTGTTTGAAAGGAAAACCCGTGTGATAAAATAGCGTGTTAACAACGAATAATAAAAGAATTAGCGGACCGGATACCTGCCGGGATTAAAAACCAGTCTCCATAACGGGTGATACTGGCCAACTGCTATTTTGCAAAAATAACCTGCTCTGGTGTAAGCAAAGGCAGGTTTTTAAACCGCAATATGATATTGGCCACTGTGACGATATCTTTTTGACAATAAATGGCTATCCGCTGAAGATCCCTTCCTTTCCAATACACATCCCCCACCATACTGCCATCAATATCATCTTTTGGTGAGGGTACGTTTAATGCTGCCGCCAATAGTTTGAGGGAGGTATAATTTTTATAATCGCCAAAACGCCAGTACTGGAAAGTATCTACCATATTGGTTTCCCAGGGCTTCATATTCTGAAAATCGAGGTAGCTAGGAATGGAGAGCCCGTTTATCAGCAACCGCCTGCATAAAAACGGGATATCAAATTCCTTTATATTATGCCCGGTAAAACTCCACCGGTTATGGACGGCCTCCAGTTGGTTGATTGTTTTTACAAATTGCTGCAGCAGTTCTTTCTCGTCTTCCCCAAACAGCGATTTTACCCGAAATTGGTGCTGGTCCTTTTCTTTTTTAAAATAACCGATACTGATACAAACTACTTTGGCAAATTCAGCCATTACCCCCGCCCGCTGCGGATAATATTCTCCGGCAGAAGTATTCTCGGGTAGTGTGCGCATCACTTTTTCCTCCCATAAATGCTGCCACTCGGTATCCATTGCCTCAAAGTCTTTTTGTTCAGATACCGTTTCAATATCAATCACCAGGAAGTTTTCTAAAGGCATTTTTGCGATCATAATGCAGGTTTATCAGCTAAATATAAGTAAAGGGCTGCTTTTTTGCAATCATTTAAAACAATTATGCCCTGGCTAATCATTTCGCCGCCGGGACAAAATTGACGGGTCTACTATTTTAATATACCCCAAAAACCATTGGTGATATACAAACGAATAATCCCGAAACTTAAAGTGCCCCAAAAAACAATTACAAAAAGCGATATAAAAAAGGCCCTCACGCCGCTGCCTTGTCTATTACTGTTGATAAAAAAATAGTAGAAGAACGAAAAATAGATCAGTTGAAAAATAAAAAACGCCATCAGGGAAACCGGGGAGTTTTTAGCTTTGAAAAGCGATGAAAGCGGCACAAAAAAAACCACCTGGATTAATAAGGCAAATCCCGACATGTACATATTGGCGACCAGATGCTCGATGTAATTATAACCGGCCCGCCGGTAAAATAACCAGTAAAGAAGTGCTATCAATGGCAGTGCAAGCATAGCCACATTATTGGAATGCTTACTCATAAAACTCCTTGCCTTCGCACCACGCTCATAAATCTTTACCACGTTGGCCCGCTTTGCTTCGTTGGGGATTTTGCTTAACTCAGGATGCTCTTTCAACACATCTGCCGATGCCTGTGGTTTATCATTAAGTGTAAATACAAAAACGTAGATAGTAGCTACGATGAGGAAGAAATTGAAAGGCGGAAAATATTTTTTTCGTTTGCCTTGTACAAATTCCCTTGCTACGGTTCCTGATTTGGTAGCCAATTGAACCAGCAAATGAAAAATCCCTTTATCAGCATGAGTAAAATAATGAATTGCGTCGTGCGTTACATCGTGCCAGCTAAGCCGGTGCAGGTGGGCTTTTTGCCCGCAATTGGGACAAAAATGCTGACCATGATGTATTGAATTGTTGCAGTTGGCGCAATTGGAAGACATAACTCTGGCTGATTGATTTAATTGAGAAATTAGAACTTTAAGATAACCCATTAATCAATAAAGTGAAAAAAATATGGTTAAAGCCAATTAGAATTCCTGGTCTGTCAGCAACGATATTGAAAAGTCCCGCTAGATCTTTTATTGAGGAGCCCCATTGCCCGGTATCCGGATGAAACAACATTGTTAAAACCGTTAAGGCAATCACAGGTATAAACAAAACGACCCCGTACATTCGTACAGGGTCGTTCTATTTATTAAAAGCTTCCGATGATTATTAATCGTCCACTTTCTGTTTTCCTTTTTGCTTGGCTATTACCGTTTCTGCAATGTTGTTTGGTGCAGGACTGTAATGACTGAACTCCATGGTAGAAGTAGCACGACCTGAAGACAGTGAACGCAATTGCGTTACATAACCAAACATTTCGCTTAATGGTACTTTGGCTTTAATAACCTGTACACCATGCTTGCTATCCATACCTTCCAGCATACCGCGGCGACGGTTCAAATCACCCGTTACATCACCCATGTACTGATCCGGTGTAAGTACTTCTACTTTCATGATCGGCTCCAATAACACTGGTTTTGCTTTACGGCCAGCCTCACGGTATCCTTGTTTTGCGCACAGTTCAAAACTCATCGCATCACTATCCACCTGGTGAAAACTACCATCAAACACGCGTACTTTCATGCTTTCCATCGGGTAGCTCGCCAACACACCGGTTGTCATAGCGGTTTCAAAACCTTTTTGAATGGCAGGAACAAATTCTTTTGGAATAGATCCACCAAACAAACCGTTCACAAACTGGAAGTTGGTTTTTCCTTCTTTCAAAAACTCTTCATCTGCGGGCCCTATTTCAAACACGATGTCAGCGAATTTACCGCGACCACCGGTCTGTTTCTTCAGAGTTTCCCTGTGTTCAATAGTGTTCTGGAATGCTTCTTTATAAGCAACCTGGGGAGCACCCTGGTTGATTTCAACCTTAAACTCCCGACGCATACGATCAACAATAATCTCCAGGTGTAACTCACCCATTCCACTCAAAATGGTTTGGCCGGTTTCTTCATCGGTTTTTACACGCAGGGTTGGATCTTCTTCCACCAGTTTGGCAATCGCCATACCCATCTTATCCACGTCCGCCTGAGTTTTTGGCTCAACTGCAACAGAGATTACCGGTTCGGGGAAAGTCATGGCTTCCAACACGATCGGATTGTCTTCATTACACAACGTATCACCTGTTTTGATATCTTTAAAACCTACCGCTGCTCCAATATCCCCAGCTTCAATATAATCAACCGGGTTTTGTTTATTGGCATGCATCTGCATGATACGGCTGATACGCTCATTTTTGCCAGTACGGGTATTTAATACATACGAACCGGAATCCAAACGGCCACTATATGCCCGGAAGAACGCTAAACGACCCACGAAAGGATCGGTCATGATCTTAAATGCCAGTGCACTGAATGGCTCTTTTGGATCACAATGACGGAAAATTTCTTCCCCTGTATCAGGATTGGTTCCTTTTACCGCTTCAATATCCATTGGACCAGGTAAGTAACGAACAATCGCATCCAATGCTGTTTGTACACCCTTGTTTTTAAAAGATGAACCACACATCATTGGTATAATGCTGATATCGATTGTTGCTTTCCGGATTGCCTCATGAATTTCATCTTCAGTGATCGTATTTGGATCATCAAAGAATTTTTCCAATAGTTTTTCATCGTAATCAGCAACAGCCTCAATAAGGTGTTGTCTCCATTCGTTTACTTCTTCAATCATGTCTTCCGGAATAGGAACTTCATTGTAGGTCATCCCTTGTCCTGCTTCGTCCCAAACCATCCCTTTCATCGTAACAAGATCTACTACACCCTTAAAATTATCTTCAGCACCTATTGGTAACTGCAAGGGCACTGCTTTTGCGCCAAGCATCTCTTTAATCTGTTTTACCACATTTAAGAAATCGGCACCTGCACGGTCCATTTTATTTACAAATCCTACACGGGGTACTTTGTATTTGTTAGCCTGGCGCCAAACGGTTTCAGACTGTGGCTCTACGCCCGATACAGCGCAAAACAATGCCAATAAGCCGTCCAGTACACGCAATGAACGCTCCACTTCTACAGTGAAATCCACGTGACCCGGTGTATCAATAATGTTGAATTTGTATTGTTTTGTATCAGGTGTTTTTTTGTTTTGTACCATCGGAAAGTTCCAAAAGCAGGTAGTAGCAGCACTGGTAATAGTGATACCTCTTTCCTGTTCCTGTGCCATCCAGTCCATGGTAGCGGCGCCATCATGCACCTCACCAATCTTATGATTCACCCCGGTATAATATAATATACGCTCGGTGGTGGTAGTTTTGCCGGCATCAATATGTGCCGCAATACCAAAATTTCGTTGATAACGTAAATCTGCCATTGTATTTGATTTGCCCCTATCCCCTAAAGGGGTATAAAGAAGTTATTGATTAGATTTATTTTATTTTTTTTTCCGACCTTTGAATTTCAATTATGCTTCATTGGCAGCCAGTCCGCCGCGGCGGATCGCACTCTTGTACTTTGTATCTATGTGGAACTTTACCTACGTTTTGCTGTGCGCTGGTGTACCCGAAAGAATTGGGTGCTGGTGATATGATTATTTGACTCTCATGATATGCTAAATAAATTGCAGCTACATCCAAAATACCATTACAATGCTGAACTTTTTAGCGCCGCAAAGGTAGGGGGATTTTTTGAATTTCCAAACAGGTGAAGAATATGACTGATGCCTGATTTTTAGATGTCTGATTTCCATTGTTTCAATCACATTAGCAATTCCTGGAAGTGGGCTTTTTAATGTCATAAAATAAATAATCTTTTCAGTTTATGAACTGTATTGCTGCTATGAAGAAAGCTGTACAATTAAAATAAAATCAGACATCCTTAAATCAGAAATCAGACATAATGATCTGGCATTTTAATCAAACAGGTCCGATGAAAGATACCTGTCGCCCCGGTCGCAAACAATAAATACGATCAGTCCTTCTGTTAATTCTTTGGCTAGTTCTATAGCGGCATGGGCTGCTCCCCCACTGCTCATCCCACTAAAAATGGCCTCCTCCCTTGCAAGGCGCTTTGCCATTACACGTGCATCTTTTTCTGCGATTTCAATCACCCGGTCCACCCTTCTCTTGTCGAATATCGTGGGTAAGTAGGCTTCGGGCCATTTACGAATACCGGGTATTTTTGATCCATCCGTGGGTTGGCAACCTATAATCTGAATCTCATTATTGATTTCCTTCAGGTACTTTGAAACCCCCATTATAGTACCGGTTGTACCCATCGAAGAAACAAAATGAGTGACTTTACCATTTGTATCGTTCCATATTTCGGGGCCGGTCGTTTTATAATGCATCCCCGGGTTATCTATATTGCCAAATTGGTTTAGCATTAAATATCCCCCTTTGGCCACCTGGGCATTTGCATAATCGATTGCTCCTTCCATCGAAGTCGCTATAGGAGTCAGTATTACTTTGGCGCCAAAGGCTTCCATAGTCAACACCCTTTCCCGGGTGGCATCTTCCGGCATTACCAATTCTATTTCCACGCCAAACAAACTGGCGATCATTGCCAGGGCTATACCTGTATTGCCACTGGTTGCTTCTATTAGCTTTATCCCCCCGGTTATTTCGCCACGGTCTATTGCACCTTTGATCATGCCGTAAGCAGCCCTGTCCTTTACACTTCCACCCGGATTGTTACCTTCGAGCTTTCCGAAAATGGTTACATTTTTATTAACCGGTATTTTTGTTAATTCCACCAAAGGGGTGTTTCCTACCAGGTCTAAGATTCCAGCCATAATGTTCTTTTTGATAAATTGAGGTGATTAATCCAGAGTTCCAGCCGCCATTGCAGCAACAAATGTAATCCTGCATAGTTTCACTCCTTGTTGAAATACGATAAATTTTTATTAAACCCCATTGAGAAAATCGCTAATTAACCAGTGTTGTGGATAAGGTATATGCAATAATGATATTTAACTACCGCTAAGTATCGTAAGATGCTTATAAATGATACAGCAAACACTCTTCTAAAAAAGGTTAAGAAGGAATTTTCCACCTTTATAAATTTAATAACAAAAAGGATCAATTATTTTTTTTAGCTTTTTTTTAAGGATTTGAAATACATTTGACAAAATAAAATTTACTGTATGAAAAAATATTTCATTGTACTTTCTCTCTCTGTTTTTTGTTTTGCTTGTGGCAGTAATTCCGGTACTTCAGAAACAAAAGACGACGACAAATCTGCCACTTCAGTAATGGACAACCCTGACTATGAAAAAGGGCTCAATCTCATTGCTAAATCAGATTGTTTTACCTGTCATAAACTCAGGGATGCATCCACAGGTCCTGCATACGGATTGGTAGCAGCTAAATACGAAGGCACTGAAGCCAACATTGAGATGCTGGCAAATAAAATCATTGCCGGCGGGCAGGGTGTTTGGGGGCAAATACCAATGGCAGCGCATCCAAACATAAGTAAAGAAGACGCAAAAGCGATGGTAAAATATATTCTGTTATTAAAAGAAGAAAAAAAGTAAACATGAAAACTACACTTTCGCTGATAGCAATAACCATTGCTGTATTGAGTTGTAATAGTGCTGAAAAGACCGCCACCCCAAATGCTGATAGTACTGGTACGGCAATTGTAAAAACAGACAGCACAACGGATGGATGGATTTCTTTATTTGATGGAACCACTACTTCGGGTTGGCATAGTTACGGAAAAGATAAAGCAACAGACAGATGGAAAATTGCTGATGGTGCTATTTATTTAGATACCCTGGTAAAATCTGCCGGTGGCGACCTGGTAACAAATGGAGAATATGGTAATTATCATTTAAAACTGGAATGGAAAATTGCCCCCAAAGGAAACAGTGGATTAATTTTTTATGTTAATGAAGACATTTCCAAATACAAGGCCACTTATAATACCGGCCTTGAAATGCAGGTGTTGGATAATGATGGGCACCCCGATGGTAAAATCATAAAACACCGGTCCGGAGATTTATACGATTTAATTTCCTGTTCGAAAGAAACTGTGAAAGCGGTAGGGGAATGGAATGAGGCGGAAATCATTTCAAAGGATGGAAAACTGGAAATGGTATTGAACGGAACCACGGTTGTATCTACCACATTATGGGATGAAAACTGGAAAAAGATGGTAGCGGGAAGTAAGTTTAAAACAATGGCAGATTTTGGTACCTACAAAAAAGGAAAGATCGCTTTACAGGATCATGGCAATTTGGTTTGGTACAGGAATATTAGGATTAAAGAACTTTAATGAATTAGTTTATTAACCTTTATACACGGAAAACCCCAGTAAATTTACCGGGGTTTTCCGTGTATAAAGGTTAATCGTTAAAGGCGATGGTTATCGCACCAGCCATATTAAATGACACCATTAAGTGGAAAGCGATGCCATATATTCAAACGTACAAGAGTTCCCAAACAAGCCACGGCTGATGTCTCGCTTTTAACAACTTCAAAAAATTGTAACTGACTCATTTTCAATGGTCAATTTTTTGGTTGTATAGAAGGGCGATGCAACGATGTTCATTCCTATTCTGAAGCCTAGACAAAAAAAACGATTTTGAAGTTTATAAGAAGCGATTTATTCTTTTACCAGTTGAACCGTTTTTCTTTCTTTACCATTAACTACGGTAATCATGTACATGCCTGGTTTTATTAATTCAACAGGCAGGTTAATTATACTTTGATCATTAAAACTTTTTTGCCAGATTGTTCTGCCCGAAACGTCGGCAACGGTAACTGTAATATTTTTTGCTGCGCCTTTAATTTGCAAAGCTGCCGTGCTTCTTGTTGGATTGGGGTACACTGAAACATCAAAGGCAATATTCATTTTTTCTGCCATGATATCTGAGGGAGCCAACCTGAGAGCCGTAAATGGATTTCCATTTACATCTCCTTCATACAATTCTCTACCATACTGGGGTGAGTAAGCACCAAAAAACAGTTTGTTACCAGCCGGAGTTAACGAAGCAAATTCAGAAAGCCCGGTTAATCCCGGATCTGTTACCTGGTTGGTATTGCCGGAAGTTCCATCCGAAGACCACATAGAAATGGTTTCTGAATAAAACGGATAATAGGTAAAATCATGCTTTAAAAAATACAGCTTACCACCTGCACTGCATAGGTTTCTTAGATCACTAGAGCCAAAAGTTGTTATATCTTTTACCATCATTGTTTTTTTGGTTGTACCGTTACTTGACCATAGTTCTGTTCCATTTATTCCATCATCCGCTGTAAAATACAATACACCATTTATGTCGGTTAAATTATTCGGATATGAACCATAATAAGGATTGATATTTTTAACAAGGCTGGTACCTTTTTCAGTGCCGTTTGTTACCCACAATTCATTGCCATAGGTATTAAAATCAAATGCTGTAAAATATAACATCCCATTCGACTCACAGAATACATGCTGTGGTTCAGTATTGAAAGTTGAAAAGTAATAGGTAGGCTCTAAATTGATCACCCTGACAGTTCCTTTTTCCGTTCCATCACTCTTCCAGAGTGATCTTTGGTAATACGGATTGGCCCCATCATAGGCCCCAAAGTATAGATTGTTTTTATAAACATAGAAACTAAAAGGATCGGACCCGCCATAACCCGGGTTAATGTCTTTCACCATCATTGTTCCTGCGATGGTACCATCAGTCTTCCACAATTCATAACCGGTTGTATAATCTCCGCCAATAAAAAATGCAGTATTTCCGATAGTAGTTATATAGTTACTGAAATTATAATAAGGGAGGTTAGGTGTTAGCATATAAGTACCGGCCTGGGTTCCATCGCTTCGCCATAGTTCGGCTGCATACGTGAACCTGTTTACCAATGTGTAAAGGGCCAGCCCCTTATCTGTTACATTATGGTTTAGTACAAAATAATTGGGCCGGTCCACATATGCGGTTATTCTTTGAAGCCCGGCGGTAGTGCCATTGCTTTTATACAACGCAGTACCCACAGCATCATCACCAACAAAATAGCTTGCATTGTTCTTAAATATAAAACTATTGGGAAAAGACCAATCCGGGCCTGTGGCTATATCATTCAATAATACAGTACCTGCATTTGTGCCATCCGATTTGTATAACTCGCCGCCCAATGCGGGAGTAAAGGCATTGAATAATACTTCCTTTCCTGTTGAAATAATTCCCTTAAACCAATACCCTGCATTGGAGCCAGCGCCGTTCAGGTTAATATCTTTTACCAGAGAAGTACCTGTTCCAGTGCCATCTGATGCCCACAATTCATCTCCTTCATTGAGATCAAATGCTTTGAACAGTAGTTTCCCATTGGCAAAAGTCAACGCATCGGGATAAGAACCGAAGTTCCCCGGAAAAATATCCTTTACCAATACTGTTCCCGGATCGGTGCCGTCAGTTTTCCATAACTCGTTCCCGAATACATTATCATTCTTCACAAAATACAAAGTGCCGTTAGCATTATAAAAGATATAGGCTTGCTCGTTTGCACCAAATATTTTATACGGCAATGTATTTACCTCGTCGCCGTTGGTAATCCATAGTTCGTCATGCCAGCCATTGGTATTACTAATTACCTTAAAATAGATTGAATTATTTATTACACGCATATCAATGGGCACAACAAAATCAACATCTGAACTCAATGTAAGGTCCTTTACCAATACAATACCGTCAGCATTGGAAGCGTCATATTTGTATAAGCCACTTCCGTCGGTATAAGTAAAACCCGATATAAAAAGCACATTATTCAAAATTGGAAAAGGTGCATTTGAATTAATATCTCCATAGTCCTGCTGCATAAATACATCATTAAAACCCGCCGCATACCCAGTGCCGGCATCGGTTCCATCCGAAGTCCATAATCTTCTGCCGTATCCATCATTTACAGAAAAGTATAATTTATTATCATAGGCAGTTAACTGCATGGGCGCCACATAATCATATTGGTAATACCCAATTTGCTTTACCTGGTAAGTACCTGCATCGGTGCCATCACTTCTAAAAAGCTGGAATCCGGAAGACCAGGTAAATGCGATAAAATAGGCCATATCATTTACGGCCATCAACTCAAAAATTTTATTCCCAATACCGGATTGTTGAAGATCCTTCACCATTGTAGTTCCAGCCGGGGTACCATCTGTCTTCCATACCTGGTGGTTATAGCCGTAAGGTGAGGCACAAAAAAATACCGAGCCATTCACATTAACAAACTGGTTGGGGAAGCTGCCATATGTACCATAACCAATGTCCATTAATAAATGCGTACCGGCTTCCGTTCCGTCAGAAACCCATGGTTCCGATCCATTATCAGGAGTTGCAGCTGAGAAATACAATAAGCCATTACTTGCAATGATGCCAGTGGGATACGAAGGGTCTACCCCTGGAAAAATATCTTTCACCATATAGGTGCCACCGGCTGTTCCGTCACTGCGCCATAACTCGCGTCCGTGATCACCGTCATATGCAGAAAAATAGCTGATGTTATTGATTACCGCATATATACTGTTGGGCGCATTGGCTGGATAATTGAGGGGATAGCTTCCCTCCGTAGCTGTATTGATATCCTTTGTGAGATGAAAAGCGGAGGGTGAATTCTTAGCATTATTTGTTGCTGGCCCAATATTTTTTGAGCGATTGGTCTGGGAGGAGAAATTGAATGCAGCATTGGGGTCCGGCGTATGCCGTATGAACTGTTTTGTTGCTGAATCAAAAGTAGTATAAGGCAAATCATTCTTTTTTTGATTGAAGCCTTTTCCATTGATTTCATTCCCGGAAGCTAAAGCTGGTGGCTGTGTTTTTTTTCCAAAAGGAATTGGAGCGGTGCCGATGGGTGCAGGATGCGAAGCATTTTGTGCACTAACTGATAATGCTGCATAAATAAACAGCATGAATAAGAATAGGAGTTTTATTTTCATAATTGCAAGTTTTTAAAAGTTAAAGAAGCTTTAGTACTGAGTGTCCGTGTCAAAATAGAATATGGATTTATTTATTCCCGGCTAAATAGATATTTTTTCTTTAGGACGCAGAGCTCTGTGGATATAGAAGTAAGTCATGTAAGACTATTAAACTTACTGCTAATTTTTATTAAATGCAAGTAAAGGTCATGGTGTTTTTTCGGCATTTTTTTATAATAAACGCAGCAGGATAGAGCATTTTCAAAGAATGCCTTCTTTTATTTTAAATATTTTTTAATGAATAATTTTTACAAAACCATATTTCAAGTTGTAATACTTTACGAGCTTACTCAATTTTATTCTTTCACCAATTGTATTGACTTTCTTCACCGTTTAAAAGTTAAAGATTCAATGGTAAATGGTTGCCTGGGGAATATGATCAATATTTTTTAGTGGAACTTTCGGTTGCAAATACTTTCCCTGCCGGGTATTAATTTTATCACTATCGCAAGTAGATGACGAAGTTCTTGCAAATTCAAAATAATTTTCAGAGCCATAAAAATCGTAAAACCGGATGTTAACTTTATTTGCAAAGCCCCGGCTATTATAATTAAAAGAAGATTTTAAATAATACGCATCGGGAAAATAAAAGGTATATGCCTCCGGCCGCCAAAGCCAGTCTGCTGCATTGTTTTTACTAAACATCATAAACTCGTACGTCTCTAGCTGGGTGTAAAAAAACATATATTTAAGCCACTGATTGCCGCCCATGAAATTATTTTCATTATCATATTTCATTACTTCATATTCAGTAAATAAAGTATCATAAACAATACCCCCATTTGCTGCCTTTTTAGTTACCTTAATTACGTTGCCCTTATTATCATATTCAAATTTTTCAACTGAATTATACATGGGCTTTTGCGCAATTGTATTTTCAATTTGTTTCAGTTGCCCTTTTTTATTATAGTGAAAATCGAGTGTCACCAGCAATCCTCCATTTAATGGCGAAAAGTATTTTAATGAAGCGGGTAAGGAGGTTTGGTCGATATACGAGTAATCGTAGTAAGGTCGATTTTCCCCATAAATAGCAGGACCGAAGACTGCTTTTTTTAGCCTCTTCCTACTATCGTATTCATAAAACGCAGGGTACCCATCAAATAGAATAGATTCAGGATCACCAGCCTCGTTATAATAAAGGTCAAGAGAATAAGCAAACCCATCGTCTTCCAAATGCGTAGGGAGGCAATACTTATTTTTCATTTCCTGGTTTCTAAGATTCAGCGACGAAGTCTCTTTATCAACTAGAGCAGAACTTAGTTCATCATTTGGTTCTTTTTTGCAGGCTATTCCCAATAATAAAAGGCTCACTAATAAAAGGGTATAATGTTTTAAAGGTTTCATACTATTGTTTTTAAAAGTAAAAAATTGGTGATTTCACATGTTAGTACTTATAGTTTTCAAGATATTCTTTAGAGTGGCAATATCCCCTGCCTTCAATTTTTCCATCATGTTGTGCATATGCGCTTCCAATAGTTTTTTGCTAAGTCGCGTCCTTTGGCAGATCTTTCTTACTGAAAAATCCTGTTTCAGGTACCCTGCTATTTCTAGCTCACGCTCTACCAGTTTTTCATATTGGAATTGCATAGCCTGTAACTTTAGTATTAGAAAACCGATTAGTACAAATGAATGAAGAAGAATACCTTGAAATGGAGAATGATGTTAATTTATATGACAAGTTGAAGCAATCAATGTAAGAATCTCCATTTTATTGCTCAACTTCAGATTTATCAATGATGACCCAATGTTTCGCAAATAATATTGACACATCTATAGTTAATAATTTTAAAGAAGCTGTACTTCCTATCAATACACGCAACGCACCAAAATCGTTGTGGTCAACAAAGTGATCAGGTTCTGGACTGATTTTTGTCCTCAGCTCTTTAAATTCTGCCAGGCTATAATTTAAACTATTCTTCGAGGATAGTGCTGTTACAAACTAGTTGCCACTCAACTATTTCAAATAATTCATCTAACTCATACCCTGTTTTCGAGATTCATAATATATTTTTTTTGCAATTTCTTTCTTATCTTCTCGAATTCTTTGCGTTTTTCAAAATCACTTATTTGAGGGTAATAAGTTTGACGAAAAGCTCTTGTTGCTATAAAATTGATTGCATTCTCAACAATACTTCAAAATTGGAAGAACAAACAGCCATAAACTAAATGTTATTTTTTAATATACCAGGGCGACAATAAGGGAATGAATTTCCCTTACATTCGATTTTAAAACCCCGGGCTATAATTTTGCCTCAATTGGAATCCAAACAACTTTGGGCGTAAATTTAAAATAAACTTTATACGAGCCCCCGCCACCCTCGAATAATATTTCATCTTCAGGTCTAATAGGGATATTATATGTAATATTGGGTGTTAGCGCACCATTAGTTCTAAGCGATGCTTGCCATTTAGGAAAGTTTTCATCTTCCTTCTGAGCCCATTCCATTATGTTAGCTGTTGGAATGAAAAATTCATGTTCATCGACTAAATCATCAGCAAACATACCTGTTATTAAATCTGCTATGCCAAAAGTGATAATCTTAAATGGTTTAATTCCTGCTATCTCAAAGTCAATGAGGTCACCAACGGGACCAGCTAGTTTAGCATCGGCTCCTGCAGCTCCTGCAGCTAAAGCCGAAGCACCTCTAATTGCAGCCTCCTCAATAATTTGCTGTATTTTATCTCTAATTTGGTCAGCATCTCCATACTCATGCTCGAACACAGCCACATGAATTTTTAACCCGCTACCCGTAATATCCGGAATGTTTTGCAAGGTGTGGTTCTGAAAAATTATATTTCCGCCCTCTACATTATCCTGAATATTGGTTCTCGATGTATATACTAATTTTTCTACGCCTCCAAAGTTCGGATTGAGACTTGTTACAGTGATAATAAGATATGTTTGATCATTTCCACCAGGATCCTCAGTGCCAAAGCATTTTACAGCTGACAAAGCCAGCAACCCCTGGATTGATTTATATGCCAAAGGAGGAGCAGTAAAATTTGCTAAACTAATAACTCCTAGTTGATAATTTTGCACATAGCTTCCGTCATTTGTTCTATTTAAACTCCCCGTAGCGATACCAAGAGGACCGAAATTTTTGCCTGTACGCCAGTGAAAATCATTTATTTTATCAGCGGCAATTTGCTTTTCGCGTGCCAGGGATATGTCAACTCCACCAGAAAAAACATTTTTAAATTTTACATATCCTCTTGAAGAAATACCTACCTGTTGCTTTGGGCCTTCCCATTGGTCAGTGCCGTCCAGGAAGTCTAAGTGATGGTACCATTGAGTATGGCCTCCCACCCTGCGGCCGGTCCTTAGATCTATATTCGAATGTTCAACCGCATAAATAACGCCTTCGCCATTTGAAAATACATGCTCAAAGCTCCACCCATTACCGACTTTTTTAGGGGTGTCCCAAATTGAGCCTCCAGTATGGTAATCTCTATTTTTATGGAAGAAAAGATCACCATTTTCACGAATTGAATATATAATACCCTCTTCACCAGAAAAAACCTGCTTGACCTTATTTGTGGAAAAATTCCACGAACCAAACTTTTTAGTTTCAGCCCACTGATAAGAACCATCTGTTATTCCTAAATGCTTATAACATAAAAGATGACCGCCGCTTGGCCTACCCGTGCGTATATCCATGCTCAAATGCTCAATTGCATAAATATCACCGTTAGCTCCACAAAAAACATGTTCAAAATCCCATCCACTACCTACTGTTTTAGGACCGTCCCATCTATTGCTTCCGTCCTGATATCCCTCATGCCGATACCATAACAAATCATTGTTTTCAGCAATTGCATAGATGACCCCTGAGCCACCGGAAAACACCTTTTTAAACTTGTGCCATTCAGTGCCTATTTCTCTTGGCGCTTCCCAATGACCTGAGCCTGTACTGGCACCCGGATGATGATGCCATAGTAACTTTCCATCTTCCTGAATTGCATAAATGTTTGGATTTACCATAACTTAAAATTTTTAAATTTTGAATATAAATTTCTTTCGTTTTTTGCTAAATGTTCTTTATCAAGCATTACAAAGATTATATTTACTAAATCCAATTACAATCCACCAAAAAGTGTATTTTCCATATACCCTTTTTGGTGTAGAAGGAGGTAGTAACGAAAGAGGAGTAGAAAGAAAAGGTTTGACGCAGCTTTACAACAACTTATGTTCTGCTGCGTATTTTACCAGTGCTGCGGTATTTTTTAATTGGAGTTTTGCAAGCATATTTTTTCGGTGGGTATCAACCGTGACGGTGCTGAGAAAAAGCTTATCGGCTATTTCATGATTGGTTAATCCATCAGCTATATAGCCAATAATTTCAATCTCCCTCGGCGTAAGATGTTTTTCATGATCGGGGGTATTTACAGGGCGATCGTTCATATGAACAAAAAGGTTGGCAGCAATGGCGGGGCTGATGTACTTTTCATGCTGCGTAACTTTTTGAATGGCCAACAAAAGTTCTGTTTTGCCGGTATCTTTATTAATGAAAGCATCAGCCCCCGCCTTCATCATTTTACTTACAATAGAGGCGTCGCAAAGCATACTGACTACAATTATTTTTATCCCGGGTTTTTCTTTTTTTATAAGGCGGGTAGCTTCGAGACCATTTAATCCGGGCATATTAATGTCCATAATTACGCAATCAATGTTAAAGACCAGGGCCTTTTCCACCGCTTCTGTGCCATTGTTTGCCGTATAAATAGTACCGATTAATTGTTCTGCATTTAAAATATTGGAAAGTCCATCGATGATAAGCTGGTGATCATCCGCAATTAACATATGTAGGGGCAACTGATGGTTGTGCATATTTATGAAAAATTATATGGTACTTCAATCAATATACTGGTTCCTTTTCCTGGCTGCGAATCAATCGTCATAGTGCCATGCATCAGTTTTGTACGGGCGTAGAGGTTGTTTAACCCATAGCCATACTTGTGCGCTGCTACATCAAAACCTATTCCATCATCCTCCATCATTAATACAATTTTTTCGTCCCGCTGCCCTATTTGCAGCGATACATTTTTTGCTGCTGCATGCTTCAGTACGTTGTTGATAAGCTCTTGTGTAATGCGGTACAACGCCAATTCGTAATCCTTTTGCAACCGTTGCTTCATACCAAACACTACCAGGTCAAACTGAATTTGTTTTGTTTCGTTGATTTTATTTACTAACCCTTCTATGGCTGTAGTATATCCAAACTCTTCCAGCACTGTGGGGCTTAAATTCAGCAACAACTGACGCACATCCTGCATGGCTTCTGTAATAAATTGCTCAGAGTTTTTTGCAAGTGATTTAATTTCTTCGTTATTAGTGCCTATGGCTTTTTCGTGCAGGGAGGATAAAAAAAGTTTTAGTGCGGAAAGCTTGGTACCTACATCATCGTGAAGGTCTCTTGATATCCGTTTACGTTCATCTTCCTGGGTAGCTACCATCGCTTTAATTTCAGCCTGCTGCTTTTGTTTTAAAGAAAAAATACGGGTGCGATAGAGAAAATAAGCGACTGCGACTGCCAATAAAAAATACAATGAATAAGCCCACCAGGTAGCCCACCAAGGGGGGGTGATGACTATATGTAGCTTCGTTATGTTGTTAGTAGAAATACCATCCCTGTTTTGAGCCCTAACCATAAAAGTATATTTACCAGGGCCCAGGTTGGTATAGGTAGCAAAACGATTTGAACCGGCATTAACCCAGTCACTTTCAAGGCCATCCATCTTATAAAAGTATTGAATTGTTTTGCGGTTAAGATAAGAAAGGGACACATAGTCAATGGTAAAAAAATTCTGAGTATATGAAAGCCAGACTGTGTTGTTAACAGTGTGTAAGTTAAAATCAAACTTTACAGGCTGGTTTGGTATTTTTAAACCGGTAAGCAATACATCGGGCGGTAGTGGCCGGGGTTTTATACTATCAGGGTGAAAATATAGTAGCCCGGGATTGGAAACAATAAATACCCTGCCATCACGGAGCTTTGCAAACCCATCGCTAAAACCTTTATTTACAACGCCGTCCTCTTCATCAAATGAAGTGATTTTTTTAGTGATTGGATCCATTCGAACAAGGTCACTTAACGTCGTCATCCACAAATTTCCAGAACGGTCTTTAAAGATCCCCCTTGCAATGTTAGAGGGCAAACCCTGATCGGTATTAATTGCGACGGCAGTTTTTTGATTACTGTTAAACAAAAAAAAACCTTTTGCAAACGAAGCTATTCCTAATATTGAATCATTTAACTGAGAAATATTTTGAATTGTATTGGGTATAAATAATGGCGGAATTTCATTCCGATATATTTCAGCTATTTTTTCATTAGCAGGGTCAAAACGGAAAAAACCATTTGAAAAAGTTTGTACCCATATTGAGCCCTGAGTGGTAATCAATATCGAACTTTCCTGTTCACCTCTTTTAACTAACAGGCTATCATTGTAAATTATAAATCGCTTTTTTTCAACATCCCATTTGGCAAGATGGTTTCCGGGAGAACGAAGGGTAAACCACATATTACCATCCATATCACATTTGATATCTGAAATTTTGGATGTCTGAAATTCCTTTACTTGGCAATACTTAATTTCTCCTGTTTGAGGTTCATAAATTCCAAGTGTAGCACCCGAATGACCAATCCAGATTTTCCCTGATTTATCTTCTGCAAAACAAGTAACAATTGCTTTACTGAGCTGGTTTTTTAATGAACGGCTAATACTATTATTGGTAAAATCTTTCTTAATGTTAAAGTGGCTATCATAATGAAGCCAGCCACCATATGCCATACTTATAATGATATCCCCCGTCCGAGTTTCAAAAGGCGGTTGGGAAATATACGGAATATCATTTTCAACAGGCAGGTTAGTATAATTTATAAAATAAAAGGTCTGGTAGGATGGATTGAAAATATTTATTCCTTGATCTGAGCCCACCCAAATAGCCCCCTCTTTATCCCTGGTTAATGAGTAAATTATTCCATTATATTTATCTGTCTTTAACTGAAATACTTTATTTGATAACTCATCAAAATACCACAGCCCTGCACCATCGGTACCAATCCATAATCTCCCGGTTTTATCTCTAACGAAGCTGGTTGCTATTGCAAATTGTATTGTTTTGTTACCCCTGATTTTAGCTGGCATAGTAAACCAATCTTTTTTACCAGTGATAATATTGTACTTACACAAATACTGGGTCCAAAAACTTATCCATATATGGGTATCGTCATCAGTCCAAATATAAGCTGCCTGGTGCGGCATAATTTCTTGCCTGGTTATTATTTTTTTTACAGGAAAAATTTTATATAAATCCAGGCCATTCTGAATCCAAACCACATTCGCTTCTTTGTTATAACCAATGCTTCCTCTTGTCATTGCCTGGTCAGATTCCGGTAATTTAAGCCAGCTTATTAATTTTTCCCGCGTGGTATCATATTTATAAAGCATTGAATAATTGAGCAGCCATATATTGCCAACACTATCTTCAATCACCCTTAAGGCCATTACCGGTTTATCGCCTTCGGGTAAAACTGGCTTAAACTGATGGTTTGTTCTATTGTATATGTATAAAGAGACCTGGTTTGAAATCCAGATTGATCCATCGCTGGTTTCGGTAATTGTTGAAATAGGCATCAAATCATTTCCTGCCCGCAAAGGTTTTGAGAAAGTATATCCATCAAAAAGTTGAAGACCGGAAGTAGTACTTATCCAGTAAAATCCTTTTGAATCCTGGAAAACAGACTGTACAAAATCCGAGTTCAATCCATCCTTTGTGGTTAGGTGCTGAAATACATAGTTTTGCTGCTGGGCACATATCCTGGATAAAAAAGCGGATAGCAGCAAACAAATTACATAAGCTTTCCTTAGCAAGGCTTTTACATATTTATTATAAATCTACTATTTAAAAAACAGGCAAGGAAGTATATTTTGTCTGCCATAAGCAAAGCTTATTTTTTTACTATAATTTTTAAACGATGGCCCCTTTTAATCCGGCTGATATAAAATTCAAGATGGGGAATAAAAAAACCCCAATTAAATAAATTGAGGGGCTTCTTTATCAGGAGTCATTAGTTTTATTTTATCAGTTCCTTTCGAATAAAAGAGTAGCTTTTTTGAATACTGCCAATCGTATCCGGCAAATAGTTATTTTCCTGCTCCAGGTAAAAATGTTTTATTCCGGCAAGTTGGGTACTTTCTAAAATCTTCTTAAAATCGATTGAACCATTGCCTATCTCCGTATTTTTAGTATTGTCTGTTTTATCCATGTCCTTTATATGCACCATCGGAAAACGGCCGGGTTGCTTTTTAAATATCTCCACCGGATCCAATCCTGCTCTAACCACCCAATAAAGATCAAGTTCAAGTTTCACTAATTCTTTATCTGTGTTATTCATTAAAATATCGTAACCAGTTTGACCGTCCATCTGAATAAATTCAAAATCATGGTTATGGTATGCTAACTGCAAACCGGCATTTTTACATATTTCCCCCGCTTTATTTATCCTTTCGGCAAGCGCCTTATATTGATCGATCGCTTTTCTTCTTTCTTCTTCCAGGTACGGTATCACAATATATTGCTGTCCTAACACATTTCCTACTTCACATAATTTTTTTACATCATCCCCGTTGCCATTTTCAAACAGCATTGCAGAAGGCATATAATGCCCGCTAGGCGTTACCAGCTTATTCGCTTTCAACAAATCACTAAATTCCTTTACGCTCAATCCAAAAAACTGCTGCTCGTTACTTAAACCATAAGTTTCTACTTCTTTATACCCGGCTGCAGCAATCTTGCCAATTACGCCTTTAACATCTTTAACAACATCATCTCTTAAGGAATATAACTGTATTCCAATATTGGTTGAACTACTGGCGGCTCCGCACCCGTTCATGGCAAACCCGGCGCTTAAAACAGCGGATTGCTTAAGAAAATTACGTCTGGCATTCATCGTTTTGAAGTTTGGTTAAAAAATGAAGGTACTAAAAATCAATTGCGGAATTTATATCGTAAGCAGATATTACAAACAATTTATTGGGATTTTACCCAGTGGAGCGGCCGATCAAAATAATAAATTATTCCTCCTGCCAGCAGCACGCCTAATCCAATCAAACTCTCTACCGGCCGGTCTACCATTGTAAAAATTAAGACCCATCCATTGAAGATTAAAAAAAGAACCTGCAGCAAAGGTTTTAACGGGCTTCGGAATGTTGCGCTCTTTTTATTTTTAATAAACAGACTACTTGCCACAGTGAGGGAAGCCATTAACTGCAGCACAAATCCTGCGTACAATAATACCCTTTCAAATGAACCTGTTAAGGTGAGTATAATGGAAATGACTACATGCACCCACACTGCGGCTACCGGTATACCATGCTTATTTTTTTTTGCCAGCGGGTGCCACAATTTATTTTCCATGGACATCGCCCATGTAACCCTTGGTCCCACCCATAAGTACGAACTGATAGTGGCGACCAACTGTATGGCAATAAATACACTTACCCATTTACCCCCCGAAGTACCCAGCAAATTATCAAAGGCAATAAAAGTAACTTCCTCTTTTCCCTGCATTTGCACAGCGGTGGCATTTTTTAACAGCGCCAATTGAAATAACACATACACCACAGCTACAAAAAGTGTACTTCCAATCAGGGCTTTCGGAAGATTTTTAGCAGGGTTCACTATTTCGTCTACCACATAGGCAGCCGCATTCCAACCGGTGTATGCAAAAGCTACATATACCATCGACACAGCGAAACCAGGCTGTACAATTTCCTGTTGCCAGCTATTGGTGAACCTGATTGCATTTTGTGAATTTCCAGAAATAAAGAACCCAATGATAATCAGGCAAAGGATAAACAATACTTTAACGAGGGTGGACAAATTTTGAAACCTGCTGCTATGCCTGATTGTAAAACTGTGCATCAACCCAATTAAAATAATAATACCAATAGCCAGCCATACATTTCCCTCTAATCCAAATGGAGCCAGGTATTTTGTAAAAGCCATTGCAGCAAGTGCCACCGGTGCTGAGAAACCAACCGTAAGTCCTGCCCATGCAGAAAGGTAGCCGGCCATGGGGTGAAAAACCCTCGATAAATAAATATAATCACCTCCGGATTCTTTAAAATGAGTACCCAATTCAGCATAAGCAAACGCACCAAACAATGCAAGTATTCCTCCAACAAGCCAAAGTAACAGAATACTCCAGGTATTTTGGATTGAAGACAACTGAAAGCCTACACTGGTAAATACTCCTGTTCCGATCATATTGGCAACTACTATGGCAGATGCAGTATAAATAGAGATTTTGCTTTTCAAATAAAATATTTTGGCTCACTCAAGATATGTATTGCTGATGAAAATCAAAACAAATCGGATTGGATAACCAAAATATATTCTTCCTGCCATCTATCATGAGGCATATATCTCTTCCGGTTAATACTGGAAAAACTACAAGGAATGGATTTTGGATTGGAGGGAAAATTGAAGCACAAAAAAGCCGCTTTTAAAAAGCGGCTTTTAAATAATATTATATGAATCTACTTAAATTCTAAAATGAGCGAATGCTTTATTTGCTTCAGCCATCCGATGTGTATCTTCTTTCTTTTTGAAAGCTGCACCTTCACCTTTGCTTGCTGCTACAATTTCATTGGCCAATTTATCAGACATGCTGCGACCATTTCTATCACGGCTATATTTCACCATCCATTTGATGCTTAAAGATACTTTTCTATCGGTACGCACTTCCGCAGGAATTTGAAAAGTAGCACCACCAATACGACGGCTACGAACCTCAACACCCGGAGTAATATTTCCCAATGCCTTCTTCCATATTTCATAACCGTTTTCGCCGGTTATCTTAGTCACTTTATCTATTGCATCGTAAAAAATGATATAAGCTCCACTTTTTTTACCAGCCCACATTAAATTATT
>JANPIJ010000367.1:0-32698 GCA_031424955.1 Ferruginibacter sp. | reverse complement strand
CCGCTGCCCGTCGTACCGTTGCAGCGCATTGGCGGTGGCAATCCAGATATATCCCTTCGCATCCTGCTGTACCTTCAATATATTTTCTTCATGAAGCCCGTCTTTTAACCCGATGTAGGAGAACAGGTATTGCTGTGGCTGCGCCAACAGGTTGCCGTGAAATAGTAAAAATAAAACAACGGTGTGGATAAAAAAACGCAATGGACTGAATTTGTATTTCCAAAAATAATAAACCTCCCTTGTAATGCCGCATAGTTTATGAAGCTTTTGGAATTCATTATTCTTTATGTTTAATCTTCATTCAAATTATTTTGCGTGGTAACCAGTAATTCCTCATGGAATCATTCAGTTTAACGCAATCTTCAGGGTGGTGTATAAATAAGTATGCGGTACCCCCAAATGGTGATACCGCATTTTTGTAATCAGTCCCTTATCCAGCCTGGTATTCTTATACTCCGTTCAGTAATATGCGTTTTGTTATGCCCGTACCGTTTCTTCCTTCACCCATATTTTTTCAAATTTTGAGCTGTTTTTTTTCAGCCAGCTTTCAAATGTTTGCGTTTCGGGATTAAGGCCATATGTTTCTATTAAATGAAGCCGGCGGTTTGGAATATACAGCCGTTGTACTTCAAACATATTCGCCAGTTCTTCAGCGCCCGGAAAACCAAATGCGGCATATTCTGCTCTTGGAATATAATTGTAATAAATATTTTGCCCCAGCACTTTCGACATAATAGCGGCATATTCGGTGCAGTTTTTATCTTCACCTACAATACCCACTGTACGCCCGATATATTCAACCGGGTAGTCAAATATCCTTGCTACCACAGCGCCCATATCTTCTACACTTACCATGGATAAATTTGTATCACCCTGGGGAAAGCCGAAGTAGTAATTGCCATCCCCACCCGGTTGTAAGGGGAAAAAAGATAAAAAGTTTTCATAATAAAAGGGCATGTGTACAAAAGTTGCCGGTAACTGCAGACTTTTGGTGTAATCCTGTAATTGCCCTTTAATATCGCAATGAAGCACCTCCAGCGTGTGATTACTCAGTTGATGATAACTGGCCATGGTACTAAATACAAAATGCCTGATTCCGGATTGGTGAACCGCATCAACCAGGTTTTTTCCAAGCTGAAATTCATTACCAAAATGTTCCCAGAAATTAGTAACGCCAAAAACACCGTAACATCCCTCCATCGCCTTCTTCATACTTTCCACATCATCCATGGTGCCTTCAAAAATGGCAGCACCGGCATTGGCAAGTTCTGCAGCATTTGCTGCATTACCGTTGCGTGTGAGAATTCTTACGGCAAATTTATTATCCTTTAAAAGGGCTTTTGCCACGCTGCCACCCTGGCCGCCTGTAGCCCCGGTAACTAATATAATTGGTTTTTGTTCCACGTTGATTTGAGTTAAAATTTTATAAAATGATTTTTTAATTGCTGTTTTATTGATGTCAAAACTAATATAGCAATATTGCCGGCGAAAGACCATTGTGTATGAATTGATAAAAAGTAGTACTTAAATGAGTAATAAGCCTGCAGAAAATAGTAATGATCCTGTGAACCGGATAGCAGGAACCTGTTGCCTGCAATGGTACTTCAATGGCTACCTAAAATAAAATGCTATTTATTTTATTTAAAGTGTGACTTTATGTAAGTATGATACACTAATATAGCATTGGAAATAAAATTGATCATTATTCGTGGACAAAAAGGAAATGTTTATATCAGCAATAAAGAGCAACGAAGGGCTGATTCATAAAGTAGCTGCTGTTTATACCAATGATATACAGGATAGGAAAGATTTGGTACAGGAAATAATTTACCAGCTATGGAAATCCTTCGGGTCATTTAATCAGCAGTCAGCCTTAAGCACCTGGATGTACAGGGTTGCAATGAATGTGGCTATTTATCATCTCAAAACGGCCAAAAGAAAATTGGTTACAGTTCCATTGGAGGAACAGTTGGTAGATTTTCCGGATGCAGATAACAGGGTATTTGAAGAGAAACTGCAGGTATTCAGGCAACATTTAAATAAACTGAACTTACTTGACAAGGGTATTATACTACTTTATTTGGAAAACAAAACTTATGAAGAAATTGCTCAAATAACAGGCATTTCAGAAACGAATGTGGGAACAAAAATATTCCGGATAAAAGAAAAATTAAAGAAACAAATTACTAAACAAGGATAATTATGGAACTGGATGATTTAAAAAATTCCTGGGAGGATATTGCAGGCCAGGTAAATAAGCAGCAACATTTGAGCACCGAAATAATTGAACAGGTTACCCGGACCAGGTATTACCCCGGCTTTAAAAAAATAGCCTACGCCGAAATTATGGGCGTAGTGGGTTGTATAGCGTCCGTTGTATTCGTAGCATTAAAATTCAGCAGTTTAAACACGCTCGTTTTGCAAGGGGCCGGTGTTGTTTTCATCATGCTTTTGTTAACATTATCTGCCATCAGTATAATTAGCCTGCGGCAGTTTAACAGGAAAGAAGATGTAAATAAACCCTATGCAGAAACGCTCAAGAATTTTGCGCTTCAAAAAATACGGTTTCATAAACTTCAGCGGATAAATTTATTATTGAGCTACGCTTTGTTGGTGACTACTATTGTTTTATTGTCGAAGTTTTTTGGTGATAATGATATCACAGTCAATAAATATTTCTGGATATTCTCTTTTTCTTTTGGCTATATATTTTTATCGTTCTTCTCCGGTTGGGTTAACAAATACTACAACAAAACATTAAAACAAACGGAAGCTTTATTGAAAGAACTGACATCCTGATTGATGAAACTGCAGGCAGCAAATTGTGGGTAAAAATGAGGCAGGTATACAAAACAGGCTCCGGTTTTTGCTCAGCTTTCATATTGGTACCCCGTATACTCTTCGTCTTCTGGAAATCTTTTCTATTTGTTTTGGTTTGGTATGGTTTCATCTGCGTTCTTCAAACCTTATTCCTGTCATCAAAGTTTAATGAATGACTTTTGGCACCACTATGCGGTAAGTAATCTTCTTCATATAGATTTATCGCTATTGAGTTGTATTAAGGTTCACAGGTATAAATATTTGGTATACCTGCTACTGTTGTGACGGATGTCTTATTCAATTCATTCGTTCTCTTTATCAATTCATTCCATCCCTTCATTTTTTTCTTTAATACAGCTTGTAAACTTGCGGATAATTTTAAAAATCAATCCAAAAATACATAGTTATGCAAACAGAAAAAATTGACCTGCACGAATCAAATACATTCATCAATAAGCCCGGTGGAAAGAAAATCCTTTTTGCCTGTGTGCCTGCCGACGGGCATTTTAGCCCGCTTACCGGAATCGCCAAACATTTACAGTCTATCGGCTATGATGTACGCTGGTATAGTTCGGCTGCTTATAAAGACAGAATTGAAAAGCTGAAGATACCGTACTACCCATTTGAAAAAGCATTGGAAGTAACCGGCGAAACGGCAGATGAAATATTTCCGGAACGCAAGGCTATAAAAAACCAGGTGAAAAAACTTAACTACGATATTGTTAATTTCTTTGTTGAACGGGCACCGGAATACTATGCGGACATCATCAATATTTACCGCAGTTTTCCATTCGACCTCGTAATAGCCGATGTTGCTTTTACAGCCATTCCATTTATAACCGGCCTAATGAAGATTCCTGTTATTGGTATTGGTGTGTTCCCATTAACAGAAAAATCAAGAGACCTTGCACCCGCAGGCCTGGCCATTACACCCAGCCAGTCATTCGCCGGCAGAATCAAACAAAAGATACTTCATTTCCTGGCAGACGAAGTACTGTTTAAAAAATCAAATAAGGTAATGTGGCAGATGCTGGAAAAGCATGGGGTGGATCACAATCACCTTACCATGTTTGACCTGTTGGTTAAGAAATCTACGATCCTCCTGCAAAGTGGTACGCCGGGATTTGAATATAATAGAAGCGACCTGGGGAAAAATGTCAGGTTCGTCGGCCCGCTATTGCCTTATAGCTCCGGTGCAAAAAAAGAAGAGTGGTTTGATAAACGCCTGAATCAATACAAGAATGTGGTTGTAGTTACCCAGGGTACGGTAGAGCGGGATGTGGAGAAAATATTAGTACCAACACTGGAAGCATTTAAAGATACAGATACCCTGGTAATTGCAACCACCGGTGGATCGAACACGAAAATGTTGCAATCAAGATTCCCATACAGAAACATCATTGTAGAAGATTTTATACCCTTTGCAGATGTAATGCCATACGCCGATGTGTACATTACCAATGGCGGCTATGGCGGAGTTATGCTCGGCATTGAAAACAGGTTACCACTTGTTGTTGCGGGTGTACATGAAGGGAAGAATGAGATCAATGCAAGAGTTGGCTATTTTAAGCTGGGAGTTAATTTAAAAACCGAATTACCCAAAGCGCAACAAATAAAAAATGCGGTGAACGAGGTACTGAACAACAAAATCTATAAAGCAAACGTAGAAAAATTAAGTAAAGAATTCAGGGACTACGACACCTATGAATTGTGTGCTGCTTACGTAAAAGATTTACTTCAGCCATCCATTGTTCGCCATACCAATAGCTTTACCAGGATAGAGATTAATTAGAAGATGGTAGTTAAAAGTTAACTAATCAGCAATTTCAAACTACAAAAATTTGTATGAAAATTATCAAAAAAATCTTAAAATGGACCGGGCTTGTGTTGCTGGTATTCGTGGCCGGTATATCTGCCATCACTGCTACCCGGCAGCATGTTAAGTATGACGCAGTATACCCCACCATTAAAGCAGTGAAAGATACAGCGGTTATAGCGAGAGGGAAACATCTTGTATACAGTTCGGCGCATTGCGTGGATTGTCATAGTACATTGAATGCTGATTCGCTGATTAACCTTGGCCAGGAAGTGCCGCTTTCAGGTGGTGTAAAATTTGCCCTTCCGCTTGGCGACATCTATTCGAAAAATATTACGCCTGATAAAACCAATGGCATCGGGCGATATACAGATGCGGAAATTGCAAGGGCCCTTCGATATGGAGTTCATCCCGATGGTACGGCTGTGTTCGATTTTATGCCTTTTCACAACATGAGCGATGAAGATCTTACTGCCATAATCTCTTACCTGCGATCGCAAAAACCGGTTGATCAAAAAGTGCCGGACCATGATTTGAATGTTATGGGCAACCTGGTAAAAGCATTTATGGTGAAGCCGGTTGGCCCTGGTGGAGCAGTACCGGTTTCTGTTAAACCAGATACTTCGGCCAGCTATGGACGTTACTTTGTTACAAGTATTGCGGAATGCGGAGGATGCCATACCCAACGGAACCTTAGCGGTGCTTTTACAGGGGAACCATTTGCAGGAGGAAATCCAATGGAAAATGGCCTGGTGCCACCCAATCTCACACCCGATTCCGGCAGCCGTATTTTTAGCTGGACCCAGGCTGATTTTATCAATCGTTTTCGTAAAGGAAAATTAAACCCCGATAGCCACATGCCCTGGAATTCGTATAAAAGGATGAATGATACCGAACTGAAAGCAATCTATAATTATTTAAAAACTGTAAAGCCTGCAAAGACACCGGTTGTAAAGTAGGTAATCATTGGCAGGCGAACATTTGATTCAAAACAAAGGGAAGTAGTATGATGTGAATCCTTTATCATTATAGGGTTCACATCTTTTTTTATTAACCACTGTGATCCACTCCGTATTTCTTTTTTGTTTCAATCTGTCCTTCTGAAAACGCTTTATCTCTTTTTAGTAAATTTGATTTAAAATAAGATAATGCTATGATCCGGTCTTATTGTGAATTGGAAAAGTTCATAACATCCCTGGCCCAGCTCAATCAGCAGGAAGTAGCGTCGTTTTTGGCTATCTGGCAGCCGGAAACTACCAAAAGAAAAGTATTGCTAACCAGGGCAGGGGAAACAGAACGGTATCTTTATTTCGTAATTGAAGGCGTTCAGAGAGTGTATTACTTTGATGAACTGGATAGGGAAGCAACCATTGTGTTTACCTATGCACCTTCTTTTGCCGGCATAGCAGATAGTTTTCTGACGCAAACCCCCAGCAGGTTTTTTGCTGAAACCTTAACGCCTTCCAAATTTTTAAAGACCAGTTTCTTTCAATTGGATCAGTTGATGAAGGAACACCATGCAATTGAGCGGATGATCAGGCTGGCAACCAATTTTGCCTTCGCCGGTGTGCTGGAGCGGATGATAGAATTACAATGTTTTACGGCAGAAGAAAAATTTAGTACGCTGCTAAAAAGAAGCCCTCATCTGCTACAATTAATTCCACATAAATATATTGCCAATTACCTCGGTATGGACGCCACTAATTTTAGCAAGTTACTGGCAAAAGTTAGAACGTAGCGATAGATAGAATCCGGGGCATGGATGAACTAATCGCCAAACGGTTATAAAAGATAATTCTTATTGCAGCCTGTTTCAAATAATAAATGTTAGAAATCTTGGTATTTACCAAGAATGAATTTCCGGTGATGTTTCAATTTTGTGTGATAAAAATTTATTCATCATGAAATATTTAACGGAGTCTTTATTAGAAGATGTTTTTGCGCAGTCAGAACACCATATCAACAAAGCCATCACTGAATGGCAGCAACTGCCTGCTGAGTTTTTTATGGCCCAGCCCGGTTTAAATAAATGGAGTGCGGTACAATGCCTGGAGCACTTAAACAGTTACGGAAGATATTATTTGCCCGCGATAGAAAAGTCAATTGCAAAGGCAGCCAATACCAAACCCGGAGTATATTTTTTAAGCGGCTGGCTGGGTAATTATTTTTACAGGCTGATGCTGACTGGTAGTACAGGGAACCTAAAGAAAATGAAAGCTCCAAAAAATCACCGGCCACCTGCTCAATTAAACCTGGCAAAAGTGATGGAAGAATTTATCAGCCAGCAGGAAAAGCTTGGGCAATTAATTACCCTTTCACGGGATATCGATTTAGCCAGGGCAAAGGTGCCGATATCTATTGCGCCAATAATACAGCTTAAACTGGGGGATACATTTCTTTTTTACACAGCACATATCAATCGCCATGTAATTCAGGCCGAAAAGGCCTTGCAGGTTGCAGGATATTCTAAAGGGAACTTCAGCACTTCTTTATTATCCCATTAATTTGCTTTTGTATTTTTTAATGAAGATGACTTTAAAATCGCTTCGGGCAGTATTGAAATTGTCTCACTTCTATGCAGGTTTGCCAACCTTTATTAAAAAATTTTTTTTAGAGGGAAATAATATGATCACGGTTGGCAACCCTTTAACGCTTCCTAACCAGGTAAATTGAAATACACCGGGTAGAAATCTGCTTTGCACCCTGGCGACATATTCTTTGCATGTCTTTTTCTTAGGTAAACGATATTGAGAAACGGGTTGCGTTTTTTTAGTCAACTCATTCGTTCCATGCTGCATTTCATTCTTGCATATATTGTTATAGCCTGGGAAACACCCTTTTTTTGTGAATGCAATTTTTGCAATTATTAATCATCTGTTTTATGCAACGGTATAATATATTTAATCAAATTCATAAGGGGCTCAGGGCAATGCTTTTTGATACTGCATTGGCATTGCAACAAACCGACTTTATTCATCCTGGGGAAACGGAAGCGGTTTTACAATCAATGGGAAAAGTTCTGGATTGTTTTCATTCACATGCTGCAAATGAGGATAAATTTCTTTTATCCGCTTTACAATCATTTGATCCGTTGCTGGTGGATGAATTTGAAAAGGAACATGCAAAGGATGAATCACTGTCGCACCGTTTGTTCAATTTGATACCGGTATATGACAAGGCAGTTTCCGGGGAAGCAAAAGTGGAAGTTGGCTGCGCAATACTAAAGGCATTCAATGAGTTTGTTGCTTTCAATTTGTACCACATGAATAAGGAAGAAGAACAGATTAACAGGGTGTTGTGGAATAACTACTGCGATGAGGAAATTAAAGATATTCATCGGTCTATACTGTTTGGCTTGCCCCCCTCCGGTATAGATTACGAGGGTAGATGGATGATGAAGGCAATTAGTAACAACGATATCATTCAATGGCTGAAAGTGATAAAAAATACGGCACCTGATTTTGTATTTAAAAGTGTGCTTTCACTTGCAGAAGATGAATTGCCAGGGCGCAGATGGGATATTGTAAAGGAGTCATTGGTGGAAGGTGCAATGATTGCCTGACAGGAAGTTTGTTTCAATTTAATGGAAGGCAGTAGCTGCGCCAATACATTCTTAAACCAGCAGCCAGTAATTATAACCCATGGAAATACTCATTCTTTACCCAACTATTTCGGGCGTTACAATTCAAACATTCATTTTGTCAACTCATGCAATCTGGCATTGCTCACAGAAGTTTTTCGAATGAAATTTACATCACACTAGCCGGTTAAAAGGCAACCTAAACAAAAATGAAAAAGACAAAAACTTTGCAGAAGATTGGAGCATTTGTTATTGCATTTCCACTGCTTTTTTTTGTGGAGATGAATCATTTAAAATTTAACGGCGGGCAGCAGAAATCAATGCCGGTAGTCAATGCTCAAAACAATCACAACCCACAATTGTACGATGGCGGCTATGATACCAGCCTCCCCGTATTTATCAACTCAAGATTTATCTTGCTCAATTATTAAATAAAATCTATAAAAATCATAAAAATGAAAAAGAATTCAATTAACTACCTGAGCATCTGTGTAAGAATTTGCGCTACCGCATTAATCCTTTGTATTTTAAGTTTATTCCTGTTCTCTTTTGTAGCTACCACTAAAATTGGCGACGATATATGGCAACAACTGGGCTTAAACAAGCAACAGGGAACAGAAGGGATTTACCGGAGTTTCACGGGCGGTTACCTGTACTATTACCAGGCCCGTAATGCAAAAAATATTGCAGGTGGCAACAGGGTGGCCGTAGCAAAAGACCTGCTGGGATATGCTAAACAATACATCAACAGCGATCATTTTAAAAAGGAGTACCTGCTGGAACGAACAAATTCAAAACCTGCAGTGCCCATATTAAAGCCACTTCGTACCAAGGCACAAATTCAGAAGGATGAAATTGAGCAAACAGAAAAATCCATCAGGGATCTTGAAAAAAATATAAAGGGGATGGATGCAGCGATGCAAAAGAACATGCAACCGATGATGGATATTTTTAAGAAAACGCTTAAAGAATATCAAAACCCCCATCACCAGTATTTTGATGGATTGATGCTGTACGAAAAATCCTCCAATGAACAGGCTGTCAAAAATTATGAAGATGCCTTAAAAAACTGGGAGAAGAATTACCCTATCGACTTTACGGGTAAAATCCGGGAGCGGTTACAGAAATTCCTTGACGTTACTAAGGATGTGGATTTTAACGCTGAGTTGAAAACTTCCTACAATAAAAAAGTATTTGTAAACCCGGCATACGAAAGAAAATCTACCGAATGGAAACAGGCTTTTCGTGCCGGCAAAGAGGTGACAAATATGGCCAGGGTCTTTGCAACGCAGTGGCTGGAAGAAATAAAATAACCGGGGGAGTGTATGTATTCACAGGATCAGTTTACAGAAGGTTATCTGATAGGAACACAACTACTTCAACTTATTTACAAACAATAAATTTAACCCAATCATAAAAAATAAAAAACAATTCAAAATTTTGTCAATCATGCGTAAAACAATTGTAGCAATTACACTCCTTACAGGAATAGCGATCACAGGTGTACTCGTTTCCTGCAATAGCAGCAAAGCGGATAGTACAACGGCATCCGACACCGTTAGTAAAGATAGCCTCGTAAAAAGGGGCGCCTATTTGGTGACCATCAGCGGATGCGACGACTGCCATTCGCCCAAAAAAATGGGCCCGCAGGGACCAGAAGTGGATATGGATCACCGCCTTTCCGGTTTTCCTGCCAACAGGCCTTATCCAAAGTACGATAGTAACCTGGTAAAAAAAGGGTTGGTAATGTTTAACGAGGATCTAACTTCTGCAGCAGGGCCATGGGGCGTATCCTTCGCCGCCAACCTTACAT
This sequence comes from Ferruginibacter sp., assembly GCA_031424955.1. Lineage (GTDB taxonomy): Bacteria > Bacteroidota > Bacteroidia > Chitinophagales > Chitinophagaceae > Ferruginibacter. Next base: position 22,669 of record JANPIJ010000367.1, on the reverse strand, counting down.
CGGATGATACCGGACTTGGTAACTGGAGTGAGGCTCATTTCTTTAAAGCGATCCGCGATGGTAAATTTAAGGGGCTCGATGGCAGCCGTAGTTTATTGCCTCCCATGCCATGGCAAAATTTCAGGCAAATGAGCGATAATGACCTGAGAGCGGTATTTACTTTCCTTAAATCTACCAAACCGGTTAAGAACATTGTTCCCGGAAACAGGCAACTGGCTGAATTAAAATAATGATTGACGGGCCTGTTGCAGAGACAAGGCATTAGTAGAGACAATGCATGCACGTCTCTGCAACAGGCCCGTCAATACATTCCTTCATCCTCCCATCCAAAAAATGGTGCAACAAATAAGTAAATCAAAAAATATTACTATTTTGTAAACAGGATGGAAATTAAACTGCCACAATATTCGGGAAGGGATAACCTCGTGATGCTGGTGATTGTACCGGTATTTACGCTGTTTATTAATTACAATATTTTTGGTTCACCCTATTTTAACGACCTGCGCTTATTTCTTTTAACGACATTGATTACCGGTATTGGATTTTGCCTTGATTTTATTTTGTGTGGATGGATAGCCGTGGTAATGAAAAACCGGTTTCCCCGGGAGCCGCAGTTAATAAAACGATTAACCTGGATGATTTTTATTTACCTGCTTTTAACCGGTTTGTTTTTATATGCTTTGTTCCAGGTGTATGAGCTTAATTTTTATTTCAGTTACCGGATCAATGAAACTGGTTTTGTATGGAGTTATTTTTCGATGGGCATCATTAATGTTTTTCTAACCTTTTTAATGGAAGGCATCAGCCGGTATCAAACCTGGAAGAAGAACTGGGAAGAAACGGAGCATTTGAAAAAAGCCTATACTGAAAGAAAGTTGCTGGGTTTGAAGAGCCAGGTAAATCAATATTTTTTATTTGATAATTTGGATTCTCTTTCTGCATTGATTAAGCAGGAGGACGAGTCGGCAGAATTTTTTTTAAATGAGATGAGTAAAGTATACCGATACATGCTTCGGGTAGATGAAGAACCATTGGTAACGCTGGATACTGAAATGAAATTTATAGAGTCGTATCGGAAGCTGTTAAAAGCCAGGTATGGGGAGGGATTACATTTAACATGGGATATTGCTACCGGTGACATGCAGAAATGGTTACCTCCACTTACACTACAGGTAGTGGTTGAAAACATATTGGCACTTAATGAAATCAGCATAGCCAACCCGTTAAATATCTCCATTCGTTCCACTGAAAATAATGCAATTGTAATAAGGAACAATATACAAATCAAAAATATGGAAACGGCAATGGATCTTAAAACGGGTTTAGATAATCTGGAGAACAGTTTCCGGCTCCTCATTCATGCTCCTATGATCATAGAAGAGTCGGGAAGATACCGTATCATTCAATTGCCTTTGCTAACGAAACATATAAAGGAGGAGGAGTTGGTATGAAATTATTAAGACCTCCCAAATGGAAGCTTTATTCATTCCTGCTATCAATGCCGTTGATAGACCTGGCAATGAATGTTATTTTATTTGAAAATTCATTTTGGAAAAATGCCCGGGTTTGGTGGTTTTCTTTTCCCCTGATTTTTGTAATTGGTTTTGTATCCTGGTATATTTATTTTTTGCATTCCACAGCTACAGAACAAAAATATCCTGCCTTAAACCAAAGCGGCCAACGAATTATAACCAAGGTTTTAGTGCAGGTATTGATTTTGATTCCCGGAGTGTTGCTGACTTTTGCCTTGTATACAACACTTGAGATTGCAGGTTACCAGTTTCAAAATATTCATGTATTCAAAGGGTTCGCCCTGGTGCTGTTTATCAACCTGATTTTTCAAACCCTTTATGAAGCGGATTATATGCTGGGCAGGTACAAAGAAAGTGTGGAGGAAAATGAAACCATCCAACAGTTGTCGATGGCGCAGGAATACAATACATTAAAAAGCCAGGTAAACCCTCATTTCTTATTCAATTGTTTCAATACCTTATCCTCACTTATTTCAGAAGACCGGCAAAAGGCGGATGCTTTTTTAAATGAACTGAGTAAGGTGTACCGCTATCTTTTAAGAAGCAATGAAGATGGCATCAGCACGTTAGCGAATGAAATGTTATTTATTAATTCGTATTACAGGCTATTGCAAACAAGGCATGGAGAAGCGGTACAATTAAATATCCAGGTAGATAAAAGGTATGAAAATTATTTACTGCCATCCCTCACGCTACAGTTGCTGGTGGAAAATGTAGTGAAGCACAATGCGCTTTCAAAAAATAAGCCGCTGCTGATTGATGTTTTTACAACGGCTGGTAATAAATTAATTGTTAACAACAACCTGCAGCGACGCAGTGTAAAAGCACCCAGTAATAAAGTGGGGTTAGATAATATAAAGGCAAAGTATGATTTATTGAAGCGTCCCGGGTTCCAGGTGATAGAAGATGAAAAAAATTTCACCGTAGTGCTGCCATTGATATGGAATGGTGAGTTGGATAGTAAACAGATGGCAAGGCAGCAGGGGCAAACCGGAAAGTGGAACTGATATGTCAAATATCTTTCCCTCTCAAACAATAGTTAATTTACCGGCACATGCAATACCAGGGTAGAATTGGTTTTATGTACTTCTACCTTCAAACTGGCCCCGATGGATTCAAGGTGTTTTTCAAGATCGTAGCGATGAAGTACCTGGTGCAGTTGGGGGATATTGCAGAAAGAGTTTTGAAACTGCATGGTGAATATTAAATTATTTTTTGAAAACCCTATCTGGATATCGCAATATTTTGTTCCGCACTGCACCAGGTTTTTTATTCCTTCTTTAAAAACCAGCAGGGCTTCATACCGCAGTTTCATATTCAATTCGAGGCTGGGTACTTTTTTATCCACGGTCATAATAATGGCGGCACCATATTTATTTTGCAGTTCATCAATGTACTCCCTCATTCTTTCCACTGTTTTTTGCATCGAGTCATTATCTGGCGAAAGGCTCCATAACATATCTTCCATGGCAAAAATCATGTTATTGCTTTTACTATGTATCTGCTCAATGTATTCCATTGACTTTTGTGGCTCTTTATCTGTTTTGATCTTAGCCATTTCACTCAAAATATTAATATTGTGCAATGCCATATTCACTTCCTGGTGCAGGTTGCCGGCAATATCATTACGCATTTTTTGAAGCGCAATCTTTCGGTTTACCCTTTCTTTGTCATACCGGTAAAATAAGGAAGCTCCTCCCAGCGCCAGTAAACTATAGAACCACCATGCTTTCCAAAAAGGAGTACTGATCGTGATATTGAGTTGGGTGATGTTTTTACAGGAATTGCCTTCCGCATTCTGGCACTTTACCCTGAAAGTGTAATTTCCCGGCGACAAATGGCTATAAACAGCCTGCATGTTGTTGCCGCATTTTATCCAGTCTTTATCAATGCCTTCCAGCATGTAGTAATACGTGAGTTTATTGGATTGCAGGTAACTGAGCGAAGCAAAATAAATAATCAGGGAATTGTCGTTGTGATGGAGTGTAATTTTATCCAGTTGAAGCAACGAATCAGTTTGAAGTGATTTGTTACTAACTGAAAAGCCGGTAATCTGCACATCCGGCGGAACTGTTTTCATTTTAAAATCACGTGGATTCAGCACAGTGAAATCATTGCCTGAACCTAACAGGATACTGCCATTGGATAACCGGTAGGAGGCTGCGAGGTTAAAATTGTCATTGGCTATTCCATCGCTCCGGTCGAAGTAGGTAATACTTTTTGTATGCAGGTTTACTTTGCATACCCCAATCAAAAAGGAAATCCACAGGATCCCGTCATTGTCTTTTTCAATGCCGTTGATAATATTGGATGGTAAACCATCAATAGAACTGAGGTATTGAAACCGGTTGGTTTTTGTGTTTAAAATATTTAAGCCGCCGGCCGCTAATATCATGGTGGTATCATCGTACTGCATTACATCTCCCACGCCCTTGTCCATCAGCCGCCTTCCATTTTCCCCTTTGTCTGTATAGTGTGCCATTACCGACCCGTCACCGGTGTTAATTTTAAATACGCCATCTGCAATGGTAGCCACCCAAAGGGCTCCAGCTGCATCTACCATTAGCTTTTCTACCAGGGTTTTCGGTACGGCAGATAAAGTCGAAAAACCTTCCTCAATATTTGTTTGGGCGCTATCCGCAGTCCATTTAAAAACACCCCGGCTTTGGGTGCCAAGCCACATGTTCCCTTTTTGATCTTCCACCACCTGCCGGATCGTACGATTTTCAAAAATGGCGGGATGGTATTGTTTAGCCGTTCTTAAAACAGGATCATAGATAATTAAACCAGCACCCTGTAGTCCCATCCAGATTTTTCCATCTTTTCTTTTGCACATATCCCATGCACTGACCAGGTTTTTTTCCGGAATGCCCTTTATGTTTAAGGGAATATGAGTAAAGCCGGTATCGGTGCGGAATAGCCCATCGCCCCAGGCGCTATACAAAATCGTGCCGTCATTATCTTCCATAAAACTCATCACGCCGCCATTGCCCGGCAGTTTAGTGAGCAGGTTGTTGTGTGGAAAACTTTTAAATAACTGAGCCGATGGATTAAACTGGTAGATGCCATTGTTGTGGGTACACACCCAAAGGTTATGTTCCCGGTCTTCAAAAACACAATCGATGCGGTCATTCAAAGCCGTTTTTTTTAATTCCCCTTCATTGCCGGTATTTTGAAATAACCTGTTCTTTTCATCAAACTGGCCGAGAATCCCCGTTCCATAAAGCCATATACTTCCATTTTGATGTTCCAGGAAATTACGTGGTTCGTGGTAGTAATGAAAAGCGGAATCGAGGCTGAATGCAGTGAGTACGGATGCCTGTTTGTGTTGATCATAACACCATATCATCGAACCGTAATTTGCGGGCCAGGTACAAAACCATATCCGCTGTTTCGAATCGGTCATTAAACCATAAGGTGCTTTTAAATCTGTATAGTTGGCAATAGCCGGGTCTTTATCAATATTGTGATTGCGGTAATTCAGGTGTTTGGTTTGCCTGTTGTACATGCATAGCCCGCTGTCAAAACCCAGCCAGTATTTTTTATTTTGATCTTCATAATGCAGGCTCATGATTCGCCAGCCGGGTGGTGTTGGAAATAAATTGTGTTCCGCGGAAAATTCATTGCTGGATTCATCAAAAGTGGTCAATACAAAAAAATGAAAAAGCATGAATAAGTGGCCATCGCCATCTTCTTTGATGGTTCTTTCGGCGGTTAAAATATTTTCATTGGGTACTTTAAATTTTGTTTCGGTGAATACCATTTTCCTGGTATCAAATCTTCCCATTTTTCCATTGCCAAAGTTCATCCATAGGTTTTTCTTTTTATCTACATAAAGGAAATTTACGTAGTTATCAGGTATTGAGTTACTGTCAGCCGGGTTGTGATGAAAAGTAATAAAACGGGAGCCATCATAACGTTGTAATCCATTGAGTGTACCAATCCATAAATATCCCCGGTCGTCCTGGACGATGCTGTTCACATGGTTGCTGGCAAGCCCGTTCTTTGCGGTAATATTGGAAAATTGATAATGCTGCAATGATTGGCCCCGGGCCATATTGCTTAGGAAAATAATGGATAAATATAAAACAAGACGGTACAATGGAAAGGTGTTTGATTTGCGTATCAAATTTAAGTAACCATTATAATATTTTTTATTTTGTTTGCAGGAACGGAAAGGATGTATTATTGAATGGATAAAAGGACCGGCAATTTGCAAAAAGAAAATATACAGGAACAAGCCGTTGCAGGCAGGCCATTGTATCAGGGTCGTTATAGGAACACGCCGCGGCGTGTTCCTACATAAAATACCTGTAAACGCATATCAAATCCACCGTCTGTTAAATTGATATGCCGGGAAATATTTTATATTATTTATTTTGTTCCAGCAAATTTCTTTGTATGCCCAGTTCCAGGCCACGCAATTCTGCCAGGCCTCTCAACCTGCCAATTCCACTATACCCGGGGTTGGTTTTCTTTCTCAGGTCATCGAGCATCTGGTGCCCATGATCGGGCCGCATTGCTATACCGGCATTGCGGGTATGCATTACCGCTACCAGTTCCTTTACCACGCTATACATATCCACATCGCCTTCCAGGTGGTTATCCTCATAAAAATCACCGGCTTCATTTCTTTTGGTACTGCGGAGATGCACAAAGTTGATACGGTCTGCAAATTCCTTTACCATAGCTGGCAAATCATTGTCTGGCCTTACACCAAAGGACCCGGTGCAAAAGCAAAGTCCATTATTAAGCGACGGAACGGCACTGATAATATCCCTTACATCCGCGGCCGTGCTCAATACCCTTGGCAATCCCAATATAGGATAGGGGGGGTCATCCGGGTGGATCACCATCTGTATTCCTGCTTCATCGCAAACCGGTATTACCTGTTGCAGGAAGTAGATAAGGTGCTGCTTTAATTTAGGCGCAGTAATACCATCGTATGCATTTAGCGCCAGTTGAAATTTTTCAAGCGTAAAACTTTCCTCGCTGCCTGGCAGGCCGGCAATAATATTTCGCTCCAGGGTATGTATTTCATCCGCACTCATACTCTCCAAACGTTTTTTTGCGCCATCTAATTCTGTGGTTGAATATGCGGCTGCTGCGTTTGGCCGTTTCAGTAATAAAGTATCAAAAGCTATAAAAGCTGCTTTTTCAAAACGCAACGCCTTACTGCCATCAGCCACCTCGTATGCAAGATCGGTCCGGGTCCAGTCGAGTACCGGCATAAAATTATAGGTTATGATGCGGATATCACAGGCTGCAAGGTTTCGCAGGCTTTGCTGGTAGTTCCTGAGATGCTCCAGGTAGTTACCGGTCTGCGTTTTAATATTTTCATGTACCGGAACACTTTCTACCACTGTCCATTCCAGGCCCGCCGCTTCGATTATTTCCTTTCGTTGCTGAATCTCATCCTGCGGCCATACTTCTCCGTTAGGTATATGGTGCAATGCGGTAACTATACCGGTACAGCCGGCCTGTTTAATATCGGTGAGGCTAACCGGATCATTGGGACCAAACCAACGCATGGTTTGAATAAAAGAAGATTTTATCGGGCTCATAATTAAGTTATAAATTGGGGTAAAATTACTATAAACTACAGTACAAGCAGTATGAAGTATTTAAAAACATTGTACATACAGGTAATCATTGGTATTGCAATGGGCATACTGGTAGGATGGTTGTTTCCTTCTTTTGCACCTGCCGGCAAACTCATCAGCGAAAAATTTATTGATCTTATCAAGATGATTATTGCACCCATCATTTTTTTTACCATTGTGTTAGGTATAGCCGGTGCGGGAGATATGAAAAAAGTGGGAAGGGTAGGAGGAAAAGGGCTGCTGTATTTTGAAATTGTTACTACGCTTGCGTTGATCATTGGGTTACTGGTGGCCCATTTTATACAACCTGGTGCAAGCGTAGCAGTTAATAACGTGCAGGCAGATAAAGTGGCAAAATTTGCAACACAGGCCAAAGAACTAAACTGGGTAGAGTTTTTTACGCATATCATTCCAAATAATATTTTCAAATCCTTTGCTGAAGGGGATATATTGCAGATATTATTTTTTAGTATTTTATTTGGCGCCGCACTCAGCCGTTTAGGCACTTATGGCCACAGCCTGGTTACTACACTCGATAAAATCAGCAAAGTAATTTTCAATATCATGAAAATGATTATGTGGCTGGCCCCGATCGGCGCTTTTGGTGGAATGGCGTACACCATCGGGCAGTTTGGATTTGGCAGTTTAGTGGTACTGGGCAAACTGATGCTTTGTTTTTACATCACCGTTTTTTTATTCGTTGCTATAGTATTGAACCTGATTTGCAGGTTCAACGGTTTCAGTTTATGGAAATTATTAAAATATATCAAAGAAGAATTACTGATAACACTGGGAGCCAGCAGCAGCGAACCGGCGTTGCCAAACATCATGCTGAAACTGGAGGCAGCCGGCTGTGATAAAAGCGTGGTGGGCTTGATTATTCCTACGGGTTACAGTTTTAATTTAGATGGTACGGCCATCTATCTTAGCATGAGTGTTATTTTCCTGGCGCAGGTATTTGGGATTGATCTTTCAATAGGGCAGCAGTTGACTATCATCGGAATTTTAATGATCACCAGTAAAGGAGCCGCCGGGGTTACCGGTAGCGGATTTATAGTGCTGGCTTCCACCTTAACGGCCATCAAAGTAATACCGCTGGAAGGTTTGGCATTGCTGCTTGGCGTAGATCGCTTTATGAGCGAAGCAAGGGCCATTACCAATTTAATTGGTAACACGGTGGCAACGGTTGTAATTGCAAAAAGTGAAAATGCTGTCAATTTCCCCTTGTATAAATCCATTGTGGAAGATTCTGAGAAGTCGATTGGGCAAGCGATTTAAGAATGGGTGATACTGTATTGTAGAGTGGATAATTTATAAATGGGGAATTGATAATATTTTCAAATTTATTGAACAATTAAATTTGACAGTTCCTGTTCAGAATTTATAGGGAGATTAAACTGGAATTACTATACCGGTATGAAAAGGAAACTCAAAGGGATAGCAAATATGCCGGGCTCTTTTCGACGAAGAAGCTTTAACAACAGTAGCTTTTATGCTTTGTAATGTAAGCTGTGAAAACGATGCAGTGACACCGTTCTGGATTTCAATAAATCCTGAACCAGGCATCTTAAAAATACAACAAAAACGCCGACCCTTCTCCCTCCACACTTTGCACCTGTATGGTTCCCTTGTGTAGTAACATGATTTGTTTACACAGACTGAGCCCGATACCACTGCCGGTTTTGCGGGTGCTGAAAAATGGGATGAATATTTTCTCCATCAGTTCCTCCGACATGCCATTGCCATTATCTGCAATTTTTACTACCACTTTGTTTTTTGGTGTGATGTAAGCAGACAATAAAATGCGGGGTTCTTCTTTTTCCTTTACGGCTTCTGCTGCATTTATTACCAGGTTGATCATTACCTGTTCTATCAGGCTGGCATCCGCTTCCAGCATCAGGTCGGGATCTTTTAAAATTATTTCCAGCTCAATATTTTTTTTGACCAGCGTGGGCTGCATCAGGTTATGCATTGTTTCAAATAAATCCCTCACATAAATTTTGCTAAGCGACAGCGTGTTTATTTTGTTGAGGTTGCGGTAGGTTTCAGCAAATTTCAACAATCCTTCACTTCTTTTTTTAATGGTATCAATGCCCAGTTCCAGGTCATCCACCGATCCTGTTTTATTACTCAGGTCGTGTACAGCCAGTTGCAAACGGTTTTTTAAGGTATCCGCCAGTGACGATATCGGTGCTACAGAATTCATGATCTCATGCGTCATTACACTCAGCAATTTCTGCCATGCTTTTGACTCTGTTTCCTCCATCGCCTCATTGATATTTTGAAAAGCGATGAGTTTATATTTTTTGCCATCCGTTTGAAAAGCCGTAGCGCTCAGTAATACCTTTAAAAATATCTTGTCACTTTTTATGGATACCACTTTGCTTTCTCCGGGGGTGATGTCAATGATTTCGGCGTACAGGCTTTCGGCCCTTTTTTCCATCGAATGAATGGTTTTGATATAGGGTATCCCCAGCATTTTTTTCAGTGCTTCATTCATCCACATTACTTCCCCGGTAGCATGCTCATAACTTAATATGCCGGTATCTACCAGTTCCAGGATGTTTTGCAGGTACACGTATTGTGTTTCTTTTTCCTTGCTGATCGTTTTAAAAGTAGTGTTGATTTCGTTAAACCCTTTTCGCATGGGTTGCAATGAGGCTGGTGCATGTTTCTCATCAAACCTTCTCGAAAAATCGCGGTAATGAACCGACTCTACAAACTGCTGCAACTCTTCATTGCTTTTATTGGTGAAGCGAAACAGATCGTATACCAGGAACACCAGCAACAGGCAACTGATACCGGCGCCGGTATAGTTTGCTTTTACAATCAGGAAGGCAATGCCACTCATTAATGCAAGCAGCAGCACAATCCTTAACAATAAGGCCCATTCAAATTTCTTAAATTTCATATTTACTTAGTCTGCGGTACAGGGCAGTGCGGGTAATGCCCAATTCTTTTGCGGCTTTTGATATATTGCCATTGTGCTTTTCAATTACTTTCAGTATGGTATTTTTTTCCATACTGCTCAATTTAAAATTGCCCGCTTCCTCCGTCATGCGGGTGGTGGATTCCAGTGGCGAAAAAATAATATCCCCCGCATGCAGTAATTCTTCTTCAGCCATAATCATGGCTCTCTCAATGCTGTATTGTAGTTCACGCACGTTGCCGGGATAGGTATATTGCAATAATTTATCCTGGCAGGCAGCGTCAAATTCCGGAACCGGTTTCCGGTATTTTTCTGCATATATTTTTGCATAATACCTGGCCAGCATCAGGATGTCTTCTTTTCTTTTCCGAAGTGGCGGTATGGTTATTTCCACGGTATTGATGCGGTATACCAAATCCTTTCGGAATTTATTTTCATTGGCTAGCTCGTTCAAAGGCAGGTTGGTAGCGCATATCAGGCGGATATCGATGGGGGTAATTTCATTGGTACCCAGCCTTTGTATATTACGGCTCTGCAATACAGTTAGTAACTTGGCCTGTTGCTGCAAAGAGATATTACCTATTTCATCCAGGAATAAAGTGCCATTGCTGGCGGCCTCAAATCTACCCATCCTGTCTTCACGGGCATCCGTAAAAGCTCCTTTTTTGTGCCCAAACAATTCGCTTTCAAATAAGGATTCCGTTAATGCGCCTACGTCTACTTTTACGAATGCGTTTTTGGCCCTCAATGATTTTTGCCAGATGGCTTGTGCTACCAGTTCCTTACCCGTGCCATTTTCGCCCAGTATGAGCACATTGGCGTCGGTTGGTGCAATCTTTTCTATTTTATAAAAAATCTCCTCCATTACTTCGCTGCTGCCCAATAGCTGGTTGCCAATCACCGAATCGTTGGCAACTTTCAGCGCAGGCGTAGCTTTGCCGGAATTTTTCTTTTGTAAAATATCTGTAATGGTCGAAATTAATTTTTCATTGTGCCAGGGCTTTACCATAAAATCGGAAGCGCCTTCCTTTAAAGAACGAACAGCCAGGTCAATATCACCGTAAGCGGTAATCATAATCACCGCCATATTTTCATTAATGGCTTTTATTTTCTTCAGCCAGAAAATACCTTCGTTGCCGGTGTTGATGCTGCTGTTAAAATTCATGTCGAGTAACACGAGGTCGAATTTGGTGGCGGCCATCAGGTGTTTGATGTTCTCCGGGTTCTTTTCAGTTACTACTTCCTTCGCTTCTGTTTTCAATAATAATTTTACCGCGGTGAGTACATCCGTATCATCATCAATTACCAGTATGTTGGCGTTTTTCAGGTTCATTTTTTTTAATTATTTTTTTGCCTCCCAGCATTTTAGGCAAAGTATAATAAAGTTGGATAAGGACAATCAGATTGCGGAAATAAAAATAAATAAATTTTGTTCAACTATGCAGGTGCATTTCAAAATGTTTACCAGGGCTAAAGGTTGCAAATCTTATCCCATAAACTGATTTGCATAAATCTGTACCGGTAGCCGCCTGTTATTCGGCAAGATACCCACCACTATAAATGCCCTTGTTGATTAAAAAGTATTTCTAAAGCAACATTGTCTTGTATACTGTATCAAAACCGTATAACGGTTGTATCGAAAGCGAACAGTGTATCTCCACTCCATTTTATAAGTAATTGAAAAACAGCATGAATACTAATTGGCACAGCTTTGTATTATGATGTAACAGAAAAGTTCTTTTCAAAATACCAACAAAAATTATTCAAACAAAAAATATTGCAATCATGAAAAAGCAGTCTTACATGTTGTTTGCTTCATTAAGCAAGGAAGACATGACAAATTTAACAAACGAAGTAAAAGAAACAATTGCATTTGATTTGGTAGAACCAGCCCGTAAAGTATTTACCAGTGCAGAATTGTGGAACATTCAACGTAATATAAAATCAAAATTGCAAAGACGATATTACTAACAAATCAAAAATCATTCAAGCCTAAAAATTAAAAAAATGAAAAAGCATTCAACCACATTATTTCTACATTTCAGTAAAGAGGTACTGGCAAATCTTACGAAGGATGTAAAAGAAACATTGGCATCAGGGTTTAACCTTCCTCAGCAAAAAACATTTACCGCTGCGGATCTGTGGAATATTCAGCGCCGGGGCAAAAATATGGTGCAACGGAGATTTATATTTTAAGAGTGAAACACTTACAGTTAAAACCGGATTAAAAAATGAACCGCAGTCAATCATATTCCCGCCAAATAAAAACTGTATCAAAAGCGGACACTTGTTGTATCGATAGCGTACAGTATAAATCAATATTGATGCCTAACGTATTGAAAAGCAGTTTTTTATGTTTTGGCATGGGTTTGTATAAGATAGGGAGAACGGAGTATAGAATATTAAATAATGAGTAGGGGCCGGGTCAGTCATCAGTAAATCAAACAGCATAAATAATTTCAACAAAATAAAGATGGACAGGGTAATAGAAAAAAAATTTTGGAACAGAAAACGGATCATGGTGATTGCAGGATCGGTGGCATTGGTTGCATTGTTGACAGCAAGTGTTTATTTTTCCTCCGGCAAATCAAAGTTGAATGTAGTTACCGACCGCATTACGGTGAGCGAAGTTACCAAAGGGCCATTCCAGGAAAATATACCCGTAGACGGTATCGTGTTGCCGGTTACCACTATCTACCTGGATGCAATAGAGGGTGGCCGGGTAGAAGAAAAATTTGTGGAGGATGGGGCAATTATGAAAAAAGGGCAGCCTATATTGAGGTTGAGCAATACAGATCTTGAACTGAGTCTTGCCAACCAGGAAACCGCTGTATTCGACGTGTTGACACAGATGCAGAATACTAAAAACGTGGCCGAGCAAAATTCAATGAATCGCCAAACCCAAATGGCTGATGTTGACAACGCCTTAAAAGAAGCAGAGCGGGTATACAAGGTAAATAAGAAATTATACGATCAAAAAGTAATTGGCAAACAGGAATATGAATCAAGCCTCAACCTGTACAATTACCAGGTAGGAAGAAAAAAATTATCCGAAGATATTTTAAAACAGGATGGCAGCTCTATGAAACTCCAGGTGGCCCAGGCCAGGGAATCGTATGAAAGAATGCAAAACTCACTTGCCCTGATGCGGAAGAAAGTAGGGGATTTAATTGTAAGGTCGCCGATTGACGGGCAACTCACCGCTCTTGACGCTGAGGTGGGACAAAATAAAAATAAAGGGGAACGCCTCGGGCAAATTGATGTGATGAGTGGCTTTAAAGCAAGGGTAAACGTGGATGAACATTATATATCCAGGGTATTTATCGGGCTTACAGGCGATTGCCCGCTGGCAGGTAAAAATTATAAGCTCACTATCAAAAAAGTGTACACGCAGGTAACAGGCGGAAGGTTCCAGGTAGACATGGAATTTAACGACAGTATCCCAACCGGTATCCGCCGGGGGCAAACGCTGCAGATAAGGCTTGCGCTGAGTGACGAAAGAAATGCATTGCTGGTGAGTAAGGGAGGCTTTTACCAGCAAACCGGTGGCAACTGGATATTTAAAGTAAATGAAAACGGAACAATGGCCTACAAAGTTGATATACAACTTGGCAGTCAAAACCCGGATTACTACGAGGTGTTGCAGGGGTTGCAGGCGGGGGATAAAGTGATCACCAGCAGTTATGAGAATTACGGAAATATTCAGGAACTGGTGTTGAAGACCCCCTAAATCCCCCGAAGGGGGACTGAAGAAAGAGCTTGATTATTTGAGCTTCATCCGATGAATTCGAATTTTTTAAATAAATTATTTACATATCAGTATTAACATTTAAAAATGTTTTTTATGAAATACAAAATTTTAAAACTGTCTATTCTACTGGTTATGATCAGTACAATCAGTTCTTCAAAGGAAAATATAGATGTTAGTAAACCAATTGAATCCATCTGTGGAAGCAATACCTGCCTGCAAAAAGGGAATGAGTATGCGATCAATGCTTCGTGTGTACAAAAAGAGGCGATTAAGGACATCATCAATGAAGCTGCGGAAGATGCGGCCGCGGAAAATGAAGTGCCGATTTCTCCCATCAGCCGTTTTATATTGTTACAATAAACTCCTTATATTCATCATCAACCAGTAAATAAAATGATACATATTCAGAATCTTGAAAAAATTTATCGTACCGAAGAAGTAGAAACAGTAGCGCTCAGTAATCTTTCCATCGACATAAAGGAAGGAGAGTTTGTTGCCATCATGGGCCCATCCGGCTGTGGCAAAAGTACCCTGCTGAATATATTGGGTTTGCTTGATGACCAGGATGAAGGCAGCTTTATGTTCAATGGAATTGAGGTAGCCAAATTCAATGAGCGCAAAAGGGCCGACCTGCGTAAACGCAATATTGGCTTCGTTTTTCAGAGTTTTAATTTAATTGATGAACTCACCGTTTTTGAAAATGTAGAACTGCCATTGATCTATACCGGTGTAAAGCCCGCAGACCGTAAAAAACGGGTGGAAGAAGTACTGGATAAAATGCAGATCATGCACCGGAGAAACCATTATCCGCAGCAATTGAGCGGTGGCCAGCAGCAACGGGTAGCCGTAGCAAGGGCCGTGGTAAACAAACCAAAATTAATACTGGCGGATGAGCCCACCGGTAACCTCGATAGCAGTAATGGTAATGAAGTAATGCAATTGCTGACCGACCTGAATGAGCAGGGCACTACCGTGATAATGGTAACCCATAGTGAGCATGATGCAAGGTATAGCCACCGGATTATCCGTATGCTGGATGGGCAAACGGTTACTGAAAATATACTCGTGTAATATTAATATGCAATTGGCAATAAACAGTATGCAGCTATGAGTCAACTGCTAAATAGATTCGACAAGCTGCAAAAAAAAAGCAAACTATGATTTTCTTAGCGCCTTTGCCTCCCCTCGTCTTTGCGTGAAAAATTAAAAGCATGATCAAGAACTTTTTCAATATAACGATGCGGAATCTTTCCCGCAACAAGGGGTTTTCTGCAATCAATATTTTAGGACTCGCCATCGGTATGGCGAGCGCCATACTTATTTTTTTGTGGATACAGAATGAATTAAGCTACGATCAGTTTCACGAAAAAAAAGACCGGCTGTACGTAGCCAACAACAGGGATAAATTTAGCGGTGAAATGTGGGCATGGAATACCACGTCCAATCCGCTTGCTCCAGCATTAAAACAGGATTTTCCCGAAGTGGAAGATGCCGTTAGAACTACCAATATGGTATTTTTATTTACCGTAGGGGAGAAGCGGTTAAATGTAAATGGCACTATTACGGATTCGGGTTTTTTAAAAATGTTCAGCCTGCCGTTGGTGAAAGGCAATGCCGATGCGCTAGAGGGCAACTATAATGTAGTATTGACTGAAAAGCTTGCGAAAAAATTATTTGGAGATGTAGATCCAATGGGAAAGATCGTACGCATCGATAGTTCCGATAATTTTACGGTAACAGGTGTCATGAAAGACCTTCCCAATAACACCCGGTTTAATTTTGAGTACCTGTTGCCCTGGAGTTACCATGCCAAAATTGGAGGTAATGATAAAAGCTGGACCAACAACTCCGTGCGGACCTATATCACATTAAAGCCGGGCGTGAGCCAGGCAAGGTTTGATGAAAGGGTTAAAAATATTACTATAGAGCACACCAAAGATGGTGACAAAGCTACCACACAGGTATTTACCCAATTACTGAGCGATTCGTGGTTGTACTCCAAATCACAGAACGGCGTATATGTTGGCGGCCGCATTGAAAGAGTAAAATTATTTGCCATTATTGCCGCATTTATTTTGCTGATCGCCTGTATCAATTTTATGAACCTGAGTACCGCACGTAGTGAAAAAAGAGCAAAGGAAGTAGGTATAAGAAAAGTTGTTGGCGCTCAGAAAAGTTCACTGGTAACACAGTTTATTGGCGAAAGTATCATACTGTCATTCATAGCCGCAATAATAGCGGTGATGATCGTTTTACTTAGTTTACCGGCCTACAATAAATTGGTGGGCAAACAATTGTTTATTGATTTTAACGATCCGTTCTCCTGGCTTTTTGCAATTGTATTTGTTTTGTTTACTGGTCTGCTTGCTGGCAGCTACCCTGCTTTTTACCTTTCTTCTTACCAGCCGGTGAAAGTATTGAAAGGTACTTTTAAAGCGGCCAATGCACTGGTAACACCCCGAAAGGTTTTAGTGGTATTACAATTTACTTTTGCAATCGCATTGATTATCTGTACAATTATTGTACAGCACCAGATCAAATACGCTCAGGCAAGAGATACCGGTTATTCACGCAATAACCTTGTGTATGTAACGCTGCAGGGCGATTTGGAAAAGCACTATGCCGCCATCAAAAATGAAATACTGAGTAAAGGAGCCGCCACCGCGGTAACCAAATCTATGAGCCCCGTTACACAGCGCTATAGCGATGGCTGGGGATTTTCATGGCCAGGCAGTTCAGGAGAAGATGATAAAATTGATTTTATTAGAATGGCTTCTGACGCTGACTTTGTAAAAACGTTGGGAGTGAAGCTTTTGCAGGGAAGGGACATCGATATTAAAAATTATCCCACAGATTCTACCGCCATGTTGCTGAATGAAACGGCGGTAAAGGTGATGCGCCTGAAGGACCCGGTTGGCCAGGTTGTAAAGGGTGATGGAACCGATTGGCATGTAGTAGGGGTGATTAAAGACTTTATCTATGAGTCGCCATACGAAAAGGTAAGCCAGTTAATGGTAATGGGGCCAAAATCGTGGTTCAATGTGATGCACTTAAAACTAAATCCTGAAAAGCCTGTGGCAGATAATATTGCCATATTGGAGAAAGTATTCCGCCAATACAATCCCAATTACCCGTTCGATTATAAGTTTGTTGATGAAGAATATGCCATCAAATTTGAAGATGAAAAACGCATCGCTACATTGGCAGGTCTTTTTGCCGGGTTAACGATTTTTATTTCCTGTTTGGGTTTATTTGGATTGGCCACCTACATGGCCGAAAACCGCATCAAGGAAATAGGGGTACGCAAAGTGCTGGGTGCAAGCGTTGCCGATATCACTTCTTTGTTGTCAATAGATTTTTTAAAGCTGGTCATTGTATCTTTTTTAATCGCCTCGCCAATTGCATACTGGGCCATGTACAACTGGTTGCAAACCTATACTTACCGCATTGGTATAGAATGGTGGGTATTTGCGCTTGCCGGAGTTCTTTCCATTATCATTGCAATCCTTACCGTGAGCTATCAGGCAATAAAGGCGGCAGTAGCTAATCCGGTGAGAAGTTTGAGAACAGAATAAAAAGTAGCCCCTCCTAACCTCCCCGAAGGGGAGGAACCAAGGCAAGACTATGAAGTTTTTGATGTATGCTGAGTCGCAAATGAGATGAGTAAAAGAAATAGCGCCGCTAATTTGTTAAGCTGATAATGGGGCAATGTGTTAATTAGGTAATGTGCAAATAAACGATACAGATTATTTTCTTCAACTTGAGTTGTCACACTAAGACATGACGCGTGGCCGAAGAACTTGTAACTAAACAGAAAGCGAACATAAAAAGTGACCTTTTTGAAGACCTCCCCGGAACAAGGTCCCGATTTTATCGGAAGGGGCTGGGGGCAAAATTTATCAACCATACAATTTCAGAAAAATTTCATAATCCTTGTTATTATGCTAAAAAATTATTTCAAAATAGCCTGGCGAAATTTATTTGCCAACAAAGCATTTTCGTTTATTAACATCGCCGGTTTGGCAATAGGCATGGCTTGTACCATGCTGATATTATTATGGGTGTACAATGAGCGAAGCTGGGATGAAACCAATAAAAATTATTCCACGATTTATCATGCGATGTGCAACCGGAATTTTAACGGGGAAATTACCACCGGCCCTGATATGATGTTTCCGCTAGCTAAGGCAGCAAAAGCAAAATTTCCGGAGGTGCAACATGCCGCTGTAGTTTCTTTTGGAGAAAACACATTATTTACAACCGGGGATAAAATGGTGCGAAAGAAAACCATTACCACAACCGATGATTTTTTTAATATTTTCAGTTATGATTTTATTGCAGGAAGCCCTGGAGCAATAAAAAACCCAGATGCGCTGGTTCTTACGGAAAGCACTGCCAAAGCATTGTTTGGCAACAGCAATGTGATAGACCAGCCCCTTAAAATAAATAATGGCAGAACTGCTTATGTAAAGGCGGTGATAAAAGATGTATCCCGAAATAACACCGTGCAGTTTGATGCAATAGTACCATTTAACCTATCATTACCGCAGGTAAAGGCACAGGAAAATGAATGGGTAAACTGTAACAACAGGGTGTTTGTACAAACACAGGGCAGTGTAAATGTTGCCGGCCTGGAAAAGAAGATACTGGATTTAATAAAAGAACATTCTCCTTCGGACAATCCTACCACCCGGGGAAGCGTAATATTGCACCCGATGAACAAATGGCGCTTGTTTGAAGAATTTAAAGATGGTAAAAATACAGGTGGCCGTATTGAGTATGTAAACCTTTTTACCATCATCGCATTTATCATCCTGTTGATTGCCTGTGTAAATTTTATGAACCTTTCCACGGCAAGGGCGGGTAAAAGGGCAAAGGAAATTGGCATCCGCAAAACACTGGGATCCGAAAGAACGCAATTGTTCGGGCAGTTTATGTCGGAATCGATGTTGCTTTCACTGTTGGCATTTATACTGGCTTTGGCTATACTTGGAATTTTTATACCCGCTTTTAGTACCCTGTTAAATGAAGACATCGTAGTACCGTTTAGCAACCCCATGCTTTGGTTTTACCTGGCTGCAATGGTACTCGTAACCGGGTTTATATCGGGAAGTTATCCTGCACTTTACTTATCGGCTTTTAACCCGGTAAAAGTGCTGAAAGGGACTTTTAAAATTGGTAATAATGCCATCATGCCCCGCAAAATACTGGTAACGGCCCAGTTTATAGTATCCATCCTCCTGATTTCTGCTACCATAATTATCTACCAGCAGATACAGCATGTAAAAAGCCGCAACCTGGGATATAACCCAAATAACCTGTTACTGGTGACGGCATCCGGTGATGCCAACCGGAATTTTGTAGCCTTAAAAAACGACCTGCTGCAAACCGGGCTGGTAGATGCAGTGTCACGTACATCGTCTCCCATAACCGATATATTTGGATTTACTTCCGGCGTAAGCTGGACCGGTGCGCCACGACAAAACAACCTGGTGATCGGTTTCTTTTTCGCCGATGAAGATTTTGCAAAAACAGTAAATGCGAAAATATTAGAAGGCCGCGATTTCCAATCGGGCGATAGCAACACGGTTATATTTAATAAGGAAGCAATCAGGCTCATGGGGATTGCTTCTCCACTGGGGAAAGAGATAAGCTGGGCGGGGAATAAAAAAAGGATTGTGGGCGTAATTGATAACCTGGTAATGAGTTCGCCTTACGAAGCGGCTTCACCCACCATGATTAGTTATGAAAACAAATGGACTGGTAGTATTAATGTGCGGCTGGCGAACAAGGCAGATGTTGGCAAAGCCATTCCGGTTGTTGAAAACATCTACAAAAAATACAGTGCCGCTTACCCTTTTGAATACAGTTTTGCAGATGATGATTTTAATTTAAAATTTAACAGCGAACAACTGATCAGCACGTTGTCGGTTATCTTTGCCAGTCTCGCTATCTTCATTTGTTGCCTTGGATTGTTTGGCCTGGTTTCTTTCACCATAGAAAAAAGAAACAGGGAAATTGGTATCCGTAAAGTGTTGGGTGCTTCGGTGCAGCAACTGCTACTCCTAATGTCAAAAGAATTCCTGGTGCTGGTGGGTATTGCATTTTTAATTGCTATACCGGCAGCCTGGTGGGGCATGAACGAATGGCTTACAAATTTCAATTATCGCATACAGGTAAATGGTGGCGTATTCGTAGCCGTTGGACTGGTTACCCTGGTGATTGCCCTGGTAACTGTAGGGTTAAACGCCACGGGTGCTGCATTAAAAAAGCCGGTTACAACTTTAAGAACGGAATAGGCGCTTTACGATGCCCCGGGCAACCGGGGTGGAGAGACCATTTTTATCTCTACACTATCTCACATTCACCTTTAAACTTAACCAATATGTTCACCAACTATTTAAAGATTGCCTGGAGGAATTTATTGAAAAATAAAACATTTTCTTTTATCAATATCGCAGGATTGGCCATTGGCCTTTCCTGTTTTATTTTGATCGCTTTGTATGTGGCGGATGAGCTGAGTTACGACCGGTACAATGAAAAAGCCGGCAGGATCTTCCGCATCAATGCTGATATCAATATGGGCGGCACCAATCTGCACCTGGCCGTATGCAGCGATCCGATGGGGGCTACACTCAAAAAAGACTATCCGCAGGTGGAAGAATTTGTACGCTTTTTTAATTCAAACGGATCAAAACTAATTAAAAAGGGAAATGAATTTATTGATGAACAAAGAGTAGCCCATGCAGATTCTACCTTGTTCAGCGTATTCACTTTACCAGCCATAGACGGCGATACTAAAAACGCACTGAATGAACCCAATACGGTAGTGCTCACGGAATCTACCGCTAAAAAATATTTTGGTAATACCCACGTGGTTGGCAAAACAATTGAAACCAACGAGCGTAAGAACAACCTGTATAAGATAACCGCAGTTATCAAAGATATTCCTTCCAATTCCCATTTCAATTTTGATTTTATTTTTTCGATGGATAACGTGGAGTATGGTTTTGGCAATTACATGAGCCATAATTTTCAAACCTATATCCTGTTGAAAGAAGGAGCGGATTACAAGGCATTTGAAAAGAATTTTCCACAGGTAATTGAAAAGTATGTCTACCCACAAGCCAAACAGTTTATGCAGTTGAGTAGTATGGAGGAGTTCAAAAAAAACGGCAACAAACTGGAATATCAATTAATGCCGGTAACGGATATTCATTTACAATCTGACCGGTTTCCTGAACTTGGTGTAAATGGAAGCATGCAGACAGTGTATATTTTTTCTGCAGTTGCCATATTTATTTTATTGATCGCCTGTATAAATTTTATGAACTTATCTACCGCCCGGTCTGCTAACCGTTCAAAAGAAGTGGGTATACGGAAGGTACTGGGTACAAATAAAAACTCATTGGTATGGCAATTTTTAACCGAATCAACGCTGATGGTGTTTATATCCCTGCTGATCGCATTGTCTATTGCCTGGCTCATCATGCCTTTTTTTAACAATGTCTCTACCAAATCATTAACGCTGGCATCTTTGTTTAATTACCGGGTATTGCCATTTTTACTGCTGTTGCCATTTGTTGTAGGCGCACTGGCAGGCAGTTACCCTGCTTTCTTTCTTTCCTCCTTTCAACCTATCACTGTGTTAAAGGGAAAAATAAATGCAGGGTTTAAGCGGAGTACCTTGCGGAGCGGATTGGTGGTATTTCAATTTTTTATTTCCATTGTTTTAATCATTGGGGTTACTATTATTTACAACCAGTTAAATTATATCCAAACCAAAAAGCTTGGGTTCAACAAAGATCAGGTACTGGTTTTAAATGGAACCGGTGCATTGGGAAGTAAGGCAGAAACCTTTAAAAACGAAGTGGCAAAAATGAGCGGAGTGAAAAGTGCCACTTTCAGCGGATTTCTGCCGGTTAACAATTCTGCCCGCAGTGATAATACCTATTCAGGCGAAGCGGTGATGAATGACAAGAACATGTTTAATATGCAAACCTGGAATATCGATTATGACTATTTGAATACGCTCGGAATGGAAATTATAAAAGGAAGGGGCTTTTCACGTGAATTTGGCAGCGATTCAACAGCGGTAATCATCAATGAAACTACCGCAAAAATTCTTGGTCATGAGGATCCGATTGGTAAGAAGATATACACTTTCGACAACAATATGGCACCCGTCAGTATCTCTTATACAATTATTGGTGTGGTAAAGAATTTTAATTTTGAATCACTTCGCCAGAACATTGGGCCGCTTTGTTTTCGCATGGGGAATAATAACTGGTCTACTGCTTTTAAAGTATCCGCAACAAATATCAACAGCCTTATAAAAAATATCGAAACCAAATGGAAATCCATGGCGCCGGGTATGCCTTTCAGTTACCAGTTTTTGGACGAGTCATTTGATAATATGTATCGCACAGAACAACGGGTGGGCAAAATCGCCTTGTCATTTGCCATCCTTACCATCCTCATTGCCTGCCTTGGATTGTTTGGACTGGCTACTTATATGGCCGAACAAAGAACAAAGGAAATTGGGGTACGAAAAGTATTGGGTGCCAGTATTGGGAACCTGGTTTCTATGTTATCAACAGATTTTTTAAAGCTGGTGCTGGTGGCTGCAGTCATTGCTTTTCCATTTGCGTGGTACATTATGCATAAATGGTTGCAGGACTTCGCTTTCAGAATAAATATCAATTGGTGGGTATTTGCCGCAGCCGGTATCATCGCTTTGCTGATTGCACTGGTAACGGTAAGTTTCCAGGCTATTAAAGCATCGATGGCGAACCCGGTGCAGAGTTTGAGAACGGAGTAAAAGCCCCTCCTAACCTCCCCGAAGGGGAGGAAT
>JANPIJ010000366.1:0-51961 GCA_031424955.1 Ferruginibacter sp. | reverse complement strand
TTTGTTTATCCCGGTGAAAACCCCCACCAAATGGTAAAAACATTACGATATGATGTGGATGAAAATTATATTTCAACATTGGGTATTCAAATGCTGGGGGGCAGAAATTTTTCCAAAAATTTTGCAAGTGACTCATCAGGCGTGATATTGAATGAAACTGCTGCAAGGGTTTTTGGATGGGGCGAAAAGGCAACCGGGCACACTATTTCCACAGCGAAAAAAAATGGCGAAATAGTCAGATATCATGTGATAGGCATTGTAAAAGATTTTCATTTCAAATCCCTGCATGAACTTATTTCACCGCTGGTAATGGTACTGGCTCCCAATCCGGGGATGATGATTGTAAAATTGAAAACAAAGGATGTTGCTGGCTTTTTGGATGCTGCCAAAACTAAATGGACAGCCTTTGGTACGGAGGAACCATTTTCCTATTCTTTCCTGGATGATCGTTTTAATAATACCTATCAATCAGAACAGAAGATCGGCCTTATCCTGGGCATCTTCGCCGGGCTTACCATCTTTGTTGCCTGCCTCGGTTTGTTTGGACTGGCAAAATTTACTGCCGAACAACGGACTAAAGAAATTGGTATCCGGAAAGTGCTGGGAGCAACCGTATCCGGTGTAGTGGCACTCTTATCAAAAGATTTTTTAAAGTTGGTATTAGTTGCATTCATCATCGCTTCTCCCATTGCCTGGTATATTATGAATATGTGGCTGCAGGATTTTGCATACCGCATCAACATCAGCGCCTGGGTATTTGTAATTGCAGCTTTGTTAGCGGTGGTCATAACAATTATTACGGTGAGTTTCCAGGCAATCAAAGCTGCTGTTGCCAACCCGGTAAATAGTTTAAGAACGGAGTAAAGACAATTTGCTAATGTGCTAATGTGATAATTTGGTAATGAAGTCTGATGAATGATTTGGTGAACAGATAAAATAATACAAAACTTATGTATAAAAATTATTTTAAAACCATGTTTCGGAATATGCGGAAAAATAAGCTGCATACCGGCATCAATATTATTGGAATGGCCGTGGCTTTTACCTGCAGCATTCTTATTTTTTTGACGGTATATTTTATGTTTAGTTTCGACAACTTTCATCAAAATAAAGACCGGTTGTTTAAGGTATATGACTATTTCAGGGGCCCCGAAGGGGAGGTGTTTGGTACAGGGATGCCCTACCCGCTGCAGCCCGCAGTATTGGCAGAAAAAATTGGGGTAGAAAAAGCAACATTGATCAGGGAGGCTGGTAACGGGATCTTGTATAAAAACAAGGAACTGGAGTTGGGCGTGAAGCTGGTGGACAACGATTTTTTAAGTATGTTTTCCTTTCCGGTTGTCAAAGGAAATAAACGAACTCCGCTGGGTAATTTGGGAGACGTAGTGCTGAGTGAAAATGCAGCGTCCGTAATTTTTAAAAACGAAGATCCGGTAGGTAAACCGATTAAAGTAAAAATTTCCAATGGATGGAAAGACCTGGTGGTATCTGCGGTGGTTAAAGACTTTCCACCAAATTCCTCCTTTAAATTTGATGTGTTGGCAAGAACTGAACTCTTCAGTAGTTATCCTGAAATTAAGAATGCCTGGGACAATCAACACAGCGAATTATATGTATTGCTGGCTAACAACACCACTAAGAAGTCAATGGAGGCAAGGTTGCGGCAGTTGTTGAAAAAATACCAGCCCACCAACGAAGCCGTGATGAAAAAGGATGGTTTCAGGCCCGATGAAAATGGAGACTATGCCTCTTTAAGATTATATCCACTTACGCAATTGCATTTTAATCCAAAGTTGAGTAACGGAAGTGGCGTGAATAAAGCAGCCATTTATATCGTACTGCTGATTGGTATCATGATATTGCTGATAGCCTGCTTCAATTTCGTAAACCTGAATATTGGATTATCATTTAACCGTTCCAAAGAAATGGGTATCCGTAAATGCCTTGGTGCCGGAAGACGGCAGGTATGGCTACAGGTATTTGGCGAAAGTTTTTTTATGTGCCTGCTGGCGATGTTGTTTGGACTGGCAGGTTCCGGGTTTTTAATAAAGCTGTTAAACCAATTGTATTCCTCACCCCTCAGGGTTTCCATGTTATTTAACCCGGTATTTTTAATCATGCTGGCAGGTTCACTGATCGCTGTTGCTTTTATTGCCGGCGGCTATCCGTCAGCCATTGTATCCCGCCTGAGAACTACAGAGATACTAAAGGGGAAATTTAGCCTGAATAAGTCCGGGTTATTAAGAAATGGATTGGTGGTAGCTCAGTTTGTGATTGCCTGTGTACTGATATGCTCCACTATTATTATTTACCAGCAATTCCAGCATTTGAGAAATGCTCCGTTGGGTTACCAAACCACTTCACTCGTTAGCATACCCATTCGGGATGGCAGTAAGAGTCGTGAAATTATCAACCAGTTGCGGATGCGCCTCAGGGATCAGCCCTCCATTGTAAGTATATCGGGAACCGCTGCTAATTTGGGTGTGGGTAAAGATGGAGGAACCAGCAGATCGATGATCGGTTTTGATTATAAAGGGGGCACGGTACGTACCACCCTGCTCGCTGCGGATTATGGGATCTTAAATACAATTGGTATAAAGCCTTTGGAAGGCAGGGATTTTTCCACCTCCTTTGTAACTGATAGCGCCAATGCGGTAATCATTACGGAGAGTTTGGCAAAACAACTGGCTGCAAAGGATGTGCTGGGTATTTCCTTTTACCCGGATAGCGCCAGGCCCGCATTGAGAGTGATCGGGATCATACCGGATTTTCATTTATACTCCATGCATCAAAAGGCGGATGCATTAATGATTACATTGAATACACAGGAGACGCTGGGGTATGCCCTGGTAAAAGTAACAACCAATAACCCGTTGGCTACGATGGAACTCATTAAAAACACTTATGCAAAAGTGGAACCGGGCGTGGTGTTCAAAGGCTCATTTGTGGATGAAAATATAGAACGCTGGTATAGCACCGAAAAAGAAATGGGGCGAATGTTTTCTGTTGCGGCAGTGATTGCCATTATACTTTCCTGTATGGGTTTATTTGGTATTGCGCTCATCTCCACCGGGCAGCGTGTAAAAGAAATTGGAGTAAGAAAAGTGTTGGGAGCATCGGTAGCCGGCATAGCCGCGATGGTAACAAAGGATTTTATCCGGCCGGTGATATTGGCCATGCTGATTGCTATTCCAATTGCATGGTGGGCCATGAGCCAATGGTTACAGGATTTTATATACCGTATTCAAATAAACTGGTGGGTGTTTTTAGTGGCGGCAGCAGCTGCCATTATAATCGCTATACTCACCGTTTCTTTCCAGGCAATCAAAGCGGCAGTAGCCAACCCGGTAAAGAGTTTGCGGAGTGAGTAGAACCTGCTGTGCCATCGCCACGGCGGAGGAACAAAGGCAGTCGTTTGTCATCTGAAGGCACCTGCTGAATAGTAAATGCGAGGATCAAAAAATACTACTCAAGTGCCATAGTAATCAAACTGGCAATGAAAAAGGATACTGTTTAAAGACCTTCTCTTTAGGCGACGGGGGTGTCCGATACTGCACACCAACTGTCCGTTATCGTACACTCATGATTCGTTAAACAATTGAAACCCTTGCCAGTAAAGGGTTTTTTCATTGGCACAGGTATTGCCAAAAATTAAAACTGCTACTAAACCGGAACAAAAAGTCTTAATAGCTAAATGATAAAATCTGTTTCATGATACAAACTTTTTTTAAAATTGCCTTTCGTAATATCTTTCGCAATAAAGTATTTGCCCTGTTAAATATTGTGGGCCTGGCAATGGGGATTTCTGCATTCCTATTGTTGCTTCAGTATATTAGTTTGGAAAAAAGCGTAAACCAGTTTCATGCAAACCTTCCAAATATGTACCGGTTGCTGAATGAAGACAAGACAGGAAAAACCTGGGCGGATATAGAACCAGGCTGGGCAACGCAGGCTAAGCAGCGTTTTCCGGAAGTAAAAGATTACTGTCGTTTTGACGAAGGAGTTGGTAAGGGTATTGTGGCAGCCAAAGATAACAACCAAAGCTACCGGGAAGAAAAAATTGGTTACGCCGATGGTAACTTTTTTCAGTTTTTTACTTTTCCTTTAAAGTCTGGCAATGCCGCTTCGCTTGCAAAAACAAATACAGTTTTTATTTCCGAAACATCTTCGGCAAAGTATTTTGGCAAGTCCGATCCGATGGGTAAAATACTCAACCTGGCTAACCAGTTTGGCACCGCAGCATACACGGTGGAAGGGGTATTTGCAAACATGGGCGATAATTCCGATATCCGGTACGATATGGTGTTTTCACTGGAAACATTGAAGAACCCCGCAAACCTGAATGGCAATGACTGGGCGGCGATTCATAACCTTGAATCACAGTACATCAACACTTTTTTTCTTTTAAATAAGGGCACTAACATTACTGCATTTGAAGATAAATTAACCCGCTTACGGGACGAATTGAAACAGGATAAAGACGGTGTACGCTTTCGCCTTCAGGCATGTGCCGATGTGCATTTGGGCAGGTCGCTCAACGAAACTTTGATGACGACTGGCAATATAAAATATGTGTACATGTTGGGTGCAATTGCTTTTTTGATATTGCTGATTGCATGGTTCAACTACATCAATCTTTCTACCGCTACTGCATTTAAACGGGCGGGTGAAGTAGGTGTAAGAAAAGTGATTGGTGCTACCCGTCGTAATCTTATCGCACAGTTTATGAGCGAATCTTTATTGATCAATGTACTGGCTTTTGCCCTGGCAATTGTGCTCATTGTTTTACTGCAGCCTTTATTCAACAAACTGGTGGGCAGGCAACTTTCCATACAAACGCTGGCCACTACTTCCATGTGGGTATATGCATTTGTTTTATTACTGGTGGGTTCATTATTATCAGGCGCCTATACGGCATTTTCTTTATCAGGGTTCAATCCCATTGATACCCTTAAAGGAAAAGTAAGTAAAACTGCAACAGGCGTTTTGATGCGTAAGTCGCTGGTGGTATCACAGTTTGTAATTTCTATTGTATTGATTATTGCCACCATACTAATTTATGCACAGCTCGGTTATATGCAAAACCAGCAAATTGGGGCTAATACAAGCCAGGTGCTCGTAATAAGAGGTCCTGAAATTGGTAAGGATAGTACCTATAAAAACAGGCGCACCGCATTTTGGAACAGCATGGGGCAACAAACATTTATTAAAGATTATTGCGCATCCGGCAGTATTCCCGGTGGATGGTACAATTTTATGACCAGCGGATTTACACAGCCATCTTCAAAAAAAGGAGACGAAGTAAAAACTTACGCCTTTGCAATTATCAGTGACCGCTTTCTAAAAACATATCAAATTGAGCTGGCCGGCGGAAGAAATTTTACACCCGAAGAATGTGCGGTGGAATGGAACGATAACAGTAAAGTAATGATGAATGAAACCGCCATCAGGCAACTCGGATTTAAAAGCAATGAAGAGGCGCTTCGCACAAAAGTACAATGGGATGAACGTGCGTTACAAATTATAGGCGTGGTAAAAGATTATCATCATACCAGCCTGCTGAGGTCCATTGACCCGGTTATTTTTTATCCTCAGAATAACAATACTTATTTCAGCGTACGGTTAACGCAAGATAAAATGCAGGATAAAATTGCCGCGCTGGAAAAGTTGTACAAAGCCAATTTTGCCGGCAATCCCTTTGAATATTTTTTTTCGGATGAAAATTATAATAAAAGCTATGCTGCAGAAAAGCAATACGGTAGTATATTTTCCACTGCATCAGTCTGGGCAATTTTTATAGCTTGCCTCGGGCTGTTTGGCCTGGCAACGTTCACAGTAGAGTCGAGGGTAAAAGAAATTGGCGTACGTAAGGTACTAGGCGCAAGCGTACAGAGCATTGTATCGTTGCTATCCCGTGATTTTATATTGCTGGTTATTATCGCCCTGATCATCGCAACACCGCTTGCCTGGATTGGCATGTACAAATGGTTGCAGGATTTTCCATACCGCGTCAGTATTGGCTGGTGGGTATTTGCACTGGCAGGAAGTATCGCAATTGTAATAGCATTATTTACGGTTAGTTTCCAGGCAATAAAGGCTGCGGTTGCCAACCCTGTGAAGAGTTTAAGGACGGAGTAAACCCCCTCCGCCCCCTGAAGGGGGGACTAAGGCAGGAGTGAGTGAATTCTCAGCGTTTATTTTTTAGGGTGAAGTGGTTGTATTTATTGCAGGGGATGAAAAACCGGGAACTAAGAATTAGGAATTAAAAATTAAAAATGAAGGTGGTTTATTTAGTTCGCTGAGATGGTCGTTGCTCATTGCTGCAACTGCACAAATGAGTCCCGAAAATCGGGATTGAAATAACACAACGATGCTTAATTGAAAAGCATCTGCTGGTTTAAAAATATTTTTAAAGTAAGGCAGATTGTAATAGAAAAGGGACTAGTAATTAATAATCATTACAAAATATGATGAAACTTTCCACATTAAAAACACCAGCGAAAAGAGTAAAAGCGTGGTAGAACTCCCCTTTAGGGGCTGGGGGCAACATGAGCTCTTCGAAGAACTCCCCTTTAGGGGACGGGGGTGGGCATTTTTAAAACAACACGATGAAAAATATCTTTTTAGTAAACAATTATTTTAAGATTGCCTGGAGAAACCTGGTAAGACACAAAGTGTATAGCGGTATCAACATACTGGGCTTAAGTTTGGGCCTGGCCTGTTGCATGCTGATCATTTTATACAGCAAGGATGAGGTAAGCTATGATCGTTTTCATGCGAATGCGAAAAACATATACCGAATTACCAATACCAGGCTGGGGCCAGATGGTAAGGTGCAAAGTAAGGATGGTATTACGGGAATGATGCCCGGGCCGGCTTTTAAAAGAGCGATACCGGAAGTAAAAGAATTTGTACGCTTCCAGGGGGAGCAGCTACCCGTTAAAGTAGGTACAGAAATATTTGAGCAGGAAGCAGCTTATGTGGATGAGAATTTCTTTTCTGTGTTTTCATTTCCTTTAAAAGAGGGAAACCGGAACGAGGTAATGAAAGACATGTACTCCGTCGTGTTGAATGAAGAATTGGCTAAGAAGTTTTTTGGGACAGCATCAGCAATTGGAAAAGTGATAGAACTGCCGACAGGTGATAACGGGGCATTTCAAAACTTTACGGTTGCCGGAATTGTGCCAAAATCCCCGCAAAATTCTTCTATCAAAATACAGTTGTTGCTGCCGATGAAACTGAATCTTCGGGAAGGCAGGGCTGATAACCAGTGGATCAATTTTTACCTCAATACGTTTGTGGTATTGCACCCGGGTGCGGATATCAAAAAAGTGGAAGCAAAGTTTGCAAAAGTATATGAAGCAGATGCCGCCGTCCAGATAAAAGAGGGAAAGGAAAAATACCACATGACTGAATCTTTTACATATGGGTTGCAGCCATTATTAGACATGCACCTGAGTATTGATTATTCAGCTCAGAATGGGTTGACAGATGCCAGTAATCCAATCTACTCTAAAATACTGGTAGGTATCGCCCTTTTTATTTTGATCATCGCCTGTATCAATTTTGTAAATCTAACGGTTGCCCGGTCATTAAAAAGAGCAAAAGAAATTGGGATACGAAAAGTTATCGGTGGCGGACGAAAACAATTGACCGCCCAGTTTTTAGGCGAATCATTTGTGTTAAGTTTCTTCGCTTTTGTACTGGCAATATTGCTGGTAATGGCCGTGCTGCCCTTCTTCAATACTTTATCCAATAAGGCATTGTCTTTTTCTTATTTGCTGGATGCTAAATTAATCGGCGGTTATATTGTGTTGTTTATATTCACAGCCTTCCTGGCCGGTTTTTATCCTGCCCTGGTATTGTCGGGTTTTAACCCGGTGCAAACATTGTACAACCGTATGCCCTTATCAGGAAAAAATTATCTCTCCAAAGGGTTAGTGGTGTTACAATTTACGCTGACTACTTTTTTAATTATTGCCACCATTACTATTTATTCGCAGTTTAATTATCTCACCGGTTTTAAACTGGGTTACAATGATAAAAACCTGGTGATAGTGGATGGCGACCGGATGAAGGCAGATAAAGTAGCGGTGTTTAGAAATGAGTTGATGAAGCATCCGGCCATACAGTCTGTGGCAGTGCGCCAAAGAGGGCAGTGGGAGACGGTTGCCAATGTAGATGGGCAGCAAATGGGATTCCAACTGGATGTGATTGACAGCGCTTTTTTACCGGTACTTGAAATACCTATTGTGCAGGGTAGAAATTTTTCTTCCGCTTTTCCTGCTGACGCTGTACAGTCGGTTTTGGTAAACGAAGCGTTTGTGAAAAAGGCTGGATGGAAAGACATCAATAACAAACAGGTAGATTTCTTTTATGACAGCCTTAAATACAATGTGGTGGGCGTGGTAAAGAATTACCATTATGCATCGCTGATGGAAGAAATAAAACCACAGTTGTTTATCATGCATCCCAAATACAATTATGGTCAGTTGCTGATAAAAATAAATCCGGATCATAGTTCCGAAACTTTAAAACACATAGAAAAAGTGTTTAAAGCACAACAGCCTTTTCAGCCTTACAAGTATAATTTTAAGAACGATCTCAATACAAAGCAATATGCTTCGGATGAAAAATGGAAACAGATCATTTCCTTTGGGGCCATCCTCACTATTTTTATTTCCTGTATTGGTTTGTTTGGCCTGGCTACATTGGCTGCCGAAAAGCGTACCAAGGAAATTGGTATCCGCAAAGTGTTAGGTGCATCGGTTGCGGGCATTGCTGCCAATATTTCCGGCAGTTTTTTAAAGCTGGTATTAATTGCAGCGCTGATAGCGTTTCCGGCTGCAAATTGGGCTGTCAGTAAATGGCTGCAAAATTATCCTTACCGCATCCATTTAAGTGCATGGGTATTTGTGCTCGCAGGATTGATGGTGGTACTGTTAGCCATGTGTACAGTAAGTTTCCAGGCAATAAAAGCAGCGGTGGCCAACCCGGTGAGGAGTTTGAGAACGGAGTGACAGCCCCACCTAACCTCCCCGAAGGGGAGGAACAGGGCGGGAGTAAGCGAATTTCAGAGTTGCACATTCAGCGATCAACCTTAAACCTTCAACCTTCAACCTTAGACCATCAACCATCAACCGTCTAAAAATGATAAAAAATTATTTCAAAATCGCCTGGCGCAATATCATCCGTCACAAGGGTTATTCATCGATCAATATATTGGGGCTAGCCATCGGTATTGCTGCATGCGTGCTCATTTTGCAATATGTTTCATTTGAACTAAGCTATGAAAATTTTCATGCCAATAAAGACCGCATATACCGGGTGCAGCAGGATCGGTATGACAATGGCAAGCTTAGTACACAATGGGCTGCAGGTGCTTTTGCTGCCGGTAATTCCTTTAAGGATGCTATCCCTGAAATAGAAGACTATGTAAAACTGGTGCCAACCGGGCAGGTAATTACTGAAATCAACAACCAGCCTTTAAAGATTGAAAAAGTGTTTTTTTCAACGGCATCTTTCTTTAAAATATTTACTTATCCACTGCTGGAAGGAAACGGTAATACGGCATTGGCAGATCCCTTTACAGTGGCGCTGTCTGAAACCACTGCAAAGAAAATATTTGGTTCCGTCAATGTTGTGGGCAAATCAATTAAACTGAACAGGAATACGGATTACACTGTTAAAGCGGTGTACAAAGATGCTCCCGTAAATACCCAGCTAAGGCCTGATATATTGCTTTCTTATGCCACCTTTGTAAAATTTCGTGGCCCGGATGGCAATCCTGAAACAGCCTGGACGAACGATGGCTGCCTCACCTATTTGCTGTTGCGGAAAGGTGCTGACCCTGCTTTGGTAGAAAAGAAATTTATCCCGGTAGCGGATAAATTTGTGGGTGAACAAATGAAGCGTTTTAACGCTTCCGTTACTTACCTGCTGCAACCATTGCAGGATATACATTTGTACTCTCATTACATCATGGAACCCGGGGTAAATGGTGATGGAAAAACAGTTTACCTGTTACTTGGTATCGCTTTTTTTATCATTGTAATTGCGTGGGTAAATTATATCAACCTTGCCACGGCCCGTGCAGTAAGCAGGGCAAAAGAAGTTAGCATTCGTAAAGCAGTTGGTTCACAACGCCGGCAACTGGTCATTCAGTTCCTGTCTGAATCGGCCGTGCTGAACGGCATCGCATTGTTATTGGCGGTGTTGTTGGTTATTGCAGCCATGCCTGCTTTTAATGACGTTTCTGCCCGGCAAATTTCCATTTCCTTGTTTACCCAAATAAATTTTTGGATGGGTCTTATCGCTTTATTTGTTACAGGTGTTTTCTTTGCAGGATTATACCCGGCCTTTGTTTTATCAGGGTTTAAACCCATTGAAGTACTCAAAGGAAAATTGAACAGCACCCGGCAGGGGGCATTATTAAGAAAATCACTCGTGGTATTTCAGTTTGCAGCCTCCCTGTTTTTGCTGATCGGCACTGTTACCGTTTACCGGCAAATACAATATATGCGTAAACAGTCACTGGGAATTGACATTGCCCAAACACTGGTGGTGTCTGAACCGGTTGTTAGGAACGATTCCACTTTTTTACAGCAGATGAATGCATTTAAAGAGGGGTTGCAACAGCAGTCTTACATTAAATCGGTCACTGTTTCTACCAGTATCCCAGGCGAAGCAGTTGGCTGGAATGCAGGAGGCATAAAGCTTGTTGGTACCGATGAATCAACACAAAAGCAATACAGGGTTATTGGAGTGGATTATGATTTTATGAAATCCTATGATGTAAAACTAATTGCCGGCCGTGTTTTTTCAAAAGATTTTGGAGCCGATGATCATGCGGTGATTTTTAACAAAAAGGGAATTGAACAGCTGGGATTTGATAAACCCGTCGATGCGTTGGGAAAGAAAATAGATTTTTGGGGACAGCAGTATACAGTGGCCGGCGTGGCAGAAAATTTTCATCAGCAATCATTACGGGAAGCCTATGAACCATTGATATTTCGGTTGATACCCGATGTGCGTGGTTATATATCTGTGAAGATCAACGCGGGCCAGGCTAGTCAGACCGTAGCACATGCAAAAACCCAATGGAACAAATTTTTTCCCGGCAATACATTTGAATATTTTTTCCTGGATGAACATTTTAATGAGCAGTATAATGCAGACCAGCGTTTTGGCCAGGTGTTTGGTTTGTTTACCACATTGGCCATATTGGTTGCATGCATGGGATTGTTTGGACTGGCATCATTTACTACTTCACAACGCACCAAGGAAATATGCATACGCAAGGTTTTGGGCGCTTCTGTGGTTGGGATATTAAAATTGCTCTACAGGGAGTTCGCCGTTTTGTTATTGATTGCCTTTTTTGTAGCAGCGCCCCTTGCATGGTACACTATTTACAAATGGCTGATGGGATATGCTTTTCGGATAAATATTGAATGGATGTATTTTGTTTTGCCATTTACAGCTATCGCAGCCATCGCTTTAATCACAGTAAGTTTTCAGTCAATCAAAGCAGCGGTAGCCAATCCCGTAAAGAGTTTAAGAACAGAATAGGAGTTGATAGTATTGGGCGAATCCGTTTATAGCAGCTCAAATACGGCTTACAAAAATGACTGGTAATTAATTATACTTTAAAAAAATAATCAACATAAAACTGGTAGCAACATGAAAAAGATATCATTGATTTTATTGGTAAGCATTATTGGTAACACCATAATGGCACAGGAAAAACCTGCGTTCTTAACCAAATCATTATCTGCTGAAACAGTTAAGCTGGTGGAAGTAGAAACATCCGGTGGAAATATTTCAGTAGAAAGCGTTCCGGCAGGTGATGCCAGGGTAGAAGTTTTTATCTGGCCATCCGGCAAAAATAAAAATGCAACAGTTTCAAAGGATGACATACAAAAGCGGTTGGATGAATTGTATGATTTAAAGATTTCAGTGGCAGATAACAAACTGACCGCAATTGCAAAACCTAAAACTAAAAACCAGTACTGGAAGAACGGGCTCTCTATTTCCTTTAAAGTATTCGTAACAGAAAATGTAGCTACCCGTCTTACTACCAGTGGTGGAAATATTGATCTGCGGTCAATAACCGGCGAACAAAAAATTACAACCAGTGGCGGTAATCTAACCATTGACCGGGTGAAGGGAAAATTGAAGGGCGCAACATCGGGGGGCAATATTCATGTTAAAAATTCCGATGATGAAATTAACCTGACCACCAGTGGCGGAAACATAGAAGCGAACAATTGCAGGGGACAAATTAAGCTCATTACCTCCGGCGGTTCTATTATGCTGGTAAGCATGGATGGTAAAGTTGATGCTGTTACCAGCGGCGGCGATGTGCGTGCGAATAGCATCAAAGGCGATTTGGAAACCAGTACTTCCGGCGGCAATATCGACTTAACGGCATTGGCTTGTAACCTTTCCACCGCAACCAGCGGTGGCAATATTAAAGTAGATATAGTGCAACCCGGCAAGTTTGTGAAGATAAAAAATTCAGGCGGTAAAATTGATTTGCGATTGCCTGCCTATAGCGGCTACGACCTTGATCTTTCAGGAGAAAAAATAAACACCGACAACCTCAAAAATTTTAGTGGAAAAGTAGCAGATGATGAAATAACCGGAAAATTGAACGGCGGAGGAACACAGGTTACGGTAAATGCCGGCGGAGGGAAA
The DNA here is from genome assembly GCA_031424955.1 of Ferruginibacter sp. Classification (GTDB taxonomy): domain Bacteria; phylum Bacteroidota; class Bacteroidia; order Chitinophagales; family Chitinophagaceae; genus Ferruginibacter. Next base: position 39,265 of record JANPIJ010000366.1, on the reverse strand, counting down.
GTTAGTTTAACAATGAAGTGATGATATGAGCAATGAATAATGAGTAATGAATAATGAGTCAGGAATTATAAATTATGAAATTATGAACGTATATAAGTATGTAAGAGTATGGAATAAGGAAATATAAAAATTGAAAACCATAGATAAAAAAGTATAAGCTTCGAAGGCCTCCCCGGAACAAGGTCCCGATTTTATCGGGAGGATACGGGGGTAATAGCAAAGTCTTCGGATTTATTTCCGTAACCATCAACCATCAACTATAACCGATCAACCTTTTGTTTGTTATGCTTAAAAATTATTTCATCACTACATTCAGAAATCTTACTAAGAACAAGGTAAACTCGCTGATCAATATCACCGGGCTGGCCATCAGCATTGCCTGCTGCATTTTTATTTATGTATTTATAAAGTATGAAAAAAGTTTTGACAATTTCCACCCCAAAGGCGATCGCATTTACCGGGTAGTGATGGATGAGCACAAGGGGGAGCAAACTGATTTTAACGGGTATATTGCTTTCCCTGTCGCAAAGTCGCTTCGCAATGAGTTTCCACAGCTGGAAACGGTAACTCAGTTGTATGTAAATAACTCAGCCATTATTTCCATCCCGGATCAGTATGGCGGAAGAAAACTTTTTGAGGATCACCAGCTAACTTATGCGGATGAATATTTTTTTAAAACATTCGACTTTAAAATGCTGGCGGGTAACAGCCAGTTGCTATTGCAGCCGGATGAAGTAGTATTGACCAAAAAACTGGCAGATAAATTTTATAATGCCAAATCGAAAAAAGACTATAAGGAACTGGTTGGCAAAATGATAATGGTTAATAAAAACAGTTATCGTATTACCGCCATCCTGGATGATATGCCCCGCAACAGTAATATCGCCTGCCATTTGCTGCTGCCTTTCAAGGTGTTTGAAAATGATAACCCGGGATTATTGGATAACTGGAAGAACCTGTATTCGGAGAGTTATACTTTTGTTACGCTTCCAGCAAATTATACTGCTGCCCACTTTGATGCGGCACTGGTGGGCTTTAAAAATAAATACCTGGATGCCGCATCAGCCAAAGAGATCAGCTATCATCCCCAACCATTGCTTACCGTGCATACAGATGAAAAGTATGGAGGCACTTATTATACAACTCCTTCCATATTGATATTCGCATTTGTGGTAATGGGGATCATTGTACTGCTTACATCCTGCATCAATTTTATAAACCTTGCCACCGTGCAATCGCTTAAAAGGGCTAAAGAGATTGGCATCCGTAAAACACTCGGAAGCCGTAACTGGCAACTGGTGTTACGTTTTATGGGGGAAACATTGGTACTTACGATCATTGCGGCTGCCATCGCCGTTTTACTGGCCCACTATTTTTTAAATGCCTTTAACAGCTACCTCGCATTCATCGTAGAACTGGACCTGCACATAGATATCACCATTATCGTATTTCTGGCTGTCCTTTGCCTGCTGATCACTTTCCTGGCTGGCTATTATCCTGCCAGGCTGATGGCTTCCTACCAGCCCATCCAGGCATTGAAGCAGACATTAAAAGCAAATCATACCGGCTTCTCCAATCGTTTCTCACTCAGGAAGGTGTTGGTGGTAACGCAGTTCACCGTTTCGCAGGTATTGATTATTGGTACCAGTGTGGTGGCAACACAGATGCGGTATTTTCACAACCGCGACCTGGGATATCAAAAAGAAGGAATACTAACCGTGGAAATTCCGGAAAATGATCCGCAAAAACTCAATGTATTCCGCAACCAGTTGTTAACCAGGCCTGCGGTGAAGGAGGTGTCGTTTAATTCCGGTCCGCCTACATCCGCAAGCAATGGATTTATTGATATGGGAAAAAAAGGGGCGCCCCCAACTGAGGTGGTGAATACATAACGGAAATTTGTGGACCCGTACTACCTTGCAACTTTCAATATTAAATTGTTAGCCGGCAGAAACCTTCGGGAGTCAGACAAGGTGACCCTGTCGGATAGCCTTGCCCATTATAATATTTTGCTGAACAGGAAGGGGGCTGCTGCAATGGGGTTTAAAACAGCGGAGGAAGCGGTTGGGCAGGAGGTATCGGTAGGCGATCATCAACTGGCAACCATCGTTGGGGTAACAGACGATTTCTTCAATGTATCGCTGCAGAAACCGATCATTCCCTGCCTGCTGTTTTACGGCACCAACTGGGTAAGCATGGCAAGTATCAATATGAATAACTCCAATCCTGGTTCCACACTTGCTTTTATTGAAAAGAGCTGGCAGGTATTGTTTCCCGATCATATTTATAAATCAATGACCCTCGATTATTATATTGAGCATAAAGCATTTTATGTAATGGAGAACATCATGTACCAGGGTTTCAAAATATTTGTTTTGTTATCGATCCTGATTGGGTGTATGGGATTGTACGGGCTCGTTAGTTTCCTTGCGCTGCAACGTCAGAAAGAAATAGGCATCCGGAAAGTATTGGGAGCCTCCGTTAGCGGAATCGTATATCTTTTTTCAATGGAATTTACCTGGCTGGTACTGATATCTTTTACCATCGCCGCGCCGTTGGGGTACTTCGCCATGCACAACTGGTTACAAACATTCGCCAACCGGATTGATTTACATGCAGGATATTTTATCATCGCATTTTTATTGTCACTTATAATCGCTGCTGTTACAATTGGCTTCCAGGCGGTGAGGGCGGCAGTGGCCAACCCGGTGAAGAGTTTGAGAGCGGAATAGGACCCCCTCCGCCCCCTGAAGGGGGAACCAGGCAATAGCCTGAAATTTCAAGTTGCTTGCTGAGTAGCTAATATGATAATTCGAAAATAAATAGGAGAGTAATGGACTAATAATAAATGTAAAAATGTGTAATCGGATTTATCATCTGCGTACTTAATAATAATCAATGAAAAAGTAAACTGTTGGTAGACCTCTCCGTGGCAGAGGCAGGGTAAAACGGGTTTTATAACCTTTCCTCAACATTAAATCGATATAGATAATTTTAGAAAGATTTCCAATCAAATGAACTATCAACCATCAACCAACCATCAACCATTAACCATCAACCTCCCCCCATGATAAAAAATTATCTCAAAACTGCCTGGCGGAATATCACCAGGTATAGTTTTTATTCAATTGTAAATATCGCCGGGTTGGTTACGGGAATCACGTTTGCTTTATTAATCGGCGGTTATATATGGGGCGAATTGCAGGTGAATAAAAAGCTCCGAAATGCGGACCGCCAATACTTTTTAAGAAGTGAATGGAAAGATCCCAACCAGGGAACTGATATCACTACGCTGGGACCTTTAGCTAAGCGGTTGCAGGAAGATTACCCGGCGCTCGTGGCCAATTATTACCGGTGGGATGGTATCACATCTGTAGTGTCAAAAGGAGATAAACATTTCCGGGAGGGTATCCAGTTAGGAGATAGCACCCTGCTAAAAATGTATGGATTTCAATTGCAGCATGGTGATGGCAGCAATGCCTTAAACGATCCATATTCGGTAGTAGTGACCAGGGAGATAGCAGTTAAATATTTTGGTAAGGAAGATGTGGTGGGTGAAACAATTTCGATTCAAAGTTTTTCGGGTAATCATCACGATTTTATGATAACGGGTGTGTTAAAAAATATACCGGAAAATTCAGTAACCAGGCTCAATGCAGAAAATAACAACACCCTGTTTATTCCTTTCAACACATTCGCTTATTTTGGCAGGCTCAGCCCGGATAGTTGGGGTAACTTTTACATTCCATCATATATAGAATTAAAGCAAGGCATCACTGCAAAAGACCTGGAAATTCCCATCAGCAGGTTGATAAAGGAAAATACGCCAACAGGGGTACAACAAAATTTGAAAGTACATGCAGTAGCGCTTACCGATTATTACCTTCTTAAAGATAATGCGCTGGTAAAAAAAATGCTTTACACACTCTCCCTGGCCGGCCTGTTTATATTGCTGATGGCGGTCGTTAACTTTATCAATATCACGGTAAGCAGTTCAGGTAACCGGATGCGGGAGATAGGAGTGCGCAAGGTATTGGGTGGAGTACAAAAGCAATTAATTGTTCAATTTCTCACCGAGTCGTTTATACTGGTTTTAATAGCTACCATACTGGCCATTGCTGCCTATCCATTTGTAAAGCCCTTTTTCAGCCATGCAATTGGCAAAGAAATTCCACACCTTACATCTTTCCCACTGTATTTTGTATTGATTCTCCCGGCACTGGTTTTGTTGATTGGTTTATTAGCAGGGGGATATCCCGCCTTTGTATTGTCATCATTAAAATCAGTTGACTCATTAAAGGGAAAATTAAGAACGGCCACCGAAAATATGGTGCTTCGTAAATCGTTGGTTGGCTTCCAGTTTTGCATAGCGATGGTGGTATTAATTGCAGCGGGCATTGTTACACAACAGGTAGCCTTTTTCTTTAGTGAAAATTTAGGCTATAACAAATCGTATATTGTTTCGGCACAGGTGCCCAGGAACTGGACCAGGGAAGGGGTACAAAAGATGGCGCTGGTTCGCAATGAATTTGCTGCCATGCCCCAAATTAGCAGCGCCACATTATCTTACGAAATACCCAATGGAATGAATGGCGGACAACCACCGGTTTATAAGGCAGGAATGGATTCCACACAAGCCATAGCCATGCAGGCCATGATGACGGATGAACATTACCTGGAGACTTACCAGGTGCCACTGCGTGCAGGCAGTTTTTTGGCAAACAGCAGCAGCGATTCCGGGAAAATAGTATTGAATACAAAAGCCACGGAAGCGCTTGGCTTTAAAGATGCGGGTGATGCAATAGGGCAAACAGTAAGAATACCCGGCGATCCCACAATTTTCACCATCAAGGGGGTAACGGCTGATTTTCATTTCGGTTCCATGCAGCAAAAAATAGCACCCATCATTTTCTTTAATGTAAGATTCACTTCCACTTACCGCTATCTTTCCTTTAAAATTAAACCCGGCAACCCTGGAGCAGCGCTGGATGCCATTCAAAAAAAATGGTCGGTCCTGTTGCCGGGTAGTTCCTTCGAGTATAGTTTTTTAGATGATACCTTAGCGAAATTATACCGTACCGAAATTCAGTTAAAGAAAGCCGCCTACACCGCAACCGCACTATCGCTCATCATCGTTTTGTTAGGAGTGATCGGGTTAATTTCTTTGAGCATTCACAAGCGGGTGAAGGAGATCGGGATCCGGAAGGTATTGGGTGCATCTTCACCCAATATTATCGGGCTGTTTGTAAGGGAGTTTATCGCAGTGATAGCCATCGCGGCACTGGTAGCCTGTCCACTGGCATATATGCTGATGAAAGAATGGCTTAGCGGGTATGTGTACCGGGTTAATATTGGCCCCGGAATATTTATATGGTCAATAGCGGGGCTGATTGCCGTTACCTTAATACTGATTGTTTTACAAACATTAAAAGCAGCGGTAACAAACCCGGTAAAGAGTTTGCGAACGGAATGATGAGTGATGAATAATGAGTGATGAATGGTGTGGCCCTTCTTTGAATTAACGATATTGTTTTGAATATAAATAATGCCTCTGTCTGTTATAAAGCTATTTCAGGAAACAGCAGAGTATTGGAGGAACTCCCCTTTAGGGGATGGGGGTAAGCTCCCTCCATGAATTATAAAGCTATTAAAGGAAACAGCAGAGTATTGGAAGAACTCCCCTTTAGGGGCCGGGGGCAAATCATACTCTTCGAAGAACTCCCCTTTAGGGGATGGGAGTACTACAACATTCAACCATCATTATCTACCAATGTTAAAAAATTATTTTAAAATCGCGTTCAGGAATTTGGGAAAACATAAACTGTTTTCCTTTATCAATATTTTTGGACTGGCCTTAAGTATGTGTATCGGTTTGATCGTCATCATGCGGTTGCAGGATGATTTTAGTTATGATCGGTTTCATCCGGCACCCGAACGAACCTACCGTATCATCAGTGATGTAACCAATCAACAGGGCCAGGATTTCAGGCTCGCCAGTACGCCACTGCCACTGGCTGATGTATTAAAAAATAATTATGGGTTTATTGAAAATACCGCCCGTATCTACCCGGCCTGGAGCGGTAAAGCTGCTGCTGATCATAAAAGCCTGGAAGTGAAACTGGCCTTTACAGACCCCTCTTTTTTTAAGCTATTTGGATTTACACTGGAAGCTGGCAATGCGGTTACCGCATTGATTGATCCAAATAAAATTGTACTTAGTAAACAAGCCGCCACCCGTTTTTTTGGAGATGAAAATGCAATCGGCAAATCACTGGTATTGGAAGAAATGGGCAGCTTTCTTGTAACGGGGGTGCTGGAAAATTCAACCAATAAATCGCATATCGGGTATGATATTTATTGTTCCATGAGAAGTATTGCTGCGCTCGAAAAGTCGGGCAGTTTGCCTCCTAATACCAGTGACTGGGCAAATGTAATGAGTGGATACACTTATGTGTTACTGAAAGAGGGCGTTGATAAAAAACAATTGCTATCGGCATTAAGCAACATAACGGCAACGTTCAAAACTTCCGGCGTTGCTGATAAAAGCAGGATCATTTTTGATGTACAATCCATCACAAAAATTGCCCCCGGTGAGGACCTGGCAAACGGGATCGGCAGGGGGGCCACCATTGGAAAAATAGCTGCGGAAGTAACGATTGCATTGATCATCCTGGTATCGGCCTGTTTTAATTACACCAACCTATCCATTGCCCGCTCATTAAAAAGAGCAAAGGAAGTTGGTATCAGGAAGGTTTCCGGTGCTATGCGGTCTAATATTTTTCTGCAGTTCATAATCGAGTCGGTAGTTATATCGCTGTTTGCATTGGTACTTGCCTGGGTGATGATGGAGTCGCTGAAAAATTATACAGCGCTGCGGTCCGAATTTTTTCCGGAAGGAGTTTCCATGAATGCGGCGCTGGCAGGTTGGTTTGTATTATTTAGTTTGTTTGCCGGTGTACTGGCAGGCATTATTCCCGCCATTACTTTGTCTACATTTAAACCGGTAGAAGTGTTGAAGAACCTGGCAAACGTGCAGTTGTTTGGAAGAAACGGGTTGCGAAAAGTACTGATCGTTTTTCAGTTTAGTTTGTCATTGGTGGTAATTATTTTTATGCTGGTATTCAACAAGCAGTTTCATTATATGGCCACCGCAGATTACGGATTTAACCGGGACAGGATCATAAACATTCCATTGCAGGGAACTAATTACCGCCTGCTTAAAAATGAGATAGCAGCCATCAGTGGGGTAGAGAGGGTTTCCGCTACATCCGATAACCTGGGTAAGTCTGCATCGGGTACTTTGAATGTAAAACAACTTCCCGCAGATGTAGCCATCCACATGCGCTATTATGACGTAGACGAGAATTTTGTTGACAACATGCAATTGAAAATGATTGCCGGGGATGCATTATCACCCAATGTAAACGACGAAGAAAAAGCAGTTTTGATAAATGAAAAAGCCCTGGCTGCTTTAAAAATTCCAATAGCTTCGGATGCAATCGGTAAAACAATTATGTTGGATGATAGCATAAAAGTGCAGGTTGCCGGGGTGATAAAAGATTTTCACTTTGAAGGTTTTGAAAATACCATAAAGCCAATGGTTTTTCGTAACAGGGAAAGATCGTTTAATTACATGAATGTAAAAACATCCGTATCGGAAGCCGATGCAGCATCATTAATTGCATCTGTAAAAAGTACCTGGAAAAAAATGAATCCAAACCAGGCGCTGTCCTATGATTGGTTTGACCGGCAGTTTTATGAAAGTAAGCTGGCCTCTGGTACCGTTTCAATGCTGGGCCTGCTTTCCATGATGGGTATTACCATTGCGTGCCTGGGTTTATTAGGAATGGTAGTGTACACGGTAGAAGGCCGCATCAAGGAAATAAGTATCCGTAAAGTATTAGGAGCAAGCGTAGCGACCATCATGAGGCTGTTATCAAAAAGTTTTTTGAAACTGGTATTGTTGTCAATGCTGATCGCTGCGCCAATTGGCTGGATATGCGGTTATGCCTTCCTGCAGATATTTGCGGTAAGGGTAAGTATTGGCGCTGGCATACTAACGCTTGCCTGTGGTGCTGTTTTGCTGATGGCATTGCTGGTAATTGGCTCGCAGGTAATAAAAGTAGCAAAAGCAAACCCTGCGAATAATTTAAGAGCGGAGTAATGACAATTAGCTAATTTGATAATTCGATAATATGCTAATGAAGCAATGTGAAAATGTGAAAATGTGAAAATGTGAAAATTCGAAAGTTTGACAATTAGAGCAATACGCTTATCGTCTTCGATTTGAATGTTTTTCCTATCTCAATCTCTCTCTCGACAATAACAAAAATTCTGATAAAAAAGGCAAACGGCTCGAAGAACTCCCCTTTAGGGGCCGGGGGCAGAGCATTAGGCTCGAAGAACTCTCCGCCGCGGCGGACCGGGGGTAAACCATTCTTATAAATCAGGCTACGATCATTTTTGTTGACGCAGGTTTGAGCCTCGCCCTTACCCTTGCTACCGTTGTGACAATTGTAAATGTTTACACCTGTTATAGTATTCGAAATTCTACAGCCGGATCCGATAGCGGACTATATGAAATAATTTTTGAAACCTGTATTTGTTTTCTTACCCGGCTACATACCCTCACTTTTATCGCTAAAGTTTAAAAAACTCAAAATTGGTGTTCGGTTATGTAACAGTAACTGTCCGTTTTCGCACACCTGCTTTACTGCAAAGAGCGGAAAGCCTTGCCTGTAAAGGCTTCCCCGTTTGGCATAAACATTGACATCCTGTATCATCAGGAAAGAAAAATATATATTCGCTGAATATTTGAATCATGCTGCGGTATGTGAAGACAGAGAAGGAAAGACAACAACAAATCACGAAACAGTATATTGAAAACCGAAGACCTGGACCGGGAACCGAAAGCTTTAAGCAAACAATAAAAAACCAAGAACAATAATGATACAACTACAAAAGATTTTTAAATGGGTGAATACAGGTTCCAACCGAACCTTTTTGTTAAAAGATATCAATCTCGATATAGCGGAAGGCGAATTCGTATCCATCATGGGGCCATCGGGTTCCGGTAAATCCACCTTACTCAATATCATCGGTATGCTGGATGAAGCCAATGAAGGCGAGTACAATTTTTTGCAGCAGCCGGTATTTAAACTGAAAGAAAAAGATCGTTCCGCTTTGTACAAACAATACATCGGGTTTGTGTTCCAGGCCTATCATTTAATTGATGAATTAACGGTGTATGAAAATATTGAAACGCCTTTAATCTATCAAAATATAAAATCTGCCGAAAGAAAGGCAATGGTGGCGGATATACTCGACCGGTTTAATATTGTAGGTAAAAAAGACCTGTTCCCGGCACAGTTGAGTGGCGGTCAGCAACAACTGGTGGGTATTGCAAGAGCATTGATCGCCAAACCCAAATTGTTATTGGCGGATGAACCTACTGGCAATCTCAATTCCAAACAGGGGGAGGAGATCATGGATCTGTTTAAAACGCTGAACGAAGAAGGTGTAACCATCATACAGGTAACCCATTCAGAAAAAAATGCAGCGTATGGTAAGCGGGTGATTCATTTGCTGGATGGACGGATTGAAAACAACTGATATCTTTTTAATTGATAATTGATAATAGTCTTATTGGTAATAGTAGTGAATTGAGTTATTAATATTAGGTCTTTTAAAAGAAAATAAAAATGAAGACGAGAATTCTTTTTTTGTGCATATTGATTATTTGGATTGCATTGGCAAATGCCCAGGGCACAAAACTTACTTTGCAGCAATCCATAGAAACTGCCCTGAAGAATAATATACTGGCAAAGCAAAGCGAATTGCAAATGCGCAATGCGGAAGTAAATTACCACCAGGCGAAGAATAACCGCTTACCCGTAGTAGAAGGAAGTTACAATTACGGGTTCAACAGTGGCCGTAGTATCGATCCGTTTACCAACGGGTATATCAACCAGCAGCTTACTGCCAGCAATGTAAACGCACAGGCCAGTGTTCCGTTATTTAACGGGTTCCAGTTAAAGAACAGTATCCGGCAGAATGAAGCGGCTTTTGCAACCGCAACCATGGAATGGCAGCAACGAAAAGATGAATTAACCCTGCAGGTGATACTGGCCTACCTCCAGATTTTAAATAATGAAGATGCGCTGGTATTGGCCAGGCAGCAGGCGGGTGTTACAAAGCAGCAGGTGGACAGGCTTCAGATCATTGCTACAGAGGGTGCCACCCCACCAGCAAATGTAAGTGACCTGAAGGGACAGTATGCAGGCGATGAACTGGCGATCATTAATGCAGAAAACAATCTTTCCGGGAGCATATTGTCATTAACGCAATTAATGAATATTCCTTATGATGCCGGTTTGAAACCAGACCGGACTGGTTTTAATGACGAGGTAAAAATGTACGATGCAAAGCCGGATGAAATTTATGCTACGGCACTGCAAAAGCTGTCATCAGTAAAGGCAAGCGAGTTGAAAATAAAATCCAGCGAAATGGCCGTAAAGGTTGCCAGTGCTGCTTTTTATCCCCGGGTTTCCTTATACGGTTTGCTGAATACCAACTACTCCAGTGCTGCTAAACTGAATACGAATATTGGTTCTGCAGAAGTACCAAGTGGTGACTATGTGGTGGTAAACGGTAATAGTGTTCCGGTAATTACCACCCGGTCAAAATTCAGTAGCCAGGATATCAAATACGGTACCCAGTTAAATAACAACCTGTCGAGCGGTTACGGTGTTAGCATAAGTATTCCGTTGTTTAATTCATTCAGAACAAGGTCAAATGTAAAGCTAGCAAGGAATGAGGAAAAGAATAACCGCCTCATAGCCGATAATATTAAATTTCAATTGAGGCAGGCGGTGGAGCAGGCCTATATCAATATATCAACTACCTATAAACGCTATACCGTATTGCAGGAGCAGTCGGCTGCTTATGCCGAGTCGTTCCGGATAGCAGGCATCCGTTTTGAAAACGGGGTAATCAATTCGCCCGAATACCTGATCGCAAAAAATAACCTTGACCGGACCAATGCAAACATTATCACTACCCGGTACGAATACCTGTTAAGAATGAAGGTGCTGGATTTTTATATGGGGAGGTTGAATTGAGGAGGTAACTAACTTGTCTTTTTCCAGCAATCTCTCCCAACGAGCACGCAACGTCCCTTTCTAACACACTGGGCCAGAGAGGAGACGTCGCCTGGAAGGAAGGAAAGGTTAGCATTAATATATTTTTATTGCCCTTTTGGTAGAATGACTTTTAAATTATATTTTTCTCTTATTGCTTGCATTTCCTGCTTTAAAATGTCGGGATGTTTCCAATACTTCTCACTTAATTTCTCCCTAATCTCACGCATTGATTTAACTGCGTCAAAATTTTTAATCTTTTCCATGGTTTTCGATGTTTAAGATTTCTCTTGGTGTTCTAATTTCTATCAATCTATAGCCCATTCGCAAATTAATAGAATTATAAAGCCTTATTCTCTCAAGATTTACAATATGCTAAAAATTCCAACTTGCTAATACATCTGAATTATTGAGAGTTGCAAGCGCAATGTGCAAAGCATCATTATAACTTTTATTAGTCAAAGCTCCTTCCCTAATGTAAGTTTCTGCGAGTTCAATTGCTTCGTCATTTATAGCTATTCCTATTATGTGGAAGTTGGAAACTTCGTTAATTTTTTCCCTAACTTCTTGTCTTGCTAATTCTAGTTCCTGAAGTGTAAGATCAGAAAGCATAATTAGTTTTATACCCGCTACAAATTCTAAAAACAGTGCATTACTCCATTCTTTAAATTCTTCATCAAAACAACCTCCAATTACTGATGTGTCCGTATAGACTTTCATTGTTCAAAGTTAGTAAAATGTTGTGGGATTTTTGGAGCTTAAAGCACTAAGAGTTTTAATGTTATCACTCCTCAATTGCAGTACTGCTATGGCTTTGCCGTTAACTTTATTCCCACCAGTGTCTCCTAACGGGCATCTTAGCAGAGCCGGGGACGTTTCGGCAAGTTGTATGACCCTTTTTAAAATTAAATATTCAGCCTGTAAAAATCAATGATCGCGCCGTAGCACGCAACGCCCCTGGTTCACACACTGGCCCTGAACGTTGCCGGGAAGGAAGAGGATGATGTACACCTGCAAGCGTAAGAAATTTGAGAAATCAAAAAAGCATTTGGAGAATGAACGAAAGATCTTTTGCCTCAACAAACTTTTAAGCGCAACTCGTCCTGCAAGGTTTGTATGCTGGTTAAAACTCCGGGTATTAGTCTTGCAGCCTGGGTAATTTGAGTCCGTAACGTATCAAGTATCTGGTTTTTTATCTTTCCTTCAATCCTGCCTTCCACTATTTCCTCTACTATTTTGGTAATACCCAGGCTAATAGCTGTAACCCACCAGGGCCAATCCACATCTACAGAGAAAGAGCGGTAAAAAACAGTTATGGTATTTCCCGGTCCAACCCCTATACCAATTTTCATGTCCACATTAAGGTCAGGGTCAGGAAAGTTATTTATGGAAGCTTTTAAACGCAGCTTTACCGCAATACCCTGGTTGTCAATTTCTACCTGTGTTTGTGTACGCTTCGATAAATCGTTACCGCTTGATTGATTAAATTCCTGGATGCTTGCATCAACGGCCTGGATGATTTGATTGCGTACTAAACTTTCGGGAATAGAAGTTATGCGGCAGGAACTCTCATTCACATCAACTGTTGCACGGCCTAAGTTGCGTGAAATGCTGCAGCCTGTTGTCAGCGTTATGGTGTAGGTAGTATCTGACAGGGGGTGTACTACTTTACTGCCATCCATCGGTACTGTAATTCCATTTATTTTAAACTGACCGGAGCACTGACCTGAACGATCAATATTCCAGCGCAATGTTACTGCCTGTCCCGGAGTGACCGTTGCAGGTGAAGCGGTAAATGTAATGAGTCTGAATTCTGAGGCACATAAAACGGCCTTATCAATCATGTCAGGTGTACAAGGCATAACAAAAGTTTTAAGTATTTAAATTTTAAAAATAATAAACTATTTGCATATTTACAATAGGAAAATGTATGGTGACAGGGAAGGTTGAAAGGCTTCAGAAATAGTTGAGGAACAGAACGGCGGAACGCGAGCCATGCTCTGTGATACTGCCACAGTTGTGTGATTTCAGCGGCTGAATATGAGTTGAAACAGTAATGAAAAGCATCCTGAAATAAAAGCACCGATCCTCAAGACCGGTTTGTATTTTCTTTTTCAAGGCAGCGTTAGAGCTAACTGGGTTGGCCGGGGACGTTTCGCCATGTTGAATTACTCTTTTGTTTAACTTAAAAATACATCCTGTAAAATCAATGATCGCTCCGTAGCACTCAAGGTCCCTGGCTAACACACTGGCCATGGAGGAAACGTTGCTGGGAAGGAATAAGTATTCAACTTCAATTATTGATTATTTCAAATTTCTTTCTTTCAAAAGTTCTTCCAGGTCTTTACTTTTTTTATTTCTCGGATCATTAATCATTTTATAAATAAAATACAAAGGGATTAATGTAAGCATTCCCCAACTGTTTTTAACTATACTGTAAAATATAATTGCGACTAAAAATCCAATTAAAAAAGCATTAGTAATGGAAAATGATTTCATTTTTTTTACTTCGTCTAATAACTCTCGGTCAGTTAATTCTGAAAGCTCTTTGTTTGTCATTGCTTATTTTGGCTAATATTATTTTTTGTGTTGTCATCCTCACTATTCCCAGCAATGTCTCCCAACGGGCATTTTAGCAGAGCCGGGGACGTTGCGGCAAGTTGAATTACTCTTTTGTTAAAATTGAAAATACATCCTGTAAAAATAAATGATAGCTCCGTGGAACGCAACGTCCCTGGATAACACACCGGCCTGGGAGGAGATGTTGCTGGGAAGGAAAATCGGTTCTATTGTCAATTCTAAATCTTCCTTGGTTTTTATAAATTCCATAATCTGACTAAAATACGATTCGTTATTTTTTTCTTCATAGTCTTCATTAATAGGAATAAAATTGTTGAGTGTGTCAATTATTTGATAGACTGTCATAGTAGTTGTGTTTTTTTAAACTTGTAGGCAACTCTATGATTAGCGTACCAAATAAAAATAAATCCTTCGTATCACCCATTATCAAAACTAATACTCTCTTTCAACTCCCGCTCACTATATGCCATATTATATTGCTTGAGCACTTCATCGGGTACGCCATTCCATTGGTTAGGTGTATTGCCCTTGTAATCGAGATCCTTAACCCCTATTTCTGAGGTGTAAAAACCAGTTGCGGTCAGGTTCCGTATCAGGCTAAAAAATGCTACACCCTGTTTCATTCCAGGCTTTGCTTTATCCGGGTACGCGATATCATCTACAATTTCAATCCGCTGTTTTTCGGTGATGGCCGCAAACGATTTTTCAAAACGTTTAAGCGATTCCATATCCAGCCAGCGCAGGCCTCCCCGCATAGGGGTTTGGTGGTTGGGCATATCCTTTACGATAAACTCAATAAAGTCGGGCACTTTAGCTTCCGATGCACTGCCGCTGATTCCATCTTTTGGTATGATGATATCGGCTAAGATGGTAATGGTAGCCATTTCTTCCGGTGTAAAAAAAGTAGCTTCCCGTAACTTTTTGTTTGCTATCTTTTCTTCCGCCATGCGGTCATCTTCATTCAGTTTCGGTGTGGCGCTAGCAGCTTCTGTTGCGGTTTTGTCCTTTGTATCACAGGAGTTCATTAATGCCGCAGTGGATGCGGTACCGATTAATAAAGCTTTGATTGATTTACGTCTGTCCATAAAAAAAAATTGATCGCCCCAAACCCCTGAAGGGGCTTTTGGAGTATGAAAATTTATATCTCTGTTTGTTTCCGGCAAAAGCCCGGCTCTGTTATACGCCTGCCTTTAAGCCCCTTCAGGGGTTTGGGGCGGCTGTCGCTTTCTATATATTCTGCTTCTTCAACTGATCCACAATATATTCCGATGCCCTCATGGATAAAGCCAAAATGGTCCAGGTGATATTTTTATCCGCCTGCGATACAAACTGGCCACCATCTACATTAAACAAATTCTTACAATCGTGTGCCTGGCTGAATTTGTTGAGGGCAGATTTTTTGGGATCATTTCCCATCCGGATAGTTCCGGCTTCATGAATAATATTACCGGGTGTTGCCAGGCCATAATCATTCTCCGGGCCATCGGTATCACCGGAGGTAATTACGGCGCCCATATTGTGCATGATCTCTTTAAATGTTTCCTTCATGTGCTTTGCCTGCTTCACTTCATACTCGCTGTTTTTGGTATTGAAACGCAAAACAGGGATGCCAAATTTATCCACCACCGAAGGATCTATCTCACAAAAATTGGATTCAAAAGCAATGCTTTCGCCACGGCCTGCCATGTGAACACCGGCTCCATACAAATACCGTAAATCTTCTTTCAGCGAAGCGCCATATCCACCGGCTTCCTTTGTTTTTCCATTGATGGGATACTTTCCATTTTGTTTTTCAACATTAAAGCCAAAGCCATAGGCCGGCTGGTGCATACCACCGCCGTACTCAATATGATATCCACGCGGGAAATCCAGTTTTTTATTATCCAGCCACCAGGGCGTGTACACGTGCATGCCGCCTACGCCATCTTCATTGTATCTTTTTCTGCCAAACAGATTGGGCAGGATGCCACTCATGGAAGCGCCGGTACTATCATGCAGGTATTTACCCACTACATTACTTGAATTGGATATCCCATTTGGATGCTGTTCCGATTTTGAATTAAGCATTAACCTTGCACTTTCACAGGCGCTCGCTGCCAATATCACCACCTTTCCCTGCACCTGGTATTCCTGCATGTCTTCTTTATTCACATAAGAAACACCCGTGGCAAGTCCTTCCTTATTGGTCAGCACTTCTCTTGCCATTGCATTGGTCACCAGGTCTACATTACCGGTAGCCACTGCTGGTTTTATCAGCACCGAAGAAGAAGAAAAATCCGCATATATTTTACAAGCCCGCCCGCATTGTGAGCAATAAAAACAGGCGCCTCTTTCCTTATTGATTTGTTTGGTTAAAATAGATAAACGCGATGGAATAACCGGTATGCCAATTCCGGTGGCTGCTTTTTTAATAAACAGTTCATGCAGCCTTGGTTTGGGGGGAGGAAGAAAAACGCCATCCGGGTCGTTGGGCAATCCTTCGTTGCTGCCAAACACGCCGATGAGTTTATCTATTTTATCGTAATAGGGTTTGATGTCATCATAACTAATTGGCCAGTCATCACCCAGGCCGTCGATACTTCTTCTTTTAAAATCGTTGGGGCCAAAACGTAAGGAGATCCTGCCCCAGTGATTGGTTCTGCCACCTACCATCCGGGCCCGCCACCAGTCCCATTTAGTACCGGGAGCATGGGTAAAAGGTTCTCCTTCAATTTCCCATCCCCAAAAGGATGCATCAAAATCTCCAAAGGGCCTGAACTTAGTACTGGCGCCACGCCGCGGGCTTTCCCACGGGTTTTTTAACTGCGATGAATTCTTTGCAGGATCATAATCCGGACCAGCTTCCAGCAGGCAAACTTTTAACCCGGCGTTGGCCAGCACATAAGCTGCCATGCCACCACCTGCACCCGAACCAACAATCACTGCATCATATTGTTTGGGTTGTTTTTTAATCTGGAGGGTATCTCCCATATAGCTTTTTTTAGTGATTGATTGTGGCTTAAATAAAGTTCAATATAGCACTTATTTTATTTTCGGAAAGGACAAATTTGGGGATTGGGAAAAATCCTTTGCCTGTTCATTTTGTATAAGCCTGGTTTTTATTTTAAATCAATTATGAAGAAGAACCGTTTTTAGAAAAGATGATGTGGACGGCATTTATTTTTGTTAAGGGAGTTAAGATACAACTGATTTCCACCTAAATTTACCGGATAATTTTATGTAGCGAATGCAGCAGTTGATGATATGCATCCGGCATGAAAATTATACTAACTTAAAAAACGATTAGTTATATGAAAAGTATGAAAATGCTAACACTGGCTGCCGCCATTTTTATCTCCCAGCAATCCATTGCCCAGCAGGGTGATCCCAAAGCCACAGAAGTATGGTCGCCGGAACCAAAACTGGTAACACCGGCAAAAGATAATAAGGCACCTTCTGATGCCATTGTTTTGTTTGATGGGAACAACCTCGATCAATGGGTGTCTGTTAAGGATAGCAGTATGACTGCTCAATGGACGGTTTCAAAAGGCGCATTTACTGTAAAAAAGGGAACAGGGAATATCCAAACCAGGAAGTCATTTACCGACTACCAGTTGCACCTGGAGTGGAAGATACCAGCCGGCATACATGGCGAAGGGCAGGGTAGGGGAAACAGTGGGTTATTCCTTGCGTCTACCGGATCCGGAGACAGTGGTTATGAATTACAGATACTGGATTGCTTTAATAATAAAACCTATGTAAATGGCCAAACGGGTAGTATTTACAAGCAGTCCATCCCGTTGGCCAATGCCTGTAAAAAGCCGGGCGAATGGCAAACCTACGATGTGATCTGGACTGCGCCCCGTTTCAAGGAAGATGGGTCGTTGCAATCCCCGGCACATGTTACCCTTATTCACAATGGCGTATTGTTGCAGAACAATACCGAAGTAAAAGGAGTAACCATGTATATCGGAAAACCGGTATATAAAAAGCATGGCGCCGCTCCAATAAAATTACAGGATCATGGTGATAAAAGTGAGCCAATCAGTTTTCGTAATATATGGATCAGGGAGCTATAGTCAATTAGCTAATTTGCAAATGGTTATGCGGTCTGACGGTCCCCGTCTGACCGCATAACCATTTGCATTTGTATAAGAGATATTTTAAACTGATTTTCTAACTCATTTGCTATCTTGAACCTAAGCCAGGTTGTGATATTATTTATGCAGCAACATTCTATTTCTTCAACGCATATTTAATACCGCCTAATAAATGTTGCAGAAAAGCCGGCTCAACGAATGATTCATTGGTATGGCCCAGTTCAGTATAAAAAGCCCTGCCGCCATCGTAGGCATGATACCAGGCCATCGGGTGGTTGTCGCCGTTTTTACCTCCTTTGTAAGATGTTTCATCAATTTTCAACAGCACTTTTACATCCGGGTTCATATTTTTAAAACTATACCATTCATCTTTTCTTTCCCATACTTCGGGCAGGTGTTTGGTGGCAGCATTTTTTTTATCAACTACTATCAATTTTGCCATTTGTTGTGCAGGGTGCGAAAGAAAACTTGCGCCAACCATTTTTACATACCATGGCCAGTTGTACTCGCAGTCGGTGGCCGCATGAACGCCCACAAAACCACCGCCTTTCTGAATAAAAGTTTCCATGGCTTTTTGCTGTGCTTCACCCAACACATCCCCGGTAGGACTCAGGAAAATAACCGCCCTGTATTTTGCCAGGTTTTCATCGGTAAATGCCAGTGAATCTTCGGTAGCCTCCACTAAAAAATTATTCTCGAGGCCCAATTTTTTAATAGCATCAATTCCGGCAGGAATGCTCTGGTGCCGGTAGCCGTTTGTTTTTGAAAAGATCAATACGGATGGTTCTTTCTTTTTAGCGGCAAAAGAAAAAACGGCAAATATCACTAAGAACAGGATGCCCCTTTTGATAAACATATTTGTATTCATGGTTCAATCGTTTTTAAAGTTATAATCGTTTTAAATTAAAAATGAATTTTGGCGTTCCCCAATTCTTAATTCTTAATTTTCAATTTTTAATTCAGTAGTATCAATAATCCGAATACTCGGTGGGTCGAAGAAAGTAACTTGTATTCTTCGATACATTATTTTGGTATTCCGGCATGCCGGAAAGCTTTTTCCATTCGGGTGCTGCACCAAAACTTTTCCAATGCGCATCCCTGTCTGCCTTGTTTTCAAAACTGGTCATGTACATCAGGTTGGGCATGTTGCAGCCTGCAATTACAGATGAGTAAAAAACTGCATTGAAATTGAGCTGTTTGAATAATGCGATCTCACCACCCTCGTTAAACATCTGCACTTTATTTTTAAATATTTTTTCCGTAGCACTTTCGTAACTCCGTAATTCATACACCCGCTCACTCCTTGGGCCGGTCAATTTTGGAAGAATTAAAAATGGGGCAAGGGGAAAAGACTGCGCCAGTATATTCTCTATTCTTTTGTAAGGAGGCGTTTTGTAAGTTGCGTCTAAATAAGTTTTACCATTGGCCAGGTACTCATTGTCACCAGAAAGTTTCGAAGCCAGTTCAGTAACCTGTTGAAGCGTCTTCAGTGGAACGATTACATACAGGCGTTTATCTGTTGCCGTGTCATTGGCGATGAGTGAGAATACACCGATGTTTTTAATTTGTTGCCGGTGAAGTGCCGGTACATAAGCATCTTTAAGGTATTGTTCAATTACCTGTTGCTGATCAGTAGTTGAATAATGATATACCGTGATCTGGTAAAATTCACCCCCTTTTTTTGGAGGGGTTGCCAGTAAAAAAAACGGGGCGCTAAAAATAAGGAGAAATAAAAATTTTGCAATCGTGTTTTTCATGAAATTGATTTTTTATTAGTTGAAGGTAGTAAAATATGTGTATAGATACATGATGACAAATAATTTAAACGAATGCTTTAAAATCAGTTAGTGGATAAAGAAAGAGAAGTGTTTTATATAAAATGAAACATTTTACATGTTACGGTACAGCATTATTTTCATGTATCCAGTACCAGGTTCGCCTTTTCCCTTGCGGTTCCGATAGTGGCGATGCTGCCCGAATTGAATCTTAAAAAATCAGTCTCTATTCCATCTGAAAAGATAAGCCCGTTATTTGGCATATAAGATTCAATGACCAGTTTGGTTGTGCCGGAAACAATACCTGCAGTAATGGCTGTTTGGGTGCGCTTGCTTGCAAAAGGCTCTCTAACTGCAAACATAAGCTGGTCGTCTTTAAGCTTTATGTTTTTCTTTTTGTTATTTCCCTTTTCTATAAATTGCTGCATACCGTAGCTCATATTGAAAACTGAACTTAACCAGCCTGTTGAACCAGCCTGGGTAGAAACAATTATGCCCGAAGATGAATGTTCTTCGGTTTTTTTATGGTAGGTTATTTTGTACCTGGCTGAAACATGAGAAGCCGCTCCAATAAATAAATCATTAAAAGCCAGTAACCGTTGCCCGTCATTGAGTTGTACTTCGGCAAAAGAAGTGGCCTTTGAGGTGTAGGTATTGCTCATTACTTTTTCAATCGCGTTAACAAAGTTATCGGCACTGAATGGCAACAGCACCCCATCATAACGGTCAGTATCGGGGTTTATCGCTACAATGGGAATTGCCTTCACATATTTAGCGGTATTTGCTACCAGGCCATCCTGGCCTACCGTAATAATTACCTGCCGGTCATTGAAAATGTAAGAGGGTAGAAATATCCTGTCAACAATTTTGTTTTTGATAACGCCGGAAAGGTTGCGTTGTACCAGCGAAAGCGAATGTTGAAAAACCTCGTGCTCCTTTTCATAATCAAGGAAATTACCACCCGACCGTTCAATGTAAAACCTGGCCTGCGCTTTAGTATTGAATCTTTCAATCAATTGTTCCAACCTGGTTTTGTTCTTTACAATGATAGCGTAATCAATACTCATCATTTGCTTTTCTTTTCCTTTAGCAATGTATCCAGTAGTTCCGGGCTAATATTTAGTGTACCTATTTTACCGGCATTTTCGGCTAACTCTCTAAAGGCAAGTGATATATTAAATCCGGCATCAATATTATTATTTAGGGCGGTCAAAATTTTCCAGTCCATTTCTTTATAAGGCTTTAATGTAGCCTCCAGTACATAGCCCTGTGTTTCAGCTTCTTTTCTTTCATTGGCAGTTTTTTGTTCAATCAATAATTTGCGCTGGTTTTCTACTGATATATCTGCCTGTACTTTCATTTCCCGGAGTTTACGGGTACTGTCTGCCTTCTGTATTTCAGTCTCTGTTTGTTTCTCGGCAATTTGCTTTTGTTTTTCCTCTACCGCAATCTCTGTATTTAATTCACTTTCCCTGATCTTTCTTTCCTGTTCTACTGCAAAGTTTCTTCGCTCATAAATTGCCTGGTCTGCTTCCTGCTGCAATTTCTCTCTTGTTTCAGTTTCCAGGGCTCTTTCCATTTCAGGGGTTGCTTTAATGGCGAGTATATTAATGCTCAGGATTTCAATACCGAGCATGGTGATTGCCTGGGACACCGTTAAGCCATCCGTAATTTTTGTTTCGATCATTTTGGCCGAACGAATGGCTTCCTTCAGGCCCAATCCATGGATGTATGCAGACGTAGCGGTTTGCGCTTCATTAACGATTCGTTGATTTAATTTTTCGGTATCATCTTTTTTATATACTCCTTTACCGTTCACTGTAAAATCCAATAGTTCTGCCAGTAGTTTTGGATTCCCGATTTTATAAGTGATTTGACCCTGGATATTTACCGTTTGGTAATCTTTGGTTGTTTCACTGAAAATAAAGGGCAGGTTATTACTGCCAATGGGAACGGCGGTAATAGAAGTAGTTGGTTCGTAATACCAAAAGGATAGACCACGCCCTTCTTTCGCAATGTGCCCATTTTTAAATTTAATTACATAGGTCATGGAATCGAACCTGGTAAATTTGATACCGAACATGATAGGTTGTTTTAGTGTTTAGCAAGGGTTAGGAATATACTGATGAACAGTTTGGGATGAATTTAAAATAGGGGCCAGGATCGTTTACTAATTTACAAACCCAGCAACCCCCGGTTAAATGCTTCATCACTGCCGGTTCCGGCAAAATCATCAAATGCTTTTTCAGTTACTTTTATAATATGATCCTTAATAAACGGGGCGCCCTCTGCTGCTCCGTCTTCTGAGTTTTTTATGGCGCATTCCCATTCCAGCACCGCCCAGCCTTTGTAATCATAAGCAGCCAGTTTACTGAATATAGATTTGAAATCCACCTGTCCGTCGCCCAGTGAACGGAAGCGGCCAGCCCGGTTTACCCAGCTTTGATAGCCGCCGTAAACACCCTGCTTACCCGTTGGATTAAATTCAGCATCCTTTACATGAAAAGCTTTTATCCTAGTGTGGTAGTGGTCAATATAGGCCAGGTAATCGAGGCACTGCAATACAAAGTGGGAGGGATCGTACAATAAACAGGCACGGGCATGGTTGTTTACTTTTTCCAAAAACATTTCGTAAGAGACTCCGTCGTGCAGGTCTTCGCCGGGGTGAATTTCGTAGCACACATCTACGCCGCATTCATCAAATGCATTTAAGATCGGTAGCCACCTGTTGGCCAGTTCTGTAAAGCCTGTTTCTACCAATCCTGCCGGGCGTTGCGGCCAGGGATAAACAGTTTGCCATAATAAGGCGCCGCTAAAAGTAGGGTGTGCAGTCAGGCCGAGGTTTTGTGATGCCTTTGCCGCATGTATCAGTTGCTGAACCGCCCATTCTGTTCTTGCTTTGGAATTGCCGCGATATTCCGGTGGTGCAAAGCCGTCAAACAGCTGATCGTAGGCTGGATTTACGGCCACCAGTTGTCCCTGTAAGTGCGAAGAGAGTTCCGTTATTTCCAGGCCGGCCTCTTGTACGATGCCTTTAATTTCATCCGCATAGGTTTTACTTTCCGCGGCTTGTTGCAGGTCAATAAACCTGGCATCCCAGGAAGGAATCTGAACGCCAACAAATCCCTTTTCTTTGGCCCATTTACAAATGGAGGGCAATGTATTGAAAGGTGCAGTGTCACCTGCGAATTGAGCTAAAAATATACCGGGGCCTTTTATTGTTTGCATGTTGTTTTAATTGATGATTTTTAATTGATAATGTTTGTCGTCAATGGTGAATGGTCAAAGGTGAATGCTTGTAATGATTTTCGGTTGATATACTTTAGTCATTGCTGAAAAAAATATTTAATCTGTTATGGTATGCAATTAACATTGCCTGGGTCTGCCGTACAAGTGAGGCCCGAAAAATCGGGATTTTCATAATACTACGATGTTTAATAGTAGCACTAACGCCTGTTCAAAACAAATTGTTATATGCATTTATGATGATGCTACGGTCTTCCACATTCTTCATTTTTAATTCTTAATTCTTAATTCACGATTCACCATTGACCATTCACGCCTCCTCACACCACATACTCCGTCCACTTTTTATCCGATTGTGCTGACAACACCACATTGTCTATAAACGCCATTCCCCTTACGCCTTCGTCTACAGAAGGGAAATCCAATGCTTCTGCAGTTGGAGTAGTACCATCCATTTTGGCCATTAACGATGTGGCGAAGTTTTTATAAATATTAGCGAATGCTTCCAGGTATCCTTCGGGATGACCACCCGGTGTGCGGCAATTGCTGGTAGCAAAAGAGGAGAGGCGGTCTCCATAGTTTGCACCGGCGCGTAATATCTGCGCAGGCGCATCCAGCCATTTTACAATCAGCGTATTGGGTTCCATCTGCGCCCATTCAAGGCCGCCCTTTTCTCCATATACCCTTATCTTCAAAGCGTTTTCTTCACCTGCTGCAACCTGCGAGGCCATTAGTACCCCGGCTGCGCCATTATCAAATTTCAACAATACATTGCCATCATCATCCAGGGCACGGCCTTCTACAAAAATATTCAGGTCGGCACAAAGATGGGTGATCTTTAACCCGGTAATATATTCCGACAAATGTGCAGCGTGTGTTCCAATATCACCCATACAACCGCTCTTGCCGCTGCGCTTGGGATCGGTTCTCCAGGCGGCCTGCGCATTGCCTTCTCTTTCTGATAATTTACTTAGCCAGCCCTGGGGATATTCTACCCATACTTTTCTTATTTTTCCCAATGCCCCTTCCTTCACCATTGCCTTCGCTTGCTTCACCATGGGGTAGCCGGAATAGGTATGCGTGAGGCAAAGCATTAATCCTGTTTCTTCCACAATTTGTTTTAGTTCCTTTGCTTCTTCCAATGTAAAGGTGATGGGCTTTTCAATTACTACATTAAAGCCTTTTTGCAGGGCCAGTTTTGCGGGAGCGAAATGAGCGAAGTTGGGCGTTACGATGGTTACAAAGTCAATGCGTTTATCTTCCGGCATCAGACTTTCCTTCTCTATCATTTCTTCATAGTTCAGGTAAATTCTGTCTTCTTCAAGAAATAGTGACTGCCCTGAATCTTTTGCAACTTCGGGGTTGATGCTTAACGCACCGCAAACCAGTTCAACCAGGCCATCCATGTTAAATGCCAGCCGATGTACCGCTCCAATGAAGGCATCTTTGCCGCCCCCGATCATTCCCATTCTTAATTTTCTTTTCATATAGATTTATTTTAAAAACTGTTTCCGGAAATATTTTGACTGTTTAAAAATTTTACAATTTTACGCATAAAATCTATTTACAATTAATAAAATATTTTCTGTGTTGAAAATGATTTTTCGAGGAGTTGCCCTATAACTCATGCCCGACCGGGGAATCATGATAGATTAAACAAACTGGTTTTTTTATATATCGGAGCATGAATGTTTTTTATCCATTCAAAACTTTGGTTATATCCTATCCATTATTAACGGCTTTTGCCTCCTTAAAAAAACAATTGTTAATTTCTAGCCGTTTTTATTCAAAATTCAATAATATTACATCTCGATTTTTTTTTAACGCGTTGGATTTAAAAACTAATAAACGATTATGCCTGCCAATATTCAGAAAAAACAACTGTTTACAGCCAGTTGCCTGGCTCTTCTTGTAACTTCACTTTCCTTTGGTATTCGTGCCGGCATACTTGGCCGCCTGGGAGAAAAATTTCATTTAGATGCACAGCAGTTGGGAACCATCGCAGCCACCGCGTTTTGGGGATTTCCGCTGGCGATCGTAATAGGCGGGTTGATAGTAGATGCCATCGGCATGAAGAAATTACTGATTGGTGCATTCGTATTTCACCTGGCAGGTATTGTGCTCACCGTTTTTGCTACCGGCTACTGGAGTTTATTTATCTCCACCTTGTTTGTTGGCATCGCCAATGGTACGGTGGAAGCAGCTTGTAACCCCCTTGTAGCAACCATTCACAGTGATAATAAAACAACCAAACTAAACCATTTTCATTTATGGTTTCCCGGCGGTATCGTAATTGGTACCCTGATTGTTTTCCTGTGTGATAAGATGGGAATTGGCTGGCAGGTACAGGTAGGCTTAATGATTATTCCTACCTTAATTTATGGTTACTTATTCAGTAAACTGGAGTTCCCGGTTACAGAGAGAGTCGCCAGCGGCGTATCCAGTGCCGAGATGTATAAATCATTGCTCAATCCATTATTTCTGTTGATGATCATCCTCATGTTTGGTACCGCCATCACAGAATTATTTACCGGGCAATGGATTGATGTATTGTTAAAAAATGTAACAGATAATGCCATTTTATTATTGACATTGGAAACCGGGGTAATGGTGGTTGGCCGGGCTTTTGCCGGCCCAGTAGTGCATAAATTTTCACCACAGGGCGTGTTGCTGATTTCAGCCATTTTAGCTACTGCAGGATTGTATTTATTGGGCCATACTTCAGGCAATATGCTTTTTGCAGGTGCAATCATTTTCGGAATGGGCGTATGTTATTTTTGGCCTACCATGATTGGATTTGTATCAGAAAATTTACCAAAGACCGGAGCGGTTGGGTTGAACTTTATGGGAGCGGCTGGCATGTTTGCCGTATCCCTTTATATGATATTTATGGGCGGGTATTACGATCGGTTATTGGTGACCAAATTACCATCCGGCGCAGATTTGGCAACCTATACAGGAGCCGATGCCACACCAGCCATGGCCAGTGCATTGATGGAAGCAAAAAAAGCTGCAGGCCCTGAAATCATCAATGCTACCCTGGTTATTCCCATTGTATTGATTGTGGCTTTTACCGGATTGTTTATTTATATGCGGTCAAGAAAGCAGGTGCATTCCAAATCATATTCTAATTCAATCGTTTAAAATCTCATTCTATGTCTGACCATCAAAACAGGCGAAGTGCCATCCGGAATATACTGGTAGGTACAGCGGCCCTGGGATCATCTTCCGTACTTTCATCATTTACAGAATCAGAAACAGAAACATCAACAAACTCTCCTGTGACATTAAAAGGAAACATCAATCATTCGGTTTGCCAATGGTGCTATAATTCTATACCGCTCGACAAACTTTGCCAGGCGGTAAAGGAAATTGGTTTTGGAGCCATTGATCTGATTGCTCCAAAAGACTGGCCTGTATTAAAACAATATGGAATATACAGTTCCATGTGTTATCATGGGGGTAAGGTAAGTTTGACGAATGGGTTTAATAATAAAACCTATCACGAACAGTTGATCAAAGATTATGAGGCCGTAATTCCATTAATGGTAAAAGAAGGGTATAAAAATGTAATCTGCTTCAGCGGAAACCGCAATGGGATGGACGATGAAACCGGGCTAAAGAATTGCGTGGAGGGGTTACAGAAAATTTTACCACTTGCAGAAAAAAATGGCATAACGGTTCAAATGGAATTGCTCAACAGCAAGGTAAATCACAAAGACTATATGTGTGATAAAACAGCCTGGGGAGCCGAATTGTGTAAAAGACTGGGGTCGGAAAATTTTAAACTGCTTTATGATATCTACCACATGCAGATTGATGAAGGAGACGTGATTCATACCATACGGGATAATCACCAATACATCGGGCATTATCATACCGGCGGCGTTCCGGGCAGGAATGAAATAGATGATACCCAGGAATTATATTACCCTGCAATTATGAAAGCGATTGTAGCTACGGGGTATAAAGGTTTCGTGGCACAGGAATTTATTCCCGCCAAAGAAGACAAACTGAAATCTTTAAAAGAAGCGGTGTTGTTGTGTGATGTGTAAGTTATGATATGGGTTGTGCGGGAGTGTACCGGCCATTCATTTTAATAGTACCAATTTCAATAAATGGTGAACATAAATGTAGTACAAGTGTATTGTCTGGTATATTTTTTTTCTAATTTAAAACAATAATCTTTCCAAATCGCCCTCTTCAAAACTGCTGATAAAATTGGCTGGCCTCATACGGTTACGCCGCGGCAGAAAAGGGGGTATTAAAATTTAAAACGATGGCTGAAAACACGTATGATGCAATTGTAGTTGGCTCCGGAATTAGCGGGGGATGGGCAGCAAAGGAACTTACCGAAAAAGGTTTAAAAGTGATCATGCTGGAAAGAGGAAGAAATATTGAACACGGAAAAGACTATATCAACGCCAATAAAGATCCATGGGAATTTCCTCATGCGGGTGGGCGTACCCAACAAATGATCAATGATTATCCCGTATTGAAAAGGGACTATCCGCTTAGCGAGAAAAATCTTGATTTTTGGGTGAAGGATAGTGAATGCCCTTACACTGAAATCAAACGTTTTGACTGGTTTAGAGGATACCATGTGGGTGGCCGTTCATTAACCTGGGGTCGCCAGAGTTATCGCTGGAGTGATTTCGATTTTGAAGCCAACGCAAAAGATGGTTTTGGGGTTGATTGGCCCATCCGTTATAAAGACATTGCATCCTGGTATTCTTACGCAGAAAAATTTGCCGGCGTAAATGGTGCAAAGGACGGGTTGCCTCAATTGCCCGATGGTGATTTTTTACCTGCCATGGAGATGAATTGCGTAGAGAAAGATGTATCGAAAAGGTTAACGGATTATTATAAAAATAAACGCACGATGATCATGGGGCGTTCGGCCAATTTAACGGAAGATCACAATGGCCGGACCAAATGCCAGTACCGCAATAAGTGTTCGCTTGGTTGCCCGTTTGGCGCCTATTTCAGTACCCAATCCGCTACACTGCCTGCAGCAATGGCAACGGGTAATCTTACCGTACGTCCGTTTTCAATTGTTACCAAAATCATTTACGATAAAGACACCAAGAAGGCAAAGGGGGTAGAGATACTTGATGCCGAAACCAATAAGACTTACGAGTTTTTTAGTAAGATTGTATTTGTAAATGCATCTACTTTAAATTCAACCTGGTTACTGATGAATTCTGCAACCGATATCTGGCCCGACGGATTGGGTAGTAGCAGCAATGCATTGGGACGCAACCTGATGGATCATCACTTAGGGGTAGGTGCTTCCGGCGATGTGGAAGGCTTTGAGGATTTTTATACGTATGGCCGCAGGGCAAATGGAATTTATGTGCCACGATATCAAAATCTTTTTGGCGATAAGCGGGATTATGTTCGTGGTTTTGGATACCAGGGTGGGGCAAGCAGGGAAGGCTGGCAGCGGCAGGTGGCTGAACTAAGTATTGGCGCCGATTTTAAAGAAGCATTGACTGAACCCGGGCACTGGAAAATGGGAATGGGTGGCTTTGGAGAAATACTTCCTTACATGGAAAATAGGGTAACCATTGACAAGACTAAAAAAGATAAATGGGGACTGAATGTACTGGCAATTGATTGCGAGTTGAAGGAAAATGAGTTGAAGATGAGAAAGGATATGCTGAAAGATGGAATTGAAATGCTGGAAGCGGCCGGCGTTAAAAACGTGAAGGGGAATGATGGCGATGGTACCCCAGGAAGAGGCATACATGAAATGGGCACTGCCCGTATGGGAAAAGATCCAAAGACATCTGTTTTGAATGGTAACAACCAGGTATGGGATGCAAAGAATGTATTTGTAACGGATGGCGCCTGTATGACATCTGCCGCCTGTGTAAATCCATCGCTTACCTATATGGCGTTAACTGCCAGGGCAGCCGACTTTGCAGTTTCAGAATTAAAAAAAGGTAATCTTTAAAAAATAAATATGCCGGGAGATTCTCCGAATATTAATAATAAAGCGGCTATTCAAAATACTTACGATGCCATTGTAATCGGCTCGGGTATCAGTGGTGGCTGGGCTGCAAAGGAATTAGCAGAAAAAGGATTAAAAGTGTTAATGCTGGAGCGTGGCCCCAACCATGAACATAAAACCGACTATAAAACTGCCGGCAAGGATCCCTGGGAATTTGAACATGCCGGCCGTACTACTGATCAGCAGAAAAAAGACTTCCCTGTAATACACAGGGGATGGGCTGCCAGCGAAGCGGTGATGGATGCATGGACCAGTGAAAAGGATTGTCCCTATACAGAAATAAAACCGTTTACCTGGTGGCGTAGTTACCGCATGGGGGGCAGGTCTACTTTATGGGGCAGGCAAAGTTACCGCTGGAGCGACCTGGATTTTGAAGCCAATTCAAAAGACGGTTATGGTGTTGACTGGCCCATCCGTTATAAGGATCTTGCTTCCTGGTATGATTATGTTGAAAAATTTGCAGGAATCAGTGGTTCCGTTGAAGGCATTCCGCATTTACCAGACGGACAGTTTTTACCACCAATGGATTTGAATTGCGTAGAAAAAGACGTATCGGCCAGGTTAAAAAAACATTACAATGGGATGCGTCACATGATCATTGGCCGGGTTGCCAATTTAACCGCAGCCATCCCCGGGCGCACACAGTGCCAGTTTAGAAACCGGTGCTGGGAAGGTTGCCCTTTTGGTGGGTATTTCAGCACCCAGTCATCTACATTGCCTGCGGCACAGGCTACCGGTAATTTAACGGTGAGACCACTATCGATTGTTACAAAACTTCTGTATAATAAGGATACCAAAAAGGCAACGGGTGTAGAAGTGTTGGATTCAGAAACCAATAAAACAGTTGAGTATTACAGTAAGATTGTTTTTGTAAATGCATCTGCCTTAAATTCAGCCTGGGTGTTGATGAATTCCGCTACAGATGTTTGGCCTGATGGACTGGGTAGCAGCAGCGGTGAACTGGGGCACAATGTAATGGATCACCATTATAACCTGGGTGCCTCCGGTACGGTGGAAGGTTTTGAAGACAAGTACGTTTTTGGCAGAAGGGCCAACGGAATCTATATTCCCCGGTTCGCCAATATCAATGGTGATAAACGTGATTTTTTACGGGGCTTCGGCTACCAGGGTGGGGCAAGCAGGCAGGGATGGAGCAGGGACGTGGCTGAGTTGAATATTGGTGGTGCATTTAAAGATGCATTGGCCGAACCGGGTGCATGGACTATTGGCATGACTGGCTTTGGTGAAGTATTACCTTATCACGATAACAAAATTTCCCTTGACAAAACCAAAAAAGATAAATGGGGTTTGCCTGTGCTGGCGATGGATGCAGAATTGAAGGAGAATGAATATGCTATGCGTAAAGATATCTTAAAGGAGGCGGTGGCCATGCTTGAAAACACGGGTGTTAAGAATGTACATACATACGATAGCGGGCATGCCATGGGACACGGTATTCACGAAATGGGTACTGCCCGTATGGGAAGAGATGCAAAAACATCTGTACTTAACGAGTACAACCAGGTGTGGGATGCCAAAAATGTTTTTGTAACGGATGGAGCTGCTATGACCTCTGCCGCATGTCAGAATCCATCGCTTACATATATGGCTTTAACTGCAAGGGCCGCAGACTTTGCCGTAAACGAATTGAAAAAGGGTAATTTGTAAATCATAAAAAAATCAAACACATGAATATGACAAGAAGAGATTTGCTGCAAAATGTAGCAATTTTACTGGGCGGTTCTATTGTAGGCGAATCCGTGTTTAGTATCTCCGGTTGCAAATCAACTGACAAACAGGTAAACGCTTTATTCAGTGAAAGCCAGGTGGCTTTTATGAATGAGATCGCAGATACTATTTTGCCCGCTACCACCAGTCCAGGTGCCAAGGAGGCGAAGGTTGGTAATTTCATGGCGGTGATGGTATTGGATTGTTATGAACCAAAGAACCAGCAGGTTTTTATTGACGGTCTGAAGAAGATTGATGAATTAAGTGAAAAACAATTCAGTACCTCGTTTGTAAAAGCCGATGCAAAGCAACGCACCGAATTGTTGACTGCACTGGATAAGGAACAAAAGGAATACCAGGCTAAAAAAACGAAAGAGGAACCTTCCCATTATTTCCGGATGATGAAAGAATTGTCTGTCCTGGGATACTTTAGTTCGAAAGAAGGAGCAACCCAGGCTTTGCGTTACCTGCCTGTTCCTGGTAAATACGATGGCTCATATCCTTATAAAAAAGGAGATAAAGCCTGGGCTACGTCTTAGGGAATTTATTTTAAAAATATTGATGCTTTACAATACTTTCATTTTACAAATGATGGATTGTAAGACATTTTTTTATGCGTGCCTGCCGCTTACACCGGAGAGGATCAAAGAAGCTGCGTTTTAGAATAAAGTTTACACCTTTTTTGAAAGGTGTAAACTTTATTCTAAAACGGCGTCCCCCAATCAACCGCCATTAAACCAGGAAAAATTCTTTTTACTTCTGGCGAAGCCTGCCATTTTACCGGTTCTTAACCAGCACTGCTTCATTTATTGCAGCTGTAGGCAACACAATCGCCTTACTGATCCGGTGAGAACGCTCCATTTTTTCTCCCAGTAAATCTTCAATGGTAGCTACTATCTGGTTGCCATAAGTTTGCTGATTTTCTTTTATTTCTCCCGCAGGAATAATACCGGGCCCAATCATTGCCAGCCAGGTTTCACCGGAGCCTTTTGTGAACAGGCTGTGTGTATGCCAGGACGATGAATTGCTGCCCCTGCCATGATCGGTTGTAATAATGAAAGTGGTATTGTCTTTATAAAACGGATCGGTTTGAACGTAATACCACAGGTCGGCAATCATTTTGTCTACCGAAGCTGCTTGTTGTAAATAGTGATCATATCTGCTTCCATGCGCTGATTCGTCCGTTTCGCCCAATCCAAGTAACAATACTTTCGGATGTTTCGACCGGATGTATTCCCTTGCCGCGAGGTAGGTGAGTAAATCATGACGGGTATGTTTTTTTTCTGCAATATTTTCCTGCACGCCGTTGATCAAATGATTATTGCTGAGGGGGTCTTCATCCATCATTTCGTACCCGCTGTTTACCGGGAATTTGCTCCGGTCTTCATTTAAGATATAAGGGAAAATATTCCAGGAAGTAAAGGCGGCAACTTTTCCGGAATAAGCTGGCTGCTGGTTAAGGTATTCCAGGATATTGGTGTTCCGGTTATTTACGGGTGTATTGGGAATGAAGTTGAGATCAGCATAACCGGTAAGGATTTCATTGTATCCCGGGTAGGAAATTTTGTAGAGGTTCTTCATGTTCATTTTATTATTGAACAACCGGTTGCCATATAGCCGCCCCTTTTTCGCAATCACATTCCAGAAAAAAGGCATCAGTTTTTTTCTGCGTAATTCAACCATATCATCCCAGTACATATCTTTTGTAAGGGAAGTGTCTGATGTATATTTTGTATTGTTGATAAGCAGCGAATCCGCACCGGTAAATACTTCCTGCCACCGAAAGCCATCGGTGGTAATGATAAAGATGTTTTTTGCTTTGGGTGGTTGCTGGGATTCAGCAATAAGGGCGAGTAGGATGAAGGCAAGCAGGGAAGTGAATTTCATTTTATAAGGTTTGCCAAAATTATCCCCGGCGTATCACCATAAGATTACCTAAAGATTAAGTTAGCATTACCAGTTGAAAGGAATCACAGTAATATTCCACAGGGCTGTACTTCATCCTGGTGTTACATTTTTACCGCTGCCGTTGGCTGTAGCATCTTAATAAAACCAGGAGGAGTAGTAAACTGTGGGTAAGGCAATGATTCATCCGCATAGTGGTGGAGTACAACCAGGTTTTTAACCATTAGAGACAGGCAATGAAGGTTTCGATTTATTAACAATAAGCGTTAGCATCCTAACATTTGCCGGAGAATGTGAATTTCTGAATGGTTGGGCGTTGGCGTATTTAGACCTTTGAGAAAGGATATATTTTCGCCATTCAATAAAATATCCAGCGAATCCCTTAGTTTATTATTGGATAGAATATCAGAACCAAATCCCGGGTGTAAAGTATCCGCTTGTTTTATTGCATCCAATACATTCTTTGCATCAACAGTAATTTTTTTAGTTTTACCTAAACGTCTCTGCAATGTGGAGTCATCTACCGAAATGATAACAGGCATGTCATATTGGTTTATGAATTTACTTTTTAATATTGACACTTAAATTTACATCTTTTGCTATATTGTCAATTAAGGCATCCACTTTTGATGTGGCTTCATTAAATATAAGCACATTCAGATCAGCCAATTGAAGTACTTTTTTTATGGTATCCTTTTCATTGATGATATGCTGTAACTGCTTATCGAAATTGACAATTTCATAATAAAAAGTGATTAACTGGCCATATACCGCTTCAGAGATCAGGCTGCGGGAAAGACTGGCCTGATACCTTATCTGATTTAATATATTCCAGATATCCGTATCATATTTATTCCATGCTTCTTTAAAACGGTCATCAGTTTTTTGCCCGCCATAATAAGACACTTTCATAATCAGGTATCTCCAGTCCCACAAGAGTTTGGATAAAATTTTAAATAACTCAGATTGTGCCTCAATGATTTTAGATTGGCGTGCAAGCATGGCTTCCCTTTCTTTTTGCTCCTTAGCCTTTTGCTCATCGATTCTCTTTAAAATAAATGGTATCAAAAACCCGGTGAGCATTCCCGTGACTAATAAAAGAATTATTTTTTCGATAAAATCCTTGTTGAAGTCCATAGTATTTTTTTAGCGGCCTTTTAATGAGTAAAGTTACTTTTCAATCCCGTTATTTTAGTAATAAATAGTGGGCTTGAATAACAGGCTTTTTTATACGGGCAGTTTTTTCATAACGGTAACAGGCAAAGGAAATTCCCACATTTACCTTTTGATACTTATTACGGGGCTAACCATCACCAGGCTGAATATCAACGGGGCACGAATTCCTTTTTGTTCTGTTCCTGTGTTAACCGCATCTCATCAATTAAATCGGTAGTTTACCTGTATGCTTCCATAGTTATGGCTAAAACGCTGGCTCTTGGTTTCTTTTGATTGTAAAACCAGTTCTGATTTCAGGGTGTAACGGTTCAGCGCAAATAACGCACCTACCTGGTGCATTACCACAAAGGGTTTAACCGAAGAGGTAATGGGGCCTTTATCCCTTCTGAACAAGCCACCCTGTGCCGTTGCATTATACAACTGGTACTTTATTTCCGGATGGTAGTAGAAAAATAGTTCTGACATGGCCGACGGTGTTTTTTGCTTATCAGCTACCGAAGCATTCCAGTAACCACTTTGGTGCAACGGATTTATTTTACCAATTTGTACCAACAAACCCTGGCTCAGATTTGTAAAGTTGGTTCCAATAGTAGCCTGTGTTACCGGGGTTATTTGTAAAAAGGGGGTGTTGGCATTCAACAGTCCCCGGGCATAGCGGCCATGAAGGTTGATACCCGGTTCGCTCTTCAATTGATAATCCCAAATCCATCCCCACCGGTTGGTGTTGATATCAATTATTTTATGAAAAGAATTTTGCATGGCCTCTCCAAGAGATGCCTTTCCGATGGTACCAACCGATACGCCCCATTCCCAAAATTGATTGTGTACGATAAACCGGGATGCGGTGAATTTTGCATAGAGGTAACCGGTAACCGGGCGGTCAATTTGCGACGCGTTATCTATCTTCCTGGAATAAGGAGTAAAAATTTTCTGCCCGATTTCATACTGGTTGACCTGCTTTAAGATTGATGCATTTTTTGAACGGTGTACCCTGCTGTAGCTGATCATTAAGCCATTGGTATAATATCGGTCCCTTCCCTGCATCAGGTACCGGTCGTTATCAGTAATCACAGACAATTGTTTTGAAAAGCTTTTTGGGCTGATGGATTGCTCCTTTGACGAAATGGAGAGCAGCAGGGTGACAATTAAACAGGCGACTTGTATTTTTGATGAACATCCGGGCATATAGATATATTAACTCCTGTATCGAAATTAAATCCAAAAAGGGGAATAATCAAAAAGCATTATTGATAACCTGTTACGGTTGAGTGTTTCACATTATTGCTGCTACCATCATCTGTAATATCAGTAAAACTGCAAAGAGAAGTAAAGGGTCGGTACAGGAAAAGATCGATGTTCCAGGAATGGAGACTGTAAGAATTGAATTGATCCGGTGCGGCTCCGTGATGAAGTTGAGGTAGATTCCCCCTGCGTTAATCAATTAACGGTAGCTCTTTTGGTTTTCCAAAGGAACGCCATGGCCTGTTAGTACCGGATTTTATCCATGTCTTTGCCATTATCAATAAGGCTTCCAATTCAAAAGGCTTGGTAATATAATCATCAGCACCCAACCTTAAAGCTTCTGCTCTATTAATTTTTTCCGACATGGAGGTACTAAAAATAAAGGGTATTTCATGCGTTTCAGCTGAATCCAACAATAAATGTAAAACCTCGTGACCATCCATGTCACGCATTAACACATCACAGATGATTAAGTCAGGGATCCATTCTTTTGCAAGTTCAATTCCCCTTTTACCATTATTGGCGAAATATATTTTATATCCTTCCAACTCAAGGAATTCAGTAATATTTTCAAGAATTTCCTTGTTGTCTTCAATTAATAAAATTGTTTTCATATTAGTTCGTTGACATTTTTCTCCTTACTAAAAAACAAATTTAGATTTAACGAAGGTCAGTTGTACAATGCTCATGAGTATTACATAATTGAACAAAAAAGTTACATAATTTACACATTTCCGGTTCGCTGGTTAATGTATGCAGAACGTTTAAATGGAGTGCCGTCCTGGGGAAGCTATTGGCTTATATTTCCGGGGTAGTCGGCTTCAGTAAGGCATGCGTTGTTATTGCCAGTGTTTTTAGATGTTTTTAAAATTAAGAAGAGTAGTGACAAGTGGACACAGGAAAAGATTCCTGCGCCTGATGCAGATTAACCAAATAACATCAACAACCGAAAGGCGGGATGTTATCAAACAACATATCGAAAAAAGAAATGCAGGAACAGCTTTGAACTGCTCCTGCATTGTATAAATCTTCAATAAAATTTATTTACATCCCCAGTTTCCAACCTGCCCTGTAGCTTCTTTTTACAAACTGGTTGGCTTCATCAAAATTGGTGATCTTCATATTGGGGCCATCCCACAATAATTTAATTCCCCGGCCCGGGTATTCCAGCCTGTTAGGATCTGTTTTGCCGGCCTTTTGAATATCAAAACTCCGTATGGCGAGATTACCCATTAATACCGTTTCTGTTAAAGGCCCTGCAATTGAAAAAGGAGAACTCAGGTTGTTGGCTTTCGTACTATTGTAACCCGCTATGGCAGCTTCCACCCATTGTGCATAATGTCCGCCTGCCCCGCCGGGTACCCTTGCCAGGGTTTCAGGTGTATTCACCTCGTTGTTGCGGGATAGTGGTAATAACTTTGGATTGGCCCCATAGGTTTCGCACATCATTTTACCTTTGGTGCCTACAAAAATAACGCCGTTGCCACCATCACCCATTTTCTCCATCGGGCCCAGTTCCTCCGGTCTTTCGGGTTGAATTCCGCCGTCCATCCAATGCATTTTTAGCGCAGGTTTTGAGTTTTTACCGGCAAACTTTAAGGTAACCGAAGAGGAGGCAGGAGCGCTTTCAGGAAAATAAGCCCGTTTAAACGGACCCGTGTATACGCTGCTCACACTGCAGGCGGCTTCTGTTGGATAGCCCAGGTTTAATACCCGGAATGGAGCTTCAACCAGGTGGCATCCCATATCACCAAGGGCACCGGTACCATAGTCCCACCAGCCCCGCCAGTTAAATGGAATAATATTATCTACATAATTTTTTTGCGGTGCGGTACCCAGCCATAAATCCCAATCCAGTTCCGAAGGAACAGATGCATTTGATGTTGGCCATGGTACGCCCTGCGGCCACACCGGGCGGTCGGTCCAGATAAACACTTCTGTTACATCGCCGATAACACCTGCATTGTACCATTCCATCAGTTTCCGTACACCATCATTGGATGAGCCCTGGTTGCCCATCTGCGTAACCACCTTGTATTTTAACGCGGCTTCCGTCAGCATCCTTGCTTCATAAATGTCATGGGTTAAGGGTTTTTGTACATATACATGTTTGCCTAGTTGCATGGCTGCCATTGCCTGTATGGCATGGTTATGATCGGGCGTGGAAACAGAAACCGCATCAAAATTTTTGTGTTCCTTATCCAGCATTTGCCGGAAATCTTTATAATACTTTGCTTTGGGAAAACGCTCCCTGCTTTTTGCTGCCCGCCGGTCATCTACATCGCATAAAAAAGCGATATCGGCTTTGCCGCTTTTAAAAAATTCATTCAGGTCGCTTTCCCCTTTTCCACCCACCCCAATACCTGCTACGGTTAAGCGGTCGCTGGGAGCAGTAAAGCCTGCGCCACCCAATACATGACGGGGAACAATGTAAAATCCGGCCGCAATAGTGAGACCTTTTTTAATAAAATTTCTGCGTGATTTGTTTTCTGATGCAATCGTACTGTTGTTTTTTTTCATTTCATATAAGTTAATGCGTCCAAATTTTTTTGCAGTTGTAAATTAACTTGTTTTTAGGTACGGCTGATAAAAAGTTTCAACTGTTTATATTCAATTTGTATCATAATAATATCCGGAACAATCGGGGAAAGTAAATGGGATAATATGATTGGCCGGTATTATTAATGATTAATATAATGCCTGGGCAGTATAGTTGATTGGGGAACCTGTTATCCGTAAAATTTTGTATTTTTCTGGCGCTATAACAAACCGATTGAATTAACTTGCTTAATTAAATCTTGTTATCTGAAATGATCACCGCCAAAAAATCTCACGCTTACTTAACTGAAAATTATCGAATGAAAAATAAATACCTGTTGTTACTGTTATTAACGGTTGGTTATGCCTCATTTTCATTGTTTGCACAAACCAGGGCAAAAGAGCAATGGATAAATCTTTTTAATGGTAAAGATTTAAAAGGATGGACGCAGTTGAATGGTAAAGCAAAATACGAAGTAAAAAACGGGGAGATAATCGGTACCACGGTGCAAAATGAACCCAATAGTTTTTTGGCAACAGAAAAGAATTATGGCGATTTTATTTTTGAAGTAGAGTTTAAGGTGAATGGTACCATGAACTCCGGCATTCAGTTCAGAAGCGAAATAAAAGACGCCTCCGACCAATGCCGTGTAACCGATAAAAAAACGCCTGAAAGAGTGCATGGCTACCAAATGGAAATAGATCCGTCTTCCCGTGGATGGAGTGGTGGCATTTATGATGAAGCAAGAAGAGGCTGGCTTTATTCCCTGGAAAATAATCCTGCTGCGAAACCAGCTTTCAAAAATGGCCAGTGGAACCATTACCGACTGGAATGTATTGGTAACAGCATTCGCACCTGGGTAAATGGAGTAGCCTGTGCCCACCTGGTGGATGATATGACACCAACAGGATTTATCGCTTTACAGGTGCATGCAATCGGCGGCGATAAAAAGGATGAGGGAAAAGAAATTCACTGGCGCAAGGTTCGCATACAAACGGATCATTTGAAACCCACACCACCAGATGATATTTTTGTGATCAACACCATTCCCAACAACCTGTCGGCCGCTGAAAAGAAACTGGGGATGCGTTTGCTTTGGGATGGCAAAACAACCAATGGATGGCGGGGTGCTTATAAAACTTATTTTCCCGAAAAGGTTTGGTATATTGAAAACGGCACCCTCAATGTGAAGGGGTCCAACGGGGCGGAATCGTCTAATGGCGGCGATATTGTTACTACGGAGGAATTTGCTGCCTTTGATCTGCAGTTTGAATTTAAAATTACGGATACGGCTAACAGCGGGGTGAAATATTTTGTAACGGAAAAAGAAAACACCGCCGGTTCTGCTATTGGATTGGAGTACCAGGTATTGGATGATGATAAGCATCCGGATGCAAAACTGGGCTCAATCGGAAACCGTACCATGGCCTCCCTGTACGACCTGATTCCTTCGTTAAAAATCACTTCGGGCAGGAGGGAGAAATTACCGGTAGGGGAATGGAACCGGGGTAGGATCATCGTTTTTCGGGATGGAAAAGTGGAGCATTGGATCAATGGCTGGAAAGTAGTGGAATACCAGCGGGGTACACAGTACTTTTATGCATTGGTAGCCAAAAGTAAATACGAAAAATGGCCGGGCTTTGGTATGGCGCCAAAGGGGCATATTTTGTTGCAGGAACATGGAACGCATGTGGCTTACAGGAGTATTAAGATACGGGAGCTTTGAGGAGGTCAATGGTGAATGGTCAATGGTGTTGCGCTGTGATAAATCCGTGAGGTGAGGATATTAAATTGAAACATCTCTTAATTACCCGACGGGTAACCAATCCTGTCCGGCAAGG
>JANPIJ010000365.1:0-3317 GCA_031424955.1 Ferruginibacter sp. | reverse complement strand
AAATAAATGCAAGATTTAGTAAGAATTGCAAACAACACATCTCAATGACACAGCAACAAGACGATTTTGTAAAAATTGAATTTAAAGCGGATTACAACAAGAAATTAAATCTACATTATGATTCGTTTGTTATTGATTATTACTTTGCTAATTTTCCAAACGGTGTCTGGAAAATTAGCAGGGCAAAACCAAATCTATGGTTAGTTTGCTTAGAAATAAACAAACCAACATAATCATACAACCACCAAAATTATAGTTCCAATAGTTTAAGTATGGAAGCAAAGCATCAAAATACAGACTACCATGTCCTTTTGCAGCAAATTGGCAACCGCTACGAGCAAGGCAGGGCAAACATATCGGCCTATGTAAATACCGAAATTGTAAATACCTATTGGCAAATAGGGCAATACAATGTGGAGTTTGAGCAGGGCGGCAGCAGCAAAGCCGCCTATGGCAAAGGTTTGTTAGAAAACCTGTCTAAAGATTTGAGTTTGGCATATGGCAAGGGTTTTAGTCTTAGTAATATTAAGCGTATGCGCCAGTTTTATACCCTATTCCCAATTGGTGCGACAGTGCCGCACCAATTGGGCTGGTCTGTTATTGTGGAACTATTAAAGATAGATAACCCATTAGAACGAAAATTGGAAAAGCAATTACACAACGATCAACAGCAATAAAATATGCAGTTTATAAATACATCGAAAGTACCTGCCTTGTCTCTGCGTTTCCGAAACGCTATCATGGCCCTGGATAGGCATGCAGTGATTCTTTTTAATTTTTTCACCCACAGTATTTAACTCTATTTGGCCTATCTTCATCCAACAACAAACGCATCAATACAAAACGATTACTTATTTTAAAATCAATATGAAAAAAGGAAGATTTTTATCACTTGCACTCCTACTTCTGGCGACATTCCATTCTGCTTCGGGCCAGGATTTAAAACTCAATAAGCTGGAATATTTCGAAACACAAGGCGTGAATATGTTGGTGTACAATAATCTTTTTACCGGGGGATTCAACGATGAGAAGAACGCCGGGATAGAACTGATTCACCATGGCGTAAGAACAGCGCAGGGTGGTGCTGTGCGGCTTTCCAACACTCCCGAGCAGTGGGACCTGGTGCCCAACATCTCTAACCGAAAAGTAAACGCTGCGGCCAAAACCATTGAGGCTACATTAAAGTATGCTGATTACAATTTCGAATCCCGGGTGGTGGTAACGGCAAGGGGTAAAGGTGTAGAGATATCAGTGTACCTGGATAACCCCATACCCAAAGCACTGGAAGGAAGTGCCGGGTTTAACCTGGAGTTTCTACCCTCGCAATATTGGCAAAAAACTTATTTGATGGATGGACGATATAACCGGTTTCCACGTTATGTAGTTGGCAACACCATTACAAAGCCCAACAGCGAAAAACCAAAACAATACAAGGGCTATAAAACCTCCGACGACAGGGGAACCGGCAAATATATTGATCCGCTTCCGCTGGAAACCGGGCGTACTTTTCTTCTTGCACCTGATGAACCTTCCCGCCTGGTAAAAATCACCTCGCCCGATGCCGACCTGATGCTTTTTGACGGTCGCATGCTGGCACAAAATGGCTGGTTTGTAGTGCGCAGTTTATTGCCCGCAGGAAAAACAGGCAAGGTGTTGACCTGGACCGTTGAACCAAATGCAATTGATAACTGGGTACGGGAGCCCAATATCGGTTTCTCCCAGGTGGGCTACCTCCCATCGCAACCAAAAGTTGCTGTGATAGAACTGGACAAGACAGACAAACCGCTCCCAAATTCTTCGCTGTATAAAATTGGTGACGACGGCAAGGCTGCCAGGGTATTTACCGGCAATATTGCCCCCTGGGGAAATTATTATAAATACAACTATGTAAAATTCGACTTTTCTTCCGTGAAGGCACCCGGCATATATTACATTCAATATGGAGATTTTAAAACCAATAACTTTTTAATTCAAAACAAAGTGTACGATAAGATCACTGATGCCACCAGCGATATTTGGATCCCGATACACATGGATCACATGTATGTAAACGAGGCTTACCGGGTATGGCATGGGGAGCCATTTAAAGAAGGGTATCGCCAGGCCCCGCCCAATACAGATCACTTCGACCTTCATGCCCAGGGACCAACTACTGATACAAAGTACAAACCACTCGAACTGATCCCCGGGTTAAATGTAGGCGGTTTTTTCGATGCCGGGGATTTTGATATTGAGACCGGATCGAATATCAACGTAGTGCAAAACTTTGTTCGCACATGGGAATCTTTTAAACCATTGCGGGACCAGACTTTTGTTGACCAGAAGCAACGCTATGTTGATTTGCACCGGCCCGATGGAACGCCGGACGTTTTGCAGTTTATTGAGCACGGCACATTGAACCTGGTAGCCCAGGCAGAGATTGTTGGCCACATGACACAAACGCTCTCCAACGCGGTGCTTGACAATTACCATCACCTCGGCGATGCAGCCTCCTTAACAGACGGCCTCCCTTACAATCCCAACCTTGGCCCTTACGAAGTAGCTGCCGACGGTAAGTCAAGCGGAGTAAAGGATGACCTGTGGGCATTTACAAGCCGTAATCCCGGCCTCGACCTCGCCGCAGCCACCATGTTTGCCGCAGCAAGCCGGGCGCTGAAAGGGTATAACGACGATCTTTCAGCAAGGGCATTGCAACAGTCAAAACGACTGTTAAAAGAGTCAACGGAATTATTGGCCAACCGGACGCAGGATAGCGCAGGCAGGCGCGGCAGATCAGATATTGCCACCAATCTTCAGTTATACATTTCAACCGGCGAAAAACAATACGTTGATAAATTCCAGGAATTGCTATGGCCTGCACTTGACCGTAACCTCACTATCTTTTTGCTAACGGCATTGGATGCGGTACCGCATATGGACGCTTCCTACAAAGCAAAACTCCAACCTTATATTGTACAATACGCAGCGTATATCAATCAACTTGAAAAGGATAATCCATACGGTGTACCGATTGGTCTTCGTAACTGGGCAGGCAGCGGAGACGTGGTAAACTTTGGTACCACCATTTGCTTTGCCAGTAGATATTTCCCCGCAATCATCGACGCAAGCCATGCTTTTAAGGCAGCTAACTGGCTATATGGCTGCCATCCGTATCACAATTATTCGTTGGTGGCAACGGTGGGTGCCACACGACCCAAAGCAGTTTTTTACGGCAACAACAGGGCTGACTTCTCCTTTATACCGGGCAATGTTGCTCCGGGTGTTTTGTTCAGGCAACCCGATCATTTTGAAAACTACGACGACTGGCCATTTTTCTG
>JANPIJ010000364.1:0-32021 GCA_031424955.1 Ferruginibacter sp. | reverse complement strand
TGCTACGCTTAGCTTTGTCCCTACACTGGGTACCATGTTGCTGGGACTGGTGGCTGGCAATATTTTACAATCTGCCAACATACCTGCAAAAAAATGGAAATCTTTTTTAATCGCCGGGTGCAGTTTGATGGTAATGGGAGCGCTCCTCCATTTTACCGGTATCAACCCCATCGTAAAACGAATATGGACACCCGCCTGGACGATCTTTAGCGGTGGTATTTGCTTTCTGTTACTTAGTTTTTTTTACCTGGTAATTGATGTATGGAATTATAAGCGCTGGTCCTTTTTCCTGGCGGTGATTGGCGCCAACTCCATCGCTGCCTATTGTATTGCAGATGGTGGCATCCTTTCCTTTATCCGGAAGTCTTTATACATCCACCTCGGTAATCAATATGATCACCTGTTTGGCACTCCCTATGCTCCCCTTGTAAGCGGTGCATTGACCCTGTTTTTTGTTTGGCTGATTTTATATTGGATGTATAAAAATAAAGTTTTCATTAAAATCTAATGCGCATTCAAAATCCCCTGGCAGGCATTACCGGGTGGAGGCAACCTGCTTATTTAATGTGCAGCATTCATCACCAGCAGCCGGCTTGATTTTATGGAACCGCCATGATACTCACCCTAAATCCATAGGCAGAAAAATTTCCTCCGTTACCATCTACATTGATAGTTACAGTATATGGACCGGCTGACAGATCATACAGGGTGGCTCTGTTCTTTAATTGCTTCAATCAGTAAGGGTACCAGTTTACCCTAAACAGGAGGAACGGCAGCAAGGGTTGTAATTTACAAAAAAATAAGGAAGCATCCAATAACCTGGCGAAGGGCAATGCGATAATAAACGACAGCCCTTGCATCCTGTATTTTTATCTTTAATTAATAACTTATTTTTCCAACCCGGTACCGGATTATCCAAACCCTTTTTTAATTTGCTGTTTTAGTGACGGCACCTGAAGAAAATAATTGTGCCGCAGTTCTTCCCTTAACCAGGCCCTCTTATAATCTAGTTCTTTTACCCGGTCACTTGTGTGTGTGTAAGTTCAAAAAACCGTCCTAATCAATCATTTTATAATCAGTTGATCCGGGGTGATTGCTTCCAAGTCCTTTTAATTCAATCTAAACGTTCTACAATTAATCAAATAGTGTGAATCCTGCAACATTTATCAACGATTATGTAACATTTATGATCATTAATGAACTAACCTTTACACAATTAAAAACAATCATCCCTCATTGTACAAACTAATCAATATGCAAACATTCGAAGAGCAAATTGGCCTGGCAATACCTGGTGAAAAAATGCAGCTATCAAACAGCAAAAACAGCAGCCGCAACCCGGGACTGAGGGCCTTGCTGTCAATTAAAAATTTTAGCGCCACACTGGAAAAGGATTATGCCCAACTAATTCAAATTGAAAACGACCTGGAAGAAGTAAATAAAAACGGACTGCTGTTAATTGAAGAAAACGCAACACCCGGAGCCGGTGAAAAATGGAAGTTGAATGTAGCAGAGATGAACAATGCAGTTGCCGCT
Source organism: Ferruginibacter sp. (assembly GCA_031424955.1). Lineage (GTDB taxonomy): Bacteria > Bacteroidota > Bacteroidia > Chitinophagales > Chitinophagaceae > Ferruginibacter. The sequence continues at coordinate 30,485 of JANPIJ010000364.1, read as the reverse complement.
ATGAACGATACCCTGGATGTGGCCAAAGAAAAGATAACTAAACTGGAAAAAGATAATTTCACCGCATTGTGGAGCCAGTTAGCCTTACACTTAAATGCATTCAAAGACAGTTCAAAAAAAACAGGTGATGCAGGGTTTGAGTTGCTACCGGCAACTGCACACGAACAATGGCAAAAGGATTATCTGCAGTTTGTACAACCATTGGCAGATTCAGTGGTTGCGCATGTGGAATCATGCAGAATTTTATTACAGATGATCGAACGATACACACCGGATGAACTGAATGTAATTACCAAAATTATTGCAGACCAGGTCCCTGCGGATTTCACTTATGAGGAAGCCGTAGTATATCAACAGGATTACTTTAAAGCCCTGGTTAATTTTAAAAAGGAATTTAAAGAAGAAAAAAATCTATGGGATAAGTTCCTGGATATTTTGGCAGGAGGTACCCATCAGCCACCATCCGAACGGGTGATGCTGGAAAGGTGGATTGAAGGTGAAAAGGGTGACCTGTAAATATCTTAAATAAAAACACCCATCATGTATAGATTGAAGCACTATGCAGGATGGGTGTTTTTTTTTGAAAACCCAGGATGTTAATCAACAAAAAGTTCAGTAGCTCAAAGAAAAAGCACCATACTCAAAAAGAGATTCCGGTTTACAATAATCGGGTTAAAGGTCGCTATGCAAAGTCTATTTACCCGGCATAGATGGCCTTACTTCTATCTTACTCGGCAGTGTCCTTGGATTCATTTTCAACATATCCAACACCAGTTCACCGATATCTTCCGGCTGTATCTTCCAGGCATCCGCATCATTGGGAACATGGTTATTAAAATGAGTGGCCACGGAGCCCGGCATAATGGTAGATACTTTAATGCCGTATTTGCGCAAATCCAGCATAACGGCCTGTGTAAAGCCTACCAGTCCGAATTTACTCGCATTATAAGCAGAGGCTGTTTCAAAAAAATTGGTACCTGCCAGGCTGGCGATGGTAATGATATATCCTTTGGATTGCTTGAGTGCATCAATACCTGCTTTTACACTATTAAAAACGCCGGTCAGGTTTGTATCAATGGTTTCTTTCCATTCCTGCTCCGTGATACTTTCAATATTGGCAAAATGACCCACACCGGCATTGGCTACCAATACATCCAATTGACCAAAATGGGCAAGCGTTGCCTGAATAGCAGCGGTTTCCGAAGCCATCGAACTCACTTCGGATGCGAGGGCCAGCACTTTTGACGGATCATTACTTAAGGATGCTGCGGCCTGTTCTGCGGCAGCCAGCGTTCTGCTGGTGATAGCTACTTTCATACCATTTGCCAGCAGGGTTTGTGCAATACCATAGCCTATACCCTTACTTCCGCCGGTAATATAGGCAACTTTATCAGTTAGATTATTCATTGTTTTACAATTGAGTTGATTGATTTCTTTGGCAACAAATTCGGTTGCCGGTGCAAGTTAACAGAATTATTTTTCTATACCATCCCTCCTGATTTATTCAAAGGATCTGTGAAATCCGGTCTGGCTACTTAGCAGGAAGATTTGAAAAAGCACAGGCTATAAAATTATAAGAAATAGAATTGCAGGGCCTGAACAGATGGTTGTATTTAAAATTGCAGCACCTCATTAGAGGGTTGCCAACCTTTTTTTTTAGTGCTTTTAGTAGAAAAGAACCTGCACAAGGTTGGCAACCCTTCCGGCAATTTTAGACGTGCTGAACAGATAGGGTGAAATAGCTCAATAACAACCGGCACCATTATTTACAACTGAAACAAACATGCACTGCCTGGTCGGGGTCATTTAAAATATCCTGTTACACCTTCGCAGGCGTAACAGGATATCACTGCTTAAACTACCTGGTCACGCAGCGATTTAATTTCGTCGTGCGATTCCATCAACAGTTCCTTTTGTCCACTGATCATCTCATGCAAAAAATGCGGGAGGTTTTCTTCTGCCAGCGCTTCTGTATAGGCTTTTTGTGCGGCATCTTCCCCTGCTTCACAATTTTCAAGTACGGTATGCCTGTCCTTGCCGGAAAAGATGGCTTTCAGGTCCATCCATACACGGTATATTTTTCCACTGTTCATGGTACCCTCGGCCATCTCCCCACCCAATACCTGCACCTCTTTGCCTAAAGCATTACGCAATTCCCTGCTTTCGTCAATCATTTTTTCAAATAATACAATAAGGTCCAGGTCTTCCTGGTGAGCTTCATGTCTTTCTTTTAGTTCTTCCATTGCTTTTTCGTAACCAGCAATACGATCGTTGTTAATGAGGATCAGATCATTTAAAATGTCTATTGTTTCTTTTGTATTTTCCATAATTGTTTTTTTTATTGTTGATTCAATTTCATGCCAGCATTTTTATAGCTCCTCTTACATTCAATAGCGAGTAAAAAGGGGCGAATTTGCCACATTTTTGGCATGTTTCCCATTAATGTCCCCGGAATCATGTTAGCGGTTATTGCCGGGCCAGTTTCTGCAAACCGATAAATCATCTACCCCTGAGGCTGAAGCTAATGGAATCTTTACCTGGATATTTGAACAACTATTCAAAGCAATACATACGGAAGAAATTTACCAATCTATGAAGAATAACCGCAACACTTACCCGGTAAGAAAAAAATCCATTTGATAGTTGCGGAAGCCAATAAAGCTGTATTTTACCCATCAGGCAACTTAAAATAAACTAACCACGCAAAATGAAAACTGAACAAATTCAAACATTGCATCCCCAGCCCGGCAAAACAAACAATCTTATTTCCCTGGATAAATACAATATTATAAAGGATAACATTTTATCCATTTTAAAGAATTGCGAACTGACGCATACTGAGCTGATGGAGAAATTGTATGAGAATGTAAAAGACAACTTTGAAGGTGGCGTTCAATGGTATGGTGAAACTGTGAAACTTGATTTGAAAGCTAGAAAAATAATTGAACGAACAGGAACTAAACCTGACAGGTACCGGTTGCAAAAAACAAGGCGCTAACTATGAGGCCTGGTTGTTCAGTAAGTTTCGTGCACATAATAAAAAGAATGCTCCGAATGTAAAAGAAGCTGGTCATTTATATTTGCCCCGATGTGTTGGTATTTTAAAAATCCAAATCTGTCAGCAGGTGTAGCCGTGAAAATTTCGCATCCTCACCCAGTATTTGATTTACACGTATTTTGCAACTGGTGCAGTTATATTCTTTTACGCCCTGTAAAAGCAAGGGCACTGCTTCGGCAAAATTAAATTTCAATATCTGCGGGCCCTCCCATTTCTTTTCTTCTACCAGGTACGGAATCAACACGTTAAACCCCTTTTTTAATGATTTACCGGAAGGACTTTGATAGCTCCAAAAATCAACCCCAATATTACGGGCCAACTGTGCAATGGTAAAAAAAGGATCCATTACAAAAACGGTGTAATGCAGTGAGATCGTCCGCTTCATCTCCAGCGGAAAACCTCCTTTATTATCCATTTGCTTATCCAGCCTGCTTTCAGCACTGGCAACAATTTGTTTGGCCAGGGCAGTATTCCCGGTGAACAATGCATAAGATAATCTTTGCTCATCATACCATACTCCATGATTATTTTTGGTATTCATTTCTTCTATTCCGTTTTTACTTGTCTGCATCCAATCTAAAAAACGGGTAAACCAATCCTTCATGCCTGCCTGGTCATTTGATGTCCAGCTTGCAGCACCATTCAGCAAACCGATGCCATCCACCAGGTTTACAAAATGCCGGGTATCAATCAGGCCATAGCCCCTGCCGGTACTGATTCCCCGTATCGCCTGCGCAAAATTTAAATTGGGGTTCATCCTGGTACCGGGGTCTAAAAACCATATCCGCATTAGTTTAGCAGCATGTTCTGCATACCGGCTATCGTCCGAAAAATAAAACGCAAGGGAAAGTGTACTCACGTTTTCACAGATGGCCGCCAGGTATATTTTATCTTTATATTCCCGTACTTCGGGATTTACCAGGCCATCCCTGTTGATATAGGGCGACCCGGAGGGTTTTGTAGAATCCGGCCAAAAATAAGGCGCAATGCTCATGTAATCATGCTTATCGCCGCTCGGTGGAAATTTTGCTTTTTCCATCACCGTTACCTGCTGAAAGGCCAGTGCTTTTTCCGCATCCTTTAACAGCTTGGTATAGGCTGGCATGAGCGCCGGGTTCTTCGCTTTTATTTTTAATTTATTTGCAGCGAGTATTGCTGCATCCAATGAATAGACTTTGGGAGTTTCCTGGGTGGTGTGAGCATTCACACTGCTAAAACACAGCAGGCTCATTACAAAAACTATCCGGGTTTTGATGGTCATGGTGTACATTATTTTGTTCTGCAATTATGCTTTCTACCAAATTTAAAACTATTATAATTCACCTGGCTTCAAGGCAACCAATACAATGCATCCTTTTTAGGAATATGATTTATCCGGGTTTTCTGAAAGTATAGTTTGTACCAGACAATCAATGATGTAATATGAGCCGATATTTTCAGCATAGCATATTATAATTGAAAAAACGGGTATAGTTATTCTTTCAAAAAATTCTTTCAAAAAAAAAGAGCCTGTAAACAGGCTCTCCAATTACATTCAGAAAAAAAATTATTTCTCCCACCAAACTTTCGTAGTATTCTCATCGCCGCCCATTGCTGCAACCGCGGCCTTATAATTGTCCGGGTTGTTGGTGCGAACGGCGATGGGGTACTTAAAACGGGTAGGCATTGGTTTGCCGTTCATGCCTGCATTTACAGGCAGTACCGGATAACCGGTACGACGGTATTCAAACCAGGATTGATAATCGACAAAGAAAAGGGCATAATATTTTTGCAATAGTATACGTTGCAGGGTACCATTATACACAGTTGCAGCACCTGTAGTGGTATTGGTAAAATAATCGGCCGGCATTACAGCGCCCCATTGTTCGATGGCCGCTTTTACGCCTTTTTCATAAGCAGCTTTGGAGGCCGCCGTATTATTAGTTTGCAATTCAACTTCGGCCTTTATAAATTCAACCTCTGCGTAAGGCATCATCACACAGCTCATTGGAGTAGGCGATGCGGAGGAAGCTGTCACCAATGCGATGGCAACATTGGAAGGGATATAGGCAAACTGCGATTCGCTACCTGCATAACCACTCGGGATACCCTGGTAACCAATATTAGTAGTGCCTGCGCTGTTTCTTGCCTGTGTGGCAAACTTCGCACGACGGGGATCGTTGAAGGCATTCAGGCTATCTAAAAAGAATTTGGAAACTGCCCGGAAGGTGGTAAAATCAATGGGCCTGCCCCAGGGGGACGCCAGTGGCGTAATACCTGTAAATTTCAATATGGCTCCATCATCATTGGCAGCAAACACCGGGTATTTGGTTGGGTTATCAATCATATTTCTCAATTGACCAAATGCATTGGCTTCTGTTCGTTTTGATAAACGCAACAGTAAACGCATACGAAGGGAGTTGGTGAATTTTTTCCATTTACTCACATTGTTGGCATATAAAATTTCGGTACCATACAACATCGATTTGGAAGTATTGTACATATTATTGGCGGAATCAAGGCCGCTTAACAAAGCAGTATAAATTTCCTGCTGGGTATCAAACTTCGGTTGTAGAATACCGGCATCACCCTGCACTGCTTCTTTCATCGGCACATCGCCAAAGCAATCCGTTAAATTAGCATACATCCAGGCATTAAGCGTTATTGCTACGGCCTGGTAATTTTTGTCATCAATTTTTACGGCCGAATTGTACATCTCTTTCACATTGTTCAACCAGAGGTAATAAGTGTTCCAGGTGCCATTGCCGGCGTTCTCTGAAATATCATAACGATGCAGCCCACCCGAAGCGCTGGGATAAGGAAGCGCTACCTGCATCAGGTCGAAGGTGATATCATTCGAACGCTGCATATTGTAACCCGCTACGTTGTAGATAACAGGGTTAAGCAGGGTACCCGGACTGATTGCATCAATGCGGTTAGGGTCAGTATTGATCGCTTCAAAATTTTTAGTGCAGGAAATTGCCAGCGTGCCAACTGCCATCATACTTACAGCAATTTTAAAAATATGTTTCATACAATTTTTTTTAGTTGATTAAAATTTAACGGTTAGGTTTACGCCCATCGTACGGGTACTTGGCAACTGGCCCATTTCCACACCAGGCAATAAGGTAGAACCATTGAGGGCTGCTGTTTCCGGGTCAAAGATGGGGAAGCTGGTCAGCATCAGCAGATCCCTGCCATACACTGCAAATGAGGCTCCCTTAATAATGCCATTCTTTAACAGGGCCCCTGGTATATTGTATTCCAGTCTTACTTCCCGCAGCTTTAAAAAAGATGCGTCAAAAGAATTGGATTCCACATTGGCTCTCCTGTAGTAATCAGCATAATAGTCAACCGGCAGTACTTTTTTGGTATTGGGTACATATTTTCCGGCAGCGTCTTTCACTACGCCATCCCCGATAATAAAATTCTCTTCCCTGCCCCTGAGCGTATGCGTTAGCTTACCCTGTTCCGTCATTTTGTGGTGGGTTTGCGAATAAATCATTCCGCCATACTGGCCATCCACCAGGAAGCTGAAGCGAAAGGCTTTCCATCCAAATTCATTTTTAATGCCACCTTTCCAATCAGCATAGGCACGGCCAATAAAGGAAATTTCCGAAGGCCTTGCAGGCAATCCATCTGCCGTGTATACGATCTGGCCTTCGGGGGAACGTACAAATCCAAATCCATAAATATCGCCGGTAGTACCCCCTACCCTTGCCTGTATGGTTGCATTTCCACCATAACCAATATCCTGTTTATCGCTCAGGCCTTCTGCCAGTTCCAAAACCCGGTTCTGATTTTTTGCCCAGGTAATAGTGGTGGACCAGGTAAGGTTTTTAGATTTGACAGGCTGTGCATTGATCACCACTTCAATCCCCCTGTTGCGAACGGAACCGGAGTTGAGTACCGCACGGGTATAGCCTGTTGTCGGATCCAGCGGAACATCCAGTATCTGGTTGCGGGTAATATTGTGATACACTGTGAGGTCAACATTTAAACGGTTCCTGAAAAAACGAAGGTCAAGACCCGCTTCCTTGCTGGTGGATATCTCCGGTTTAAGGTTAGCATTGGGCAATGTGGTGGGCACAGAACCGGAAGAAGGAAATTCGCTGGTACCATAGTACTTATTTGTTTTATATGGATCGGTATCATTTCCTACCTGCGCAACGGAGAACCTTGCTTTCGCAAAAGATATAGCTGTGGGTAATTTAAAAATATCGCTTAGGATGAAACTACTGTTTACCGAAGGATAAAAGAAAGAATTGTTGGCGAGGGGCAGGGTACTGCTCCAGTCGTTTCGGCCGGTTACATCAATAAAATACTTACCCTTATAACTCAATGACGCCAAGCCATACACGCTGTTTACTTTTTTATTTCTGTCTGTTGCAGTTGCAATGGGCAACCCGGTTCCGTTACTCAGTTTGTATACCGCAGGAATTACCAGTCCGTCTACATAAGCATCCATACGGTAGTATTTACTGATCCTTGTATTGCCACCCACAGAGGCTGACAGTTCAAAATCATTCGATAATTTCTCATGGTAGTTGAGTAATACATCCGTATTGATTTCGTAATCAGAAATATTTTGTTGTTTAAAATATCCACGCACATAATTAGCCGTGCTGAATGGCCTTTGTTGTTTGCGTTGTTCGGTTGTCATATCCAGGCCCGATCGCACCATAACATCCATCTTTTTGGAAACCTGGTAAGTAGCCGCAAGGTTACCCACCATATTGTTGCTGTAAATGCTGTTGGTCATTTCATGCGCAATCAGGAAAGGGTTGTCAATGAATGAACTAAAAGGATGGATTTGATCTACCTGGTAAAACCCGTTTTTCCAGCGATCCTTGTACCAGTTAAGGTCTACATTCGGGTTCTGGAAAATCATAAAATAAGCGATGGACTGGTTATTGTAACCGGTACCGGGAAGGTTATCACTTTGCTTGTTGGTGTAATTTACCTTAGCGGTTATTTTAAGGCGTTCAGATAATTTATAGTTGGTACTTAATGCAGCGGTGATTCTTTCAAACCCGGTATTGGGCATAATCCATTCGTTCTTTGTATGGGTAAGGCTGGCACGGGCCGAACCTTTTTCGTTCCCCCCTTCAAGGGAGATATTATTTGAGAGGGTATAACCGGTACGCCAGAAATCTTTTATACCGCCTTTGTTCGCCTGCCATAAAGTACGCTCCTTTGCCTGGCCCTGCAATACCGGGTCATACTGGAAATATTGTTGACCGTTAAAGCGCGGGCCAAATGCGCTGGAAGTACCGCTGGTACTGGCTCCGTCAGCAGATGCGCCATAGCTGTAATATTTTTCACCGTTTGCATTCAGTGCCTTCCCGGTTCCCTGGCCGTACTCGTACTGGTAATCGGGCCAATGCAATACGTTGTTCATACTGGTGTTGGAATTGATGGTAATCCCAATGCCTTTATTTCCCTTACGGTTACCCGATTTAGTGGTGATGACCAGTGCACCATTCGCTGCACGGCTTCCATATAATGCGGTGGCTCCCGGGCCTTTTAACACAGTGATACTTTCAATATCATCGGGATTGATATCGGATATGCCATTGCCAAAATCTACCGGGATATCATTACCGGCACCCGCGCCATACGCATTGTTTACGCCTGCTGTAGTAAGGCCGCTATTTTTTGGAACACCATCAATTATAATTAGTGCATTGTTTCCATCCGGGTTCATCGAATTATCACCACGCAGGCTGATACGTGCAGAATTGAGTGGCCCGCTTCCTGATGTGAGCAGGTTCAGTCCCGCCACTTTACCCGACAAAGCGCTTGACCAGTTATTGGATTTCGCATCCAGCAATTCATCTTCATTGATGGTTTGTACAGCATACCCGAGCGCTTTTTGTTTGCGGGTAATTCCAAGGGCCGTTACTACTACTTCATCCATTTTTTTTAGATCGGATGAAAGTGCTATGGACAATGCTGTTTCATTTTTTGCTGCTATATAACGTTGAGCGGTGTACGAAACAGTACTGAATATGATGGTAGCCCCTTTGGGCACTACGATGGAAAAACTACCATCGTCTTTTGTAATGCCAATGGATTTATTTCCACCATTGCTGATGGTAACCCCGTCAAGCGGACTCTTGTTAACGGCATCTTCTACCCTTCCGGATACAGTGACCATTTCGGTGCCACCGGATTGTGCAAAACTTTTTGAACAAAAGGCAAAGAGAATGAACCCCAGCAGTAAGGGTAGCAGTAGTTTCATGTTGAAATATTTTTTAGTAGGTATAACAAAGGTGCCAGGTTTGGCTTCATTGTGTTTGAGGCTGCAAATTGGTGCAGGTGTGTGTTGGAATTGTTAACACAAGGTTATAGAAAGGTTAAGGAGTATGGCTGGCGGATGGAAGAAATAATAAATTGTTTATGTGGGAAATTTATTCAACAGTACTTAAGTAACTGTGTAAAGGTTATTGTAAAAAGACCGGTTTTATAATACGAAGGGTTCCTTTCAAATATTTAAAGGTTTTTATATCAAGGTATTAACAGAATTTACCTGATGTAACGGGAACCCTTAGCCGATATTGAATGAGTACATAAAGCATGTTGGCAGGAGTGAATCACTGTCCTACGGGCTTTAACCTGCTTTCCTTTATTTTGATTTGAATATATTCCTTCAATCCGGCAAAAGTCATATTCTGTGTTTCAAAACTTACTTGTCCCTAATATCACGCATCATTTTTACAGCGTCAAAATTCTTCTCTTTTTTAATCGTTTCCATAATTTATAAGGTCTCTTGGACTTCTGATTTCTACCATTTGATAACAGCCATTTTCTTATTTGTTGCCAATGCGATATGGCTTCAACCTTCAAGTTTTATTGCCCAACAACTTTTTCTGAAACGCAGGTGTCGGCAGGTTTAATTAAATCTGTTGCAAAGGTTTTATCATTACAATACATTTCAGCAAAATAAACATAGGCGCCAGCCGTTACCATTATCCGGCGGGCTGCACCTGGAACGATCCGCACTATTTACCCGGCGTAATTACCGGTATATCTTTTCCAATAAAAGCAAGGCACTGAATTGCTGCCAGGCCCCATTGGGCAACTGCATTGGTAGACACCACCACATCTTCAGTTAACGGATTGAGTACATCCGGTCCTTTTACATCCCGCAATTTTATGTTACCCGGAACGATACCTGCCTTGCCGCCATAAAATTCCTGCCATGCCCTTGCAGCCAGCTTTGGATCACTACTGTAGTGAGCTGCAAATGCAGTAAGCCTCGAATGTCCCTGCCCGAGATTGAGTTTTTTCAGTTCCTCTCCCAGTTCTTTAAGCTGCTCTTCTGCGCTTCCATTATACAGGCGGCAATATTGAAGCCATGCCTTTGTAAACTCCGGCACATCCAACAGGCTCACCAGTTCTTCCGCAATTTCCGTAAGACCAAAAACTGCATTCAGGTGCGATGCGGTTACGTCGGGGTTAGTCGTAATTTCAAATTTACCGGTATTGAAATGAAGGGTACCGCCGCCCGTAAAAAATCCATGCGGCTGTGCGGCTATTGTCTTCATACTATTGATCAACCTATCCTTTACCTGTTGACTACCGGTACGCTCCCACTCGGTTAACCATGCGGCGGCAATAGCTCCCCAGTCGGTACCAAAGCTTGCCGGTATTTTATTTTCTGTGTACTCCGGTTGTTTATTATTCCGGATATTCTCCAGTTTTCGGGTGGGCTGGATACGGCTCAATGTTTTGGCTGCTTCCACCTGTTCCCGCATCAGGTCTCCTACCCTTTCATCAGCAGCCAGGTAATAATAAAACCGCCGGTTGGCAGCCGTACTGATCCGCATTTGCTTGGCACTGCAGCCCCAGTGCATCACATTGTGTCTTGACCCCAACGGTGCAAACCTGCCGATATGATGAACATCAACTTCGCCGGTATGCCGCGTCATCGCTTCGGCTATGCGAAAAACATTGGTATCCTGTGTTTTTAAATAATAATACCATAACCAGAGATCGGTTGATAATTCTGAATTGTCCCATGCAAAACCACCCACATCGTACTTCCAGGTATGGCGTTCGGTGTCATAACTATGCATAAAATCACCATAGTTCCAGTAACCGTACCAGTTATGAACCGCGACTTGCTTTTGGTAATAATCAAAATAAGATTTTAACTGCTGTTCCAATGCTGCCTTTGCAGGATTGGAACCATCTTCCACCGACCAGTTGCCGCCAAAAACTTTTTGCTGTTCAAGGTAAGTATGGTCACAAATCAGCCTCACCGGGTTTTGAATGTCGTGGGCAATATCTGCCAGTGCCTGCCGGGCCGGAGTAGCAGCAACTGCTTTCAATACGATCTCACTGGTTCGGGCCACTCCGTGCGGTGTACCAAAACCGGGTTCATAATCTTCATAGGTAATTTCCAGCGCTTCCCGTTGTTGTTCATAGTTTTCCTGTCCCATGCCATCGTGGTAAAAGCGCAGGTCCATGGCTGGTGCATCGGGCGCCCAAAGCCATAGATTTATTTTTCCTGTGCCGGTGATAGCATCCCGAATATCCAACTGTGCCGGAAAACTTTGCCAGAAATTACGTATGCCGGCTACCAACCCTCCTTTGGGTGTACCCAGGTAAACGGTTCCGAGAGCCTGTTCACCCGTTGCTGAAGCCAGCCAACTATGACCGGACGAAGTACGTTTGCGGATGGTGAAGCCGGAAGCATTTCCCTGGAACAAAGTGAAATCGCCAAAGGCAGGTATGTATTTTAGATTACGGGAAACATTCCCGGGGAACTTTGTCAAAGGCACAGTAGCCCGGCCATTTAATTGCGCTTCAATAATTTCCTTACCGGGATCTCTTCGCAAGCCGGTTAATCCTCTAACCGCTTCGGCAAACAGGCCATTCGATGCACTGTTTACAAACCGGATATGCCGGTTATGCAATTCATCCTCCAACGGTACTTCCATTGTTAGGCCCAACCCCTTAATGAAATGTTTGTTTTCATCCCCATCATAAATAAGGGTATGTAATATTTTGATCTCATCGCTGTTCACATAAAAATATAACCGGATCACAAAAGGAAATAATATTAAGGTTTTATCCGCATGACTCCCGGTAATTTTTATGACTGCCCGGATGGGGCCATTCTGTTCAACTACCAGCGAACCTGCATTACCAAAGAGTTGTATTTTTTTAATCGGTTCAAGGTATTCATCATCGGCTTTATCCTGCAACAGTATCACCAGTTGACCATTTTTTGCAATTTGGTGATCACCTATATCGATGCTCTTTATTAGAATGTTTCCGGCCTTTTGGATGACGCAATTAATCTTACCTGTGTTCACCTGTATTTCATCAGCGGATTCTGTTATATTGATCTTTTGCATTTCCATGTTGGATTTATCCGCAATCACCGAATAGGCAGACTGTGTTGAAAGTCCCGGGGCTGCTGCATGGCCCGTCCACTTCAATGTACCGTCCGGCCAGTAGGCAAGAGGCCAGCTTTGCAAACCGAATTGATTTCCCTGCTGATCGCTTAAATGAAATGCATTGCCTGGTTTTAATTTTCCCTTTGGCCAGGGAACACCCAGCGTAAACCCTGCATCACCGGGTACCTTACCCTTTTCAAGCCAATGCAGGTTTGCAGACAATGTTGGTATGGGGGCAGGTTGAATAAGGTCTAATTTTTCCGCATTGGTCACCAACGGTGCGGTAGCCAGTAGCAGGGAATCTTTTAAAAACTTACGGCGGGATGCGTGATGGCTGTTATTCATATCGTTCAAATTAAGGTAAATTTAATGAACTGTGCAGAAGGGATGCCATTCAGGTTACCAATTAAAGACGTGCCGGGGGGTGCAAACGTTTTTGAAACATATTCTTAAAGGCTGGAAGGAGCAACGAATATCTTTAAAATTGGTTTCGCTAATTATGCAGCCAAAATTTGGATCATTGGAGAGTCGCCAGGTAAACATGACGGCGGGCATCTTTTTTTTATAGCTGAAGTAAGCAATGATATTAAATGGGATGCCGGAACCAAAATTACCATCCGGGCGGCATGAACCGGAAAGGAGTATTTACCCGGGATAGAAAACAAAAAATGACTGCTTGCTATATAAAAAGCAGGTGGAATAAAAGTGAATAGTTTTATGTGCCGGAAAGCTGTAAATTTAATTTGGCTTCATTGGCCCACCTGCTTATGCAATATCATCTTATTCAGCTTTTAAAATATCATCAATGAAAAATTTCTTTTTGCTGCTGCTTTGTTCTGCAACATACCTTGCCCAGGCGCAAATACAAAAACAACCGGCATTGGGCCATCGTTCTGCAAAAATCCTTTCAATAGATGGGCTGTCATTTAAAGATCTGAACAGGAATAATAAGTTAGACAAATACGAAGACTGGCGCCTGCCTTTTAGTGTAAGAAGCAAGGACCTGCTGGCTAAAATGTCGCTTGAAGAAAAAGTTGGATTCATGCTGATTAGTTCCACCCGTTTAAAAAACGACTGGTCTTTTGAAGCACCCAAAAATAAGGCGCCCATCACCAGCGATTTAAATGAAGAAGACCTGGTGGCGGAAATGAATATGTTTACACGTAAACCGCTAACCGTTCCTATGATGAATGCCGCCGGCACTACAAAAGGGGTTACAAAGTTTCACCTTCGGCATTTTATACTGAGAGCAAATGTAAGCGCAAGGATTACAGCGGAATGGGCCAATAAATTACAGGCGCTTTGTGAAAGCGATGGCCTTGGTATTCCTGCAATCATTGCTTCAAATCCACGCAATCATATTACAAGGGACGCTTCTATTGGTTTAAGTGTGGGCAAAACCGTTTTTTCCACCTGGCCGGGCGAATTAGGCTTATCTGCCATGAAGGATTTAAAACTGGTAAGAACCTTCGCGGATATTGCCCGTCAGGAATGGACGGCAGTTGGATTAAGGAAGGGCTATATGTATATGGCCGATCTGTCAACCGAACCACGCTGGCAAAGAGTGGAAGGAACTTTTGGTGAAAATTCCGGTTGGGTGGCGAAGATGATGACGGAGATCGTATTAGGTTTCCAGGGAAGCAAATTAAGTCCATCGTCTGTTGCACTAACCACCAAACATTTTCCGGGAGGCGGCGCTACTGAAGGAGGACAGGATCCCCACTTTGATTGGGGCAAAAGAGAGGTCTTTCCGGGAGGGATGTTTAAAAATAACCTGGTTCCATTCAGGGCCGCTATCAGGGCGGGTACTTCATCTATTATGCCCTACTATTCATTTCCCGTTTATACCAAATATGAAAAAATTGCTTATGCCTATAACAAAGCGGTTATAAAAGATTTGCTGAGAAATGAACTGGGCTTTAAAGGAATTATCAATTCAGATACCGGGCCCATAGAGATGATGCCCTGGGGTGCGGAAAACATGACGATACCCGAACGGTATAAAAGAACATTGGAGGCCGGGGTTAATTTATACTCCGGTACAGCCGACCCATCCTTGCTTTTAGCGACCGTGAAAAGTGGAACGGTTGATATGCAGTTGATCAATAATTCTGTTGATCGTTTGCTGATGGAAAAATTTGAACTGGGCCTGTTTGAAAATCCTTATGTAGATGAAGATGCTGCTGAAAAGTTGGTAGGCAATACTGCCTTCCAGGCAAAGGCTGACCTGGCATTTAGAAAGTCGGTTGTATTGTTACGTAACGAAGCTAAAAGGCTTCCGTTGAAAGCCAACACCAAAATTTATTTTGAATCGTATTTTCAAAAGAAGGGAGCGCAAACTGCCAGCAACGTGTATAAACCAACCGACAATACATTCAACCTTGAATTTGTAAGTAGTCCCGAAGAGGCCGATGCGATTGTATTATGGATCACACCGGGTGCGAAATCATTGTTTGAATCAGATGGTTCACCGCTATACCTCTCTTTATCGAAAAATGCGGTAGATGTTGATTATATCAATAAACTAACGGCAAAAAAACCAACCATCCTGGTGATGAATTATTCCAATCCCTGGGTGATCGATGAGATTTATAACAGCAATACCAAAAAGAATATCAAGGCTGTTATTGCCACCTTCGGTACTTCCACCGATGCACTCCTGGATGTGATTACCGGCAAATTTAACCCGACCGGAAAAATGCCTTTTACCACACCTGTTTCAGAAGCGGCCGCCCAAAATCAGCAATCAGATGTGCCGGGATATTTGAAAGGGGCTAACTACCCGTTGTTTAAATACAATGAAGGCATTAGTTATAAATAAATTGTTTACAATATCAATTATATGTTATTGGTAAAAGGGGGACACAGGCAAAAAAAACGTAGACCTACAATCAAACATACTACCCAAATTCCCAGTAATCTCTCTGCCGGGCTGTGTGTGTGGGGGAGGACGTTCGCGGGAATAGAAATATCATCTACTAATTTGCATTGTCTCGCGTTGCTCCGCCAGCAGAAGGGAGTTTGGAATGTGGCATGATATTATTGCATAGAATTCGTAATTTTGAAATAATACATAATGGAAATCTCAAGCTACATATCAGTAACAATAACCGGCAAAACTTCACGAGGCACCCTCAATCCTAAGGATATTGATATTGCCGAAACCAAAGAATTACTTGCTGATGTGGAAACACTTTTATTTCCTACAAAAGCAGAAAAAGAAGAAAGGCCAGGAGTTTCCTATGAGGTTCAGAATGGTTCAGTTAAAAATTTATTTTTTATTCCGGCTGCAAACGTCATCATGTTTACCGCATTAATGAGCGAAGTAGGTAAACAGGGCAGCACCGACTTATTACAACAAAAGGCCGCCGGTGTTATAGACAAATGGCAAAAGAAGGCCTTTGCTTCCGGCAGGGAATATGCCATTACATCGTCTGTAAATGAAAGCCCTTTTTTAACAATAAACAGAGATACGAAATTTATAGCCCCCCAGACAGACTGGGTAAATACAACCCTATATCTCTACGGCGAAATTTTTGAAGAAGGCGGATTGAGCAGTAGTAACCTTCATATCCTAACCGAAAGGTATGGCAAACTAACAGTAGATGCTACAAAAGAACAACTCACTTCGGGCACAAACAAATTGTATAATATTTACGGATTATGGGTAAAGGGTAAACAAAATGTAGCTACAGGATTTTTAAAAGATTTGTCTTTGATTGATTTTTTAACCCACCAGTTGGATTATGACGAACTGGCTTTAAATAAGCTGATTGAAAAAGCATCCATCAGTTGGAAAAAAATTAAAGATAAAGATGCATGGCTTACAGACGTAAAAGGAGGTATAAATGAATGACCTTGGTATAAGGAGTATTATGCTTGATACTTCCTATTGCATCAGGCTACTTGATAACAATGACGCATTACATCAAAATGCACTTGGCTATTTTAAGTATTTTCTATTAGAAAAAATCACCATTCATATATCTACCATTGCTGTTGCAGAATATGCTGTAGGAGATGACCCGGCAAACCTGCCAGTCAATAATTTACAAATTGAGTCCTTTGATTTTTTAGACGCTAAAACCGCCGGGCATTTTCATAGAGAAATTAAAGGCAATCAATCCAACATTCCTAACTATCACAGGCGAATAATAACCAACGATGTAAAAATTCTAGCGCAGATCAACACCAAGGCAATAGATGCAATCATTTCAAAAGATGTAAATAGTTTAAAGCAATATGTGCAACCTTTGATTAGTGCTAACTTGTTACAAGTGAAATTTCTTGATTTAAATATTCCATTGCCGGCAGTATTAGGAAAGCTGTTTTAGCAAATCATTTTTACCAAAATCGTTCATTCACTATCCAACTATGTTATTTTTTAATTCTAATTCCTGGCAATGTCTCTTCGCCGGGGCTACGTGTATGGGGAGGACGTCGCGACAAATTTGTTGGTGCTGCATTCAAAGCAATATTGTATGCGGCGCAACGTCCCCGTTGTACCAAGGTATGCTCACTATTTAAAAAATGCCCTCATACCTACTCCGAAAAAAGGAGCACCGCAATAATTCGCATGTACGTACACCCGTCCAAGATGCCAGTCCTTCCCGAGTTCCAGGCTATAAACCGGCTTGGCTGTCTTTACCTGGAGTATCTCTCCTGCTGTTTCATCTTTATAAAATTCCGTGAAGTCTTTTACGGAATATGCAGCATAGCCAATGGATGGCGTGAGGTTAAAATTATCTTTCTCCTGATTGCTTAATAATATCCTTTTACCAACAGACAGATTAAAAAGTGCAGGTACGTCTTCCCTGGTTGGATGCACATTGTATCCTGCATTCAATTCAACGCCTGGCTGCTCAAGGAGATAGCCAATTGAAAACCCTGCCCCCTTTGTAGTGGCCGAAATAGACAGGAAAGGTTGAGCATGTAAGGAGGAAGTGACAAACAGGATCATCACCCAAAATAATAGTTTCATGGTAGTTGTTGTTTTGATAAGTAAGGATTATCAGCAGGTTGGTACAGGCTGCAAACTGTAGTCGTGCAATGGCTGCCAATCGTAACAAATCCATGTATTATTTTAGAAGACTGTTCGCTGTAATAAATGAGAAGATGAGGATGTAGATTTTAAACAGGTTCATTTAAATCCGGCCAATTGATGAACTGTTAATTCAACCAAAAGATATTCAACTATAGGCTCTTCAGAATTAGGCAGTAGGCGAATAGCTTTGGGCGGTAGGAACAGGCCGCGGCCTGTTCCTACAAGGCTACGAATACTGCATACATAAAAAACGAGATCGCAGGCATATCGGCTTTACACAAAATAACATTGCATATTATTATGCTGTTGAAAGTATAGCGGGGCCAAAGGCTACTACTAAAAAAAACTGCAGAAGGGACTAAGCATTACCCGACTCAAACAACCTGGTAAAATGATTTTCCAGGTGCCCCCGCATTCCATTCCTGAAGGCTTCGGGTGTCCCGTTTTCCAGTATATCCACCAGTTCTTTATGCGATACGAACATTTTTAACAGCGGTTGTTTTTTCAATAAACCGCTATTGTGTACATAGTCAAAAACAGGCAATAACATCTTTTGAAATTTTTTCATGGTTTCATTGCCGGTTATCTCATATAATTTTCCGTGAAAGGCGATTTCATGTTCTATATTAAACAAATGGTATTGCGTAGCAGGTGGTTCATTGCTTACAATGGCTTTTAGCTCTTCGATATCCTCTTTTGTTATCCGCTGAAATAACAGGTCAGCCATACCTATCTCCAGTACCAGCCTTATCTCAAAAATTTCTTTCAGCGTTTCCTGGCTCAATACATGCGGATTCATACTCTTGCTCATAATACCAAAAAGATCCGGGCTGGTGATCACCGCCCCCTTTTTCTTCTTTGTTTCTATCAGCCCCATCATCCGCAGGCGGGATAACGCTTCCCGGATTACGGTCCGGCTTACACCCAATGTTTCTGCCAGTTCCATTTCTTTGGGGATGGCATCACCCACTTTCAATTTCCGATCCTGCAATAACTGCACAAGATTGGCTTCTACTTTATCTACCAGTGAGCTGGTGTCTACCAGTTTAAAATTATTGTTTACTGCAACTGCTTCCATGATAATATGTATTACTTAATGCAAATGTAAATTTTAATTTTCGAACTATTTCCTTTTTAACACTCATTTTTTACAACTGTAAATCAGTGTATTAAGAAATATTTATTTTTTATTTGGAAAAATGACAAAAATGTTTTTACCTTTATTATGTCATACATAATACAAATTACCTAAAATTGCATTTATGAAATCTTCTTATTTAAAAGCCTGTTTAATGGCTTTTTGTTTTCTTTTTGCCGCCACATCCTGGGGGCAGACGAAAAAGATATCGGGGAAAATCCTTTCCGAGGCAGACGGCAAACCCCTGCAGGGTGTTAGCGTTGTTATAAAAGGAAAAACAGCGGGAACCCAAACGGATGCCGACGGAATATTCAACCTTGATGCCGCTGCGGGCGATGTGCTTGTTTTTTCGTTTACCGGTTTTGCTGCACAACAGGTGAAATTGGGTAACTCCACTTTGGTAAGCCTTTCCTTAAAACCCGAGGAAGCTTCCAAAATGGATGAAGTAGTGGTGGTAGGATATGGTACGCAGAAAAGGTCAAAGATCACCGGGTCCGTTTCCAAACTGGATAACAGGGTGCTGGAATCCGGAGTCCGGTCAAATCCTGCATCTGCTTTGGCAGGAACCATCCCGGGCTTAAGGGTTCAGCAAACTTCCGGCCGCCCGGGGGCAGTACCAAACATCGTTTTGCGGGGTGGTACAAACTATAATGGATCGGGATCGCCACTGGTAATAGTGGATGGTTTGTTGAGAGCTGGTTTTTCTGAAATCAACCAGGACGATATTGAGTCGATTGAAGTATTGAAAGATGCTTCTGCCACTGCCATCTATGGCGCCCGTGCAAACAACGGGGTTATTCTGATTACAACTAAAAAAGGAAAGGCCGGTACCTCAAAAATTGCCTTTAGCTCAAAAGTGGGGGTCAATAAATTAAACATTCCTTTCACATTCCTGGATGCAAGAGAATACCTCTATTGGGCAAGAACGGCAATCAAAACTTCCGGTAGCTATGATGCCAGCAGGCTTTCGCAGTTGACATCTTCGGGACCATTTGGTACGGGCAACTTTTTTCTTGACCCTACCACACAGGCGGTGCTGGATGGTAATTTAGATTCACGTGCTGTATGGAGCACTATGAAATTAAATAACACCAACCGTCAAAAATTAAACGATGGATGGGAAACAATGATTGACCCGGTGAATGGTGTGGATACCTTAATCTTTAAGAATTTTAATTACAAAGATTATGCATTGAGGAGCCGGGCGCTTACGCAGGATTATAACTTATCGATGAGTGGCGGCAATGATAAAGGGAAATATTATGCAGGCTTTGGAAGCTATGATGAAAAGGGATTGCCGATCAATACTTTTTATAAGCGAATCACTTTTGTTTTGAATACCGAGTATAAAATTAAACCATGGCTTACCACCTACTCCAGCCTCAACTTTGCGAATGCAAAATGGCGTGACCCGGTTACCAATTCTGAAGGCAACTATTTATCCCGTTCCCTGGGTGCACCACCCACTATGCGGGGCATGAATGAAAAAGGAGATTTGCTGGTAGGACGAGATTACCAGGATGGTAACCCGCTGGTAAATGACGCTAAATTTATCCGTAAAAATAATACTGATAAGTTTACCTTATCGCAGGCGCTTAAAGTAGATATCCTTTCCAATTTATGGCTGAAGGCAAGTGGCAATGTATTCTATGATGAAGGGCTGTATGAAAGTTTCAATAAAGACTTTCTTCAAAGCCCTAATAATATCAACCGCACCCGCTCTTCCAGTGCATCTTTCAACAGGGATTTAAGTCAAACCTATAATGCGGTAATGGGCTACAATACCACCTTATACAAAAAACACAATCTCGACCTGATGGCAGGTTCGGAATATTATGATATTTATACCAGGGGCCTGGGGGCATCGGGTCAGCAGGCGCCTTCGGATGATTTTGAAGACCTTGGCCTGGTAAGGAGAGATAAGGATATACAACCATCCGTTGATTCTTATCACGACCGTCAGCGTATCCTGTCTTTTTTTGGCCGCGTAAATTATGATTATGAAGGCAAGTATTTAATCAACGCCACTCTAAGAAGGGATGGTTATTCCAAACTGATCAACAATCGCTGGGGAAATTTCCCGGGTGTTTCAGTGGGTTGGAATCTGCATAAAGAAGATTTCTTCCGTTCCAAAATTATTAAAACCTTGAAGCTCAGGGGCAGCTATGGCCAAAATGGAAATGTAAGTGGCATTAGTTCTTATGGTTTACAAGGTTCGTATGGTACCAGCAGGTATAACAGTACAGCCGGTTACTTATTTTCTTCCGCACCTTTCCCTAATTTATTGTGGGAGCGCTCTTCTACTTATGAAGTGGGTGTAGAGACCAACATTTTAAATATGATCGATTTATCCCTGGCTTATTATACCAGGAAAACATCCGATAAGATTTCAACATTTACCCTGCCTGCAACATCCGGTGTTTCGGGGCTTACCACTAATAACGGAAGCATGCAAAATAAGGGGATTGAAATTGATCTGAATTATCGCATCATTCGTCAAAAAGATTTGCAGGTGAATTTTTCTGCAAACATGGCTTACAACGCTAACAAGATATTAAAGCTACCCAATAACGGTGTAGATAAAAACAGGCAGGGAGGTTTACAGGTATGGGATCCGGTAACAAATCAATTAATCTGGGTAGGCGGTTTCCAGGAAGGTCAGGACCCCAATGTTGCATATGCTTATGTACCTGATGGATTGTACCGCACACAGGCCGACCTCGATGCCAAGACCGGTTCCAACAGGGTTGATTTGAATGGAGCAAAAATTTTGCTTGGCCCGGGAAAATACAATGCATTGACTACTGCACAAAAAGCCAGCTATTTTCCATTGGCTTTGGGCGATACCAGGTGGAAGGATATTGATAACAATGATACCATTGATTTCCGTGACCGCGTATATATGGGCCGCACCGTACCACGTTTTACTGGTGGTTTTTCTGCCCTCGCAAGATGGAAAGGTTTATCCGTTAGCACCCGCTTTGATTATGCCCTGGGCTTTGTGGCCTATGATGGTCCAAGAGCCTGGTTTATGGGTAACGCACAAGGTACTTTCAACACCATTACAGATGTAAGGGATACCTGGTCGCCAACCAATCCCGATGCAAAATACCCTACTTATTACTGGGCCGACCAGTTGTTTAAAAACAACGTGTTAAGGGAATCCAAGATGTTCTATCAGAAAGGCGATTACCTGGCACTCCGTGAAATAAACATCAACTATTCGCTGCCGGTAAAATGGGTGAATACCATCAGGAGCCAGGCAATTAATTTTTCCTTTACCGTACAAAACGTAGGCTATATCAGCCAGGCTACCTTGTACTCACCGGAATCGGGAAGTATAGCAAACTCGGCGGCCGGTAGTGGTGGTTATCCGTTGCCACGCACATTTATTGTAGGTGCTCAACTAACATTTTAATTAACAACAATTTTTATACGATGAAAAAGATATTATCAGGAACATTACTGTTGGCGTTGATCCTGTCAATAAACGCCTGTAAGAAACTGGACCTTGCTCCGGAAGATTATTTTGCAAGTGAAAGTTTTTGGAAAACCGCCGCACAGGTAGATGGCGCCATGGTGGGTTTGCACAACCAGTTAAGAGGTTTTCAATTCACTCTTTTTACGTTGGGTGAACTGAGGGGCGGCGTTTTTAAAGATGCTACCGGCGCTACGGGTACTTCTTCTTTAAACTCCGGCGCTGTTATCCGCCAGGACGTTCGGGAATCAAGTCCCGGCATTACCGGCTGGGCAGGTTTATACGGTCCTATCTTCCAGGTAAACAATTTTATTTACCAGGTTGAAAAAGCAACTTACCTGCCTGAAGGGGATAAAAAATACTATCTCGGCCAGGCCTATGCGTTGCGTGCCAACTATTATTTTCATTTGTTTCGTACTTATGGAAGAGTGCCATTGGCTACTGAACCAAAAGTGCTGATCAGCACACCATCATCGGCAAGCGACGCCTACCTGGCAAGAACAAAAACCGAAAAAGAAACCTTTGATTTCATAAAGGCTGATATTGATAAATCAGTTACCAATTTTGCGGGTAATTATGCCGTTAAGTTTCAACAGGCACAATGGTCGCTGGCAGCTACCCAAATGTTGAAGGCTGAAGTATATTTATGGTCTGCTAAAGTAAAGCTGGATGGCGTGGCACCGGCCAATACCACTGCCGACCTGGTAACAGCCAGAGCCGCGGTAGAGGATGCCATTACCAAATGCACCAAACAAAATAATTTCGCTGACATATTTAAAACAAAAGGAAACAGTGAAATCATTTTTGCAATGCGTTTCCAGGTAGGTGAAGCCAGCAATACCTACGGCCAGTTTATTTATGCGCAAACAGACCCGATGGCAAGTTTTGTGAATGCAGCAGGTGCTCCGTTAACTTCTGACCAGGTGGGTTCTTCACCCGCTGACCCGTTAAAAGTGGCAGGTGGTGGCACCATCATCCGTTATGAATATAAGTACGATCTATTTGCAAAATATGATACCGCACTCGACAAGCGTGCAAGAGCAACCTTCTTTGATTTTTACAAAACCCCTTTCACGGCAAGTACCAAATTTATCAACTTGCGTAAATTTTTAGGTGTGATGGATGGCACCAACCGCAGCTTTACCGATGATGTACCGGTGTACCGTTGGGCAGAAGCCATGCTGCTTTTGGCTGAGATCAAAAACAAACAAGGACAGGATCCTGCTGCAGAAATAAATGCCGTGCGCCAGCGTGGGTATGGTTCCAATACCGCTCCCGTTTTTGTTAGCGGAAGTTTTGAACAAAACGAACTGGCCATTTTTGAGGAAAGAGGAAAAGAACTGGTAGCAGAAGGCAAACGTTGGTACGATCTGCGCCGTATGCAGGATGCATCCGGTGATCCACTGGCATTTAGAAAAGATCTGCTATTGGTAGGTGTGCTGGATAAAGCAACAGAATCGCACAAGTTAATCTGGCCAATAGACCGATCCACTTTAACCAGTGACCCAACCCTTACCGGTAATCAAAATCCCGGCTATTAATAAACAACACGATTTTATAATTGACGGCTGAATATTATTTGATAACTGATAACTTCATTTATCAGGCACTGACCAGTTAAAATCATTGACCAACAAATAAATAAGCGAAATGTGTTTTAATAGTTGTTCATACTAATGCAGTACATCAAAGCCGGTGTCATTCATGGCACCGGATATTTTTAACCTTATTCATTTTAAATCATTCAAATTGATTCATATGCACATTCAACACCTGGAGGGATTGATAGCAGCGCCTTTTACTCCCATGCATGACGACGGTTCAATCAATGTATCCATTATACCTGCCTATTATGAAATGCTGAAAGCAAATGGCGTTAACGGCGCCTTTATTTGTGGCTCCACCGGCGAAGGCGTTTCCATGACCGCCAAAGAAAAAATGCTGGTAGCGGATGCATGGGCGGCATGCAGCAACCATGATGCCGATTTTAAAGTGATGCTGTTTTTAGGCGGCACGAGCATTGCAGATTGTAAAGAGCTGGCACTTCATGCGCAGCAGATAGGTTTATATGCCATTTCATTCACCGCTCCATTTTATTTTAAACCGGCCAATGTGGAGATGCTGGCGAAAGCCTGTATTGAAGTGGCTTCAGTAGTACCGGACATGCCTTTTTATTATTATCATATCCCGGTATTAACAGGAGTTGGCTTTGCCATGTACGACCTGTTAAATGCCATTGATGGAAAGATCTCCAATTTTGCAGGGGTAAAATATACCCACGAAGACTTTATGGATTTCCTCTCCTGTATGCATTTCAACAACGGTAAATATGATATGCTCTGGGGCAGGGATGAGAACATGTTGTCTGCATTACCATTGGGTACCAAAGGTTCTGTTGGCAGTACCTTTAATTATGCCCCCTCCCTTTACTATGACATGATGGAAGCCTTTAATAATAATGATCTGCAAAAGGCGCAGCAACTACAGCAGTTGTCGATTGATATGATCCGCCTTTTGGGCAAATATGGAGGCATTGCAACCGGTAAAGCTTATATGAAACTGATCGGGTTGGATTGTGGTGGCTTTCGCCTTCCGGTTAAAAATATGAACGCCGAACAGTTTGAAGCATTTAAAAAAGATGTAGAACAAATTAATTTTAGTAGCTTTTGTTCCCGGATACCATCGGCCATCAATGCTTAAATCAACATGAAAAGTTTAACGATTCATTTTTTAGTTATGGTTATGCTTTCTTCCAATACTGCGGTCGCACAACAGCAACAAATTAATTCCATTCAATGGACAATAGGCGCTGAAATACCAGCCACCAACGGGCAGGCAACGGCGCTTGGTCTTGCCGGCCCTGTTAGTGGCATTCACCGGGATGTACTGATGGTAGCAGGTGGCGCTAATTTCCCCGATAGTATGCCATGGATGGGTGGCAAAAAGAAATACTATGATGAGCTTTATGTATTCAAAAAAGAAAATAACCACACTGCACTTTATCCAACAATCTTTAAACTGCCTGTCCCCATTGCGTATGCAGCCAGTTGCTCCACTCCGCAAGGTGTGCTATACGCCGGTGGCGAAAATGATCATGGCATCAGCAATAAAGTAATCCTGCTGCAATGGAATCCGGCCACTGAAAATATCATCATAAAAAAGTTGCCTGACCTCCCCGTTGCGGTTACCAATGCAGCAGCAACGGTAAATGGGAATAAGGTGTACATAGCAGGTGGTGAAACAGCAGTTGCAGCCACGGATCATTTTTATAGTCTTGATTTAAACAACCAGGCCGCAGGCTGGAAGCAATTGCCTGCCATTCCAAAGCCGGTGTCGCATACCGTGTTGGCGGTTCACTCAAACGGAAATAATAAATC
The DNA here is from genome assembly GCA_031424955.1 of Ferruginibacter sp. GTDB lineage: Bacteria > Bacteroidota > Bacteroidia > Chitinophagales > Chitinophagaceae > Ferruginibacter. The sequence continues at coordinate 5,001 of JANPIJ010000364.1, read as the reverse complement.
TGTTTTTTTAATTGGTGGCCGTAAAAAAAATGCCAACGGAATCAGTGATCTATATGCAACCGTATATGAATTTGATTTGAAGAAGAACCTGTGGAAAGAAAAACAACCGCTCCCCTATCCTTTAAGCGCCGGGACCGGTATGTCAACAGGCGACGGATATGTATGGATCTTTGGTGGCGACAAAGGCACCACATTTCACCAAGCGGAAACATTGATTGCAGCTATCAATGCTGAAAAAGAGGATGTTAAAAAACAGGCACTCATTCAACAAAAGAATACATTACAGGCGGCTCACCCGGGCTTTAGTAAAGAGATATTGCGATACAATACAATCACCGGTAAATGGATGAAAGCCGGCAGTATTCCCTTTGATGCACCGGTTACCACGGTGGCATCTTTGTGGGGAAAGGATATTGTAATACCGGGGGGAGAAATAAGGGCAGGAGTGCGAACACCGAAAATATTAAAGGGCACACTACCCCCGTCCCCTAAAGGGGAGATCTTCGAATAGTTAACGGAGATGCTGTCATGAATTAAAGTGTAGAAAGGTTTAAGAAGAAGTAAAAAACCTAACAATAAAAAGGATGAATAAAGAAAAAGCAGACTGGCCGAAGAACTCCCCTTTAGGGGATGGGGGTAAAGTAGGCTGTTCGCCCCCATCCCCTAAAGGGGGGGCAAAAGGCAGAGCATTAAAAATCGGTCCGGTGATAGAAAATGGCAGACAACAAATAGTCATAATAAAGCATTAAAATTTTGCTGCAAACTTAATTTAACAAACAAATGAAAAAATCAAAATATTACCCCTGGGTGCTGGTTGCGTTGCTTTGGGTAGTAGCCTTGTTAAATTATATGGACCGGCAAATGTTGTCTACCATGAAACCTGCCATGCAGGTGGATATTTCAGAACTACAATCCGCCACAAATTTTGGGTACCTGATGGCTGTATTTCTTTGGATCTATGGTTTTATGAGTCCTGTTTCAGGAATCATTGCGGATAAGTTTAACCGCAAATGGATCATTGTCGGGAGCCTGTTTGTCTGGTCCGGAGTCACCTTCGCAATGGGCTATGCTACTACCTTTCAGCAACTCTATTGGTTGCGTGCCATCATGGGCGTTAGTGAGGCATTGTATATACCGGCAGGCTTATCGCTGATAGCGGATTTCCATTCTTCTAAAACAAGGTCACTTGCCATTGGTATACACATGACGGGACTTTACATGGGCCAGGCAATTGGTGGGTTTGGCGCCACGGTCGCCGCTACCTGGTCCTGGCAGGCAACCTTTCATTCTTTTGGGATTATTGGCATTGTGTACTCACTGGTATTGGTTGCTTTTCTGCAGGAGAAAAAAGTGGTTGAAGACGACCTGTCAACTGATCAAATCACCACAAGCCAAAAGCCCCATCTTTTCAAGGGCCTTGCATTATTATTCACCAATATTTCATTCTGGATCATCCTGTTTTATTTTGCTATCCCGAGTTTGCCGGGTTGGGCAACAAAAAACTGGCTGCCCACGCTTTTTGCTGAAAACCTTCAAATACCTATGTCGCAGGCGGGGCCTTTATCCACCATTACCATTGCCGCCTCTTCATTTGTTGGTGTTATCTGTGGCGGGCTGTTATCTGATAAATGGGTGCAGACAAATTTGAAAGGAAGAATTTACACCAGTGCCATTGGCCTCTCATTAACCATCCCATCTTTATTGCTGATCGGTTTTGGGCATTCGCTTTTTCACGTGGTAGGTGCGGCCATTTGTTTTGGCGTAGGCTTTGGAATGTTTGATGCCAACAACATGCCCATACTGTGCCAGTTCGTCTCATCCAAATACCGGGCAACGGCGTATGGCCTGATGAATATGACCGGTGTGTTTGCCGGTGCTTTTATCACCAACCTGTTGGGCAAGTCATCTGATGCAGGTAGCCTGGGTAAAGATTTTGCCATGCTGGCCGGTATTGTGCTGGTAGCATTGCTTGTACAGCTTTATTTTCTCCGCCCTAAGATGAACGACTTTGTTGATGCGAATACTTAGTAAAAAACGTCGCAGCAGGATTAATTATAACAATAATATTAGCATGAAAAAATTAACCATTTTAATAGTAACAATTTTATTATTCTTCTCCCACTTGATTGGCTACGCTCAGCAATCGACAGCAGCAAAGCAGGTTGATGCAGTGAAAATTTTTGCTACGGCGCCTGCGGTTCCGGTATTAAAAAGAATGGCGACCAACCCCTTGCTATGTATTAAAATTTATGTGCCTGCCGGAAATACGCTTGTTAATTATCGCACCATCAATTGCTCGCTTAATAAAGATGGAATAAACGCTATTGAAAAACTGGAAGTTTATTTCACCGGTACAGAACCATTGTTTGCTGCTGATAATTTAATAGCATCTGTTACAGATGTAGCACCAACATTTTCTATCCCGGTCAATATCAAACTAAAGCCCGGCTGGCATTATATCTGGCTAAGTGCCACATTAAAAGCAACTGCTGATATCCGGCAAAAAATTGAATTGCATGCCACCAGCTTAAACGATGCCAATAACAAAATCCGCCTGATCACTGAACAGAAATCAGTATTTAAAAAATACACCGGCATTGCCCTCCGAAAAGCCTGGGATGACAGTGTGAACAGCTACCGCATTCCTGGTATCATAACTACGGATAAAGGCACATTAATTGGCGTATATGATGTTCGTTATAAAAATAGCGGAGACCTTCCGGGGAATATTGATGTAGGCATGAACCGCAGCACCGATGGCGGTAAAACATGGGAGCCCATGAAAATCATTATGGACATGGGAGCGCCGCACGAAAACAATGGCGTGGGTGATCCTGCTATATTATTTGATCCGGTTACAAAAAAAATATGGGTGGCCGCTTTGTGGAGTAAGGGAAACAGGTCGATTGCCGGTTCCAAACCAGGACTGTCGCCTGATACTACGGGCCAGTTTGTGTTGGTTAGCAGCAGCGACGATGGGCTCACCTGGTCAGCGCCATACAATATCACAGCGCAGGTAAAAAACCCTGCCTGGCATTTATTTTTTAATGGGCCTGGTAATGGTATGGCCATGAAGGATGGAAAAATCGTATTTGCCGCACAATATTGGGATGAAAAAAAGATGCCCTGGTCAACCATCATTTACAGCGATGATCAAGGAACCAACTGGAAGGGAAAGCTTACCGGCCCGAAATCAAATACCACCGAAAGCCAGGTAGTTGAAACCACCCCCGGCACATTGATGTTAAATATGCGGGATAACCGTGGAAGTTACCGAAGTGTTGCTACTACAAAAGATATGGGCAGCAACTGGACAGAACATTATACATCCTGGAATACACTACCCGACCCTGTATGCATGGGTAGCATCATCAAAGCCAGGGTAAAGGTAAAGGGGCAGATGAAAGACGTGTTGTTTTTCAGCAATCCCAATTCACCCAATGGGCGTTTTGATATTACGGTGAAAGCCAGTCTCGACCTGGGCGAAACCTGGCAGCCGGCCAATCAGTTGCTGATAGATGAACGAAAATGTTTTGGCTATTCCGCCTTAACAAAGATCGATAATAATACCATCGGCATATTGTATGAAGGTAGCAGGGACCTGTATTTTGTTCGTATCCCTGTAGCGGATATTATTCGTTCACTTCCTTAACCGATATTTATCATGTACACCAACAACGATCTGAATAAATTAAAAGATTTCTATACCAGTCAATTGCTCAACGATACGGTACCATTCTGGTTTCCCCGCAGTATTGATACAGAACATGGGGGCTATTTATTAATGCGGGATAAAGATGGCAGCCTGCTGGATGATGATAAAGCCGTATGGATACAGGGCCGGGCAGCCTGGTTGCTTTCCACTTTGTACAATACGGTGGAGCAAAAACCAGCGTGGCTGGAAGGAGCAAAATCCGGGATCGATTTTTTAAACAATCATTGTTTTGATACCGACGGACAAATGTTTTTTCATGTTACCAGGGATGGAAGGCCCATCCGGAAAAGACGATATTTTTTTTCGGAAACATTTGCAGTGATTGCGAATGCTGCTTATGCAAAAGCAAGTGGTGATGAAGCGGCAGCCAGTAAAGCGAGATCATTGTTTGGCAAATGCATTGAGTATGCCACCACACCGGGATTGCTGGAACCCAAGTTTACTGCCACCCGCCCTTCAAAAGGAATTGGCGTACCCATGATCATGATAAACACAGCGCAGCAATTAAGGGACACCATCGGCGATCCCCGCTGTGATGAATGGATTACCAAATGGATCACGGAAATTGAAACCGATTTTGTAAAAGACGATATTCAATGCGTAATGGAACAGGTGGCACCTGGTGGATCCATCATTGATCATATTGATGGCAGAACACTTAACCCGGGCCATGCGATGGAAGGCGCCTGGTTTATTTTGCAGGAAGCGAAGTACCGAAACAATGACCCGCATTTAATTGAGCTCGGTTGTAAAATGCTGGACTATATGTGGGAACGTGGATGGGACAAAGAACATGGAGGCATTTTATATTTTCGGGATGTGTACAATAAACCGGTACAGGAATACTGGCAGGATATGAAATTCTGGTGGCCGCACAATGAAGTGAACATTGCTACTCTGCTGGCTTACTTAATGACTGGTAATGAAAAATATGCCGAATGGCACAAAATGGTACACGACTATGCTTACCAACATTTTCACGACAAAGAAAACGGGGAATGGTATGGTTACCTGCACCGGGATGGAAGCATTGCACAAACAGCTAAAGGAAATTTATTTAAAGGGCCTTTCCATTTGCCCAGGCAGGAATGGTATTGTATGCAGCTACTGCAGGAGGCGTTGGGAGGTCAAGGGTGAATGGGCAATGGTGAATGGTGAATCAATGTCGTTGACTTAAGGAAATAGACCTAAAGTTATTTATTAAAAAAGAGTTCTTTGACAATTTTTGTAAAACATTTGTGGTTATTTTTGGTGTATAAGATTATAGGGGCTATTGCAAAGAACAA
>JANPIJ010000363.1:0-1562 GCA_031424955.1 Ferruginibacter sp. | reverse complement strand
GAAACCGGTGACGAAACAATAAATTATTTCCGAAATTCCAGCCATCCCTGGTGTTGCTTCGCTCGCTGTTGCCACCGTTTGCCTTAAAATCCGTCACAGATCCCACGCCCCTCGTCATTACCGAATCATAACTGGCAGAACCGGAATGTTGCAAACTAAGGGTGGGTGTCATCAAAATAGAATTCATGCTATCAATCGTGTACTCAAAACGGGTGGTAAAATTATGATTGAGACTGCTGTTTTTACTGTAGGAATCCCGGTTGGTAAAAGACATGGAATCGTTTGGGAAAAAATTCTGGCGGTAACTGTTGCTTCTTACAATGGTATTGGTACTGGCAACAAAGTAATTGCCACTAAATTGTATTTTGGGACTGATAACATCCCGGTAGTTCAGGCCGATATTCCATGATTCAGTATTTCCATTGGGTGCATCAATCACCATTCCTCCTCCCCTGTTGCCACTGCCACCCCCACCATTACCCCGGTTGCCGCCACCACCACCGCCACCACGGTTAGCACCACCACCGGATATACCACCCATACCGCCCATATTACTAATGATATCATTGGATGAAAAGCCGAGCTTATTTACATTGTTCATTCCACCCAGTATAGAAAACTGTTTCTTGTCGTTAAAGGCATTCACCGACAGATTGGATGAATAACGGTCGCTGCTGCCGGCGGCTGCTGTTACACGCCCGAAATAACCTTTTTTACGATCTTTTTTTAATTTGATATTGATGGTGCGCTGCTTACTGCCGTCTTCAATTTTGGTAAACCTTGCCTGGTCGCTCATATCATCAAAAACCTGTATGCTTTCAATCAATTCGGCAGACAGGTTTTTGGTAGCGAGTTTTGGATCGTTGCTAAAAAACTCTTTGCCATCCACGTATACCTTGGTAACCTGTTCGCCCTGCGCAGATATATTGCCATCCTTATCCACTTCCACGCCTGGTAATTTTTTCAACAGGTCCTCCACTGTAGCATTGGGCTTGGTTTTAAATGCACCTGCTCTAAATTCAACCGTATCTTTTTTTATGATGATGGGGGCCGATTGTATAAACACACCTTCCAGCATATTGGTATCAGCAGCCAGGTAAATTTTACCTAAATCAACGGCAGGTTGTGTAGCGGTAATGCGGATAGTTTTAACGATTTCTCTAAAGCCGGCAAAACTGATGGAAGTGATATAAGTTCCGGGTAAAATATTTTTAATTTGGAATACACCTTCTTTATTTGCAATTGCAAAGCCAGCGCCGGTGGAGTCTTTTTCGGTGACCAGGCTGATGGTTGCATCCGGTAATGGTTGCATATTGGAGGAGTCTACAACGATACCTGTAATTACACCGTTCGTTTTGGATTGTCCCAGCAATATAAAATTGCAGGTGAATAAAAGAAGCAGTAGTAAAAGTTTTTTCATTTGCTGGTGTTGGTTGTCTGAACTTCCGCTGAATGGTAACAGGCAGATATTTTGTAAAACATAGGATTACTGACCTGGTTAGTATTAACAATTGTCCAATTCATAATAATCTGTTCTGGCACATGATTCTGCAGGTAAAGTT
>JANPIJ010000362.1:0-14502 GCA_031424955.1 Ferruginibacter sp. | reverse complement strand
AATGTGGTAAGGTTTAAAATCAAAAACTACCGGCCCAACGAAACTATTGTTATTGATCCTACATTGATTTTTGCCACATTTACAGGAAGCTCAACAGATAACTGGGGATATACTGCAACGCCCGGGCCTGACGGAAGCCTTTTTGCCGGTGGCATTTCTTTCGGAAGCGGCTATCCGGCATCGGTAGGGGCTTTTGATCAAACCTTTAATGGCGGAGTAGATGAGGATTCAAATGGCCCTTATGATATTGCCATCATTAAATTTTCTCCTGATGGTACGAATAGAGTGTATGCCACTTACCTCGGAGGAAGCGGTAATGAGCAGCCGCACAGTATGATCTGTGACGCCGCCGGAAACCTGGTAATAGCGGGCCGGTCTAACTCTCTGTCCAATTCGGATGCCACCAAAAACTACCCCTTACTTATCCCGAGGATAGGTCCCGCGGGTCCGGTAGGATATGATATAGTGATCACTAAATTAAATACAAATGGTAACGGATTAATAGGCTCCGTTGCTATTGGAGGAAGCAGCGAAGACGGTGTGAATATCCGAAAGAAATTTGATGCCCCGGACGGTGCAGAAACAACCCGGCGAAACTATGGCGATGATGCAAGAAGCGAAGTGATATTGGACGGAGCAAACAATGTTTTCGTAGTCTCCTGTACTCAATCAAATAATTTTCCTGCAGCAGGCTCGGCAATACAGCCTGTGTTTGGCGGCGGAAAGCAGGACGGGGTAATATTAAAATTTAACGCAAATCTTTCTGCAAGGATATTCAGCACTTATTTTGGTGGTGTAGGAAGCGATGCTTGTTTTGTTTCGTCTATTAATCCTCTTACTGGTAATTTGTACATAGCGGGCGGCACCAGTAGTACAGATTTGCCCGGCAGCAAAACTGGTACCATCGGAGCTGCGTACCAGGGTGGCGAAGTGGACGGGTTTGTAACACAAATTATTCCTGATGGATCTGCCATTATTAAAACTACCTACCTGGGAACTGTTGGAAATGACCTGGTGTATGGTATCCAGTTTGATAAATTTGGGTTCCCTTATGTTACCGGTACTACATCCGGTAGCTGGCCTGTTATTAATGCCACTTTTAGTAATGCGGGGGGTAAGCAGTTTATCAGTAAAATGCAACCTGATCTTTCCGCCTATATTTATTCAACTGTTTTCGGTACAAATTCTCCTATTCCAAATATTTCCATAACCGCATTTTTAGTGGACCGTTGCCAAAATGTTTATGTGTCGGGGTGGGGAGGAAAATTTAATCACGACAGAGGTTATCCCAATGCCGGTACAAATGGGTTACCGGTAACCGCTGATGCTATTCAATCTACAACTGACGGGAATGATTTTTATTTTTTCGTTTTGGAGAAGAATGCGGTGAAACAATTATTTGGTAGTTTTTATGGACAGCGGGGTGGATTTGATGATCATGTGGATGGTGGCACCAGCAGGTTTGATGCTAATGGGATCATTTATGAGGCTATTTGCGCCAACTGTGGTGGAAGGACTAATCCTTCTGTAGTATTCCCTACTACCCCAGGTGTATGGGCTCCACGGAACGGGTCGAATAACTGTAATGAAGCTGCAGTGAAGATAGAAATGAATTTCGGGGGTATCGGGGCAAGTGTAAAGGCTACCATTAACGGAATAATCGACACGGTAGGCTGCGTTCCGCTTACGGTAACTTTAACGGATACATTGGCAAAAGGTAAAACGTACATTTGGAATTTTGGAGATAATTCACCGGACGTTACTCAAACTTCCAATACAATTAATCATACCTATAATTCAGTCGGTACTTTCAGGGTGAGGCTGGTATCTATTGACTCCGCTACCTGCAATATTTCCGACACCGCCTATACACATGTGAGGGTTGGCAACAACGTGGTGGTTCCCAACTTTATACCTACAAAGATAGGTGGATGCCAAAGCCTTACTTTTCAGTTTCAGAATACAACAACTGCAGCATTGCCCAATTACTCACCCACTTCATTTTTATGGGACTATGGCGATAATACTACGCCTCAAAGAGCTGGATTCGGCGCCACTACGCATACTTATGCATCTCCGGGTACCTATATTGTAAAATTAATCGTAGATGATTCTACGTTTTGCAATGCGCCGGATAGCGTAAAAAAGACAGTACGGTTGGCGGTAAATGTTCAGGCCCGGTTTGATACGCCGGACAAAGGCTGTGTTCCTTATAATGCAAAATTCAACAACACCTCTTTGGGTGGTCTTGAATTTCAATGGGATTTTGGCGATGGCAGCCCGGTTTCAACCGATGTTAGTCCATCACATTTGTACGGAAACACAGGTACTTACCAGGTAAAGCTGACTGCAATAGATACTACTACCTGTAACCGTACAAACACGTATACTTTTTCAATTACTGTTTTTTCAATACCGTCGGCGGGTTTTAGTTTTTCACCCCGGCCGGCGGAACAAAACAAGCCTGCAAACTTTAGTAATTTTTCAACTGGGGCGGTGAGTTATATATGGAATTTTGGAGACGGGCAATCGTCTACGCTCACAAATCCAAGCCACCAGTATAATGCTACCGGTACTTACAAAACCTGCCTGGTAGCCATGAATGCAGCCGGGTGTCCCGACACTTTTTGTCTGGATGTACCCGCACTGGTATTGCCTTTATTGGATGTGCCCAATGCTTTTACCCCGGGAAAATTTGGCTCAAACGGAGTGGTGAGCGTCAGGGGGTTTGGCATCGGAAAAATGACCTGGAAAATTTATAACCGGTGGGGGCAGATGGTGTTTTCCAGCACCAGCCAGGCATTGGGCTGGGATGGAACTTTTAAAGGAGCGTTGCAGCCGATGGATGTATACACCTATTCTTTGGATGTAGAATTTACAGATGGAAAGAAGGTTCGGAAAACGGGAGATATTTCGCTGATCCGGTAGAACAGGACATTCGAAGGAGCAGGATAGTTTAAATGTATAATTTGTTATAGCGTAATGGTAAAATGAACATCAATTATAAGATATTATTCCTTGTAATAGCTGGTTTGCAGGCAAACTCAATATTGCATGCCCAGGATCTTCATTTTTCGCAATTTTTTAATTCGCCCTTAACTACTAATCCTGCAAATACTGGTTTTATACCAGATGCGGATTACCGGATAGGTGCCCACTACCGTAATCAATATTCCTCCATTCTTGCCGCTCCTTATAAGACAATCAGTATTTTTGGAGATGTTCAGTTGCTGCGAAACAGCATTGAGAATGGTTGGCTCGGACTGGGTGGGGTAATTTTAAGTGATGTAGCGGGTAGCGGGGGATTGAGGTCAACAAAGGTTTATGGATCGCTGGCTTATCACCAGCAGTTGGCTAACAGCAGTTTATTAAGCGCAGGCTTTAATGTAGGCTGGGCTAATAAACGTATTGACGTTACAAAACTGAGTTTCCCTGACCAGTTTGATGGTAAATTTTTTGACAATGATTTGCCATCTTCAGTGATTCTTAATTCAAATAACGTTAGTTATGTTGATATACAGGCAGGGTTAAATTATGCTTACTTTCCAACAGAAGATTTTTATTTAAATGGGGGGTATTCCATTCACCATGTGAATGGCCCCCGGGAAACGTTCTTCAGCGGCTCACCTGATAGCAGCAGGATTCCAATGCGGCATATTGGTTTTGTAAATGCCTTATTAAAAGTAAATGACCGGGTAATCATCAACCCGAATGTCTATTATACCAACCAGGCAAAATCAAGCGAATTGGTATTGGGTTTAAATGCTAATTACAATTTATCCGGCGAAGGAGGTGACAAACAGTTAATAGCCGGACTTTATTATCGTGCAGGCGACGCTGTGATACCAATGCTCGGATTTGAAATAAAAAATATCCGCTTTACTTTTAGTTATGATGCAACGGTATCTTCCCTTCGGAATTTTAATAACTTAAAGGGAGCAAATGAATTGAGTATCATCAAGAAGGGATTTTATGGTGAAAGCAGCAGCTCAAGCCGCCAGGTTTTTTGTCCTAAATTCTAATCATTAAAAAGAGGCGTTATTAAATGCCCCCTTCTGTTATCAACAGTATATTTTCTTTCATCTACTTCAGCAGCAATGGAAATTTTATGGAGTTTTCTATTTGGATATTAACCCGTTACTAAAAAAGTATAAGTTCATCATTTTGTAAACAGTACATACCCGTTTTGGTTATTCCTTGCTGATACTTATTTTAAATGTATCTCCCTTGATATAATGTTTGTATTTTTCCGTGGTAGCCTCACTTTGTTTTTTACCATTTATATAGAGGGTTTTGTCTTTTAACTCTATTGTAAATCCTTCCTTTTGATTGATCAATCCCTCTTTCTCCATTTCAGTAAACATCTTTTTTGTCAATTGTAACTCTTCTTTTGCTTTGGCGATTCCTGCATTCGCACTCTTCATTATTTCGTCCACATTAATCTTTTTTATTTCATTCTTACTCTTTTCAATTTCAACCTTTGCTTTCTCCATTTCTTTTTTTATCTCTGCCATGTTTATTTTTTCAATTTCCTTTTTTGTTTCCTGTAATGAAATTTTCACGTCATTATTTATTTTAGTCCAGTCTATTTCCTTCAATGCGGATTTTACACCCTGCTCTATTTTGGCAATGTCAATTTGTTTCATTGCCTTATCAATGTCCCATTTTATTTTGTCAAAATCTACCTTGTCAAGAGAGGCAGTAATTTCTTTATGCATTTTATCAAAATCAATTTTAGAAAGGTCCTTCTGTACTTTAAGCATCTCTTTGTCCATATTCAGCATCAACTGATCGAAATCTTTCATACTCATTTTATCCTCAGCTTTGGTTACTTTTTCAGGTATCGTATCCTGTATTTCTGAAAGAGTATCCAGTTTATCTATTGGACCAAAGGGGGTGTTTTGAAAAGACATTGCCACTACGCTGATGAGCAGGCAGGCGCCTGCAATCGCAATAAGTTTTTTGTTTTGGTGAAATATCTGATTCATGGCTTAAGTTGTTTGTTTGGTTGGTTATTTACGAATGTTTTCGTATCAAATATAAATATGTCTTTTTATTATTTATAATGCCAGGATAAAATTTAACATTTTGTATTATCCCTGCTTGCCAGGGTATTTTATTACCTGATCATTTTATACGATTTTTACAAATAAATCAGCTTCAATAAACGGGTATGATGTAATATTACTAAAGCAATTGATGAACCGCTGATATAATTTTAATTGTCGGAAAACATTGCTTTAAACTTGAAAAATTAAGGAATCAATAAATAAATACTATGAAAAAAATAATGCTGGCTTCAATGCTATTTACACTGGCCCTAACTTCCCGGGCACAGGATGAAGACGAAGAAAAGGCAGGAGGATTTAAAAAGGAAAACTTATTTACCGGCGGTAACGTAATTGCGTCTTTTTATACCGGTGGTACAGTGCTGGGCGTTAGCCCGCATTTTGGCTATAGTATCACTAACTGGCTGGATGTTGCTGCAAGTCTTAATTTCATCTATACCGGGGAAAGAGACCAGTATGATTATAAATTCCGGCAAACGAATATCGGTCCTGGCGCTTTTGTAAGAATTTTCCCGGTAAATTTTTTGTTTGCCCAGGCCCAATACGAACATAATTTTCAGACACTAAAAATAATTCCGCCAGGTGGCAGTTCCTACAAATTAAAGGAGGATGTAAATAGTTTGTTGCTGGGTGCAGGCATCTCCAGCGGCAGGGAGCCGGGCAATAATACTTATTACTATTTTTCAGTCATGTTTGATGCTTTGCAATTGAAGAACTCGCCTTATCTTGATTCCTATGGTAGATTGATTCCGGTGATAAGGGCGGGGTTTAATATTGCCTTATTCCAGGGCCAGGGCCGCCGTCGAAATGATTAATCGGTTGATATAAAAATTTCTTCCGGATTGGCAACAATGGTGAACGCTTCTTCAAGGCTGCTATACAAAAAATTTTCCTGTATCATTTTTTTCATGTGTTCAAATAATGAATTATAAAACCCATCTGTATTCAGTATATAGATGGGTTTATCATGTATACTTAACTGGTTCCAGGTAAGTATTTCAAATAATTCATCCAATGTACCAAACCCTCCCGGGAGTATAATGGCTGCGTCACACTTTTCATACATTATTCGTTTGCGGATATGCATATTCTCCACTACAATCAGTTCTGAAATGCCTTCGTGTTGCTGTTCCCAGCCAAGTAATAATTCGGGTATGATTCCTATTACCTGTCCCCTCTTTTCCAATACCGCATTAGCCACCGCACCCATTATTCCTTTGTTGCCACCGCCATAAATTAATACGATATTTCGTTCTGCCAGCAGGCACCCTAAAGCTGCGGCCTGCTTTACATACAATTGGTTATTGCCTGGTTTACTCCCACAAAAAACAGCGATCGATTTAAACTCCATATATCTTTACAAATTATTTATAAGCAAAGACACAAAGATTTTTTATATTTTCAACCATATTTTATTTAAACCAATCGTTGCATGTCACCAATTATTTTGTTTTCTTTCGTTATAGGGTATTTCGTTTTGCTGTTATTAGTAGCCTGGTTTACCAGCCGCAATTCAAACAATGAATCATTTTTTATTGGCAACCGCAACAGTAACTGGATGCTGGTGGCATTTGGCATGATTGGCACATCGCTGAGTGGAGTGACTTTTGTAAGTGTCCCCGGTGGTGTGGGGGATATAGGTGATCATGGCTTTAAGGGGTTTGCCTATATGCAGGTGGCTATCGGGTATTTAATTGGCTACGCTGTCATTGCCTTTGTACTATTGCCATTGTACTACCGCCTTAATCTTACTTCTATTTATAATTACCTGCTTCAGCGGTTTGGAAAAATAGCATACAAGACAGGAGCATTGTTTTTTATTATTAGTCGCACCGTGGGCGCTACCGCAAGGTTATACCTGGTAATTAATGTGATCCAGTTTTTTATATTGGATAAATTGGGCGTACCCTTTGTAGTAACAGCCGCGGTAATATTATTGATGATATTGTTATATACTTTTGAAGGAGGTGTAAAAACGATCGTTTATACGGATACACTTCAAACAACCCTGATGATATCGGGCCTTATCATCTGCATTGTATATATACTGAACAGCCTGCATCTGTCTACCGGCGAAGCGTTAACACAATTAAATTCAAAAGGCTACCTCAATATTTTTAATACAGATGTAAACAGTAAGGGCTTTTTTGTAAAACAGATCATTGGTGGTGCGTTTATAACCATCGCCATGACTGGTCTCGACCAGGAAATGATGCAAAAAAATATCAGTGTAAAGCGGTTGGGCGATTCGCAAAAAAATGTAATTACCCTGGCCATCATTTTAGTATCTGTGTTGTTCTTGTTCCTTTTGTTGGGAGGCTTGCTTTATTTATATGGAAATGCAAATGGAGCAGTTTACCAGGATGTGGTGGTAGATGGAAAAACCGTGAAACATTTTCTTTTAAACGGCACCAATGTTATTGGAGACAAAGCATTTCCATCTATTATATTAAATTATTTTCCTCCCGCGGTTGGTATCATGTTTATCATTGCACTCATTTCTGCATTATTTCCCAGCGCCGACGGTGCTTTAACTGCATTGACATCTTCTTTCTGTATTGATATTATTGGGTTAAAGGAAAGATCAGACCTGGATGAAAAGCAAAAAAAGCGATTACGGTTAATGGCCCATCTTTCATTTACTATCATATTTTTACTTTGTATCATGGTATTTAAAGTATTAAACGATAACAGTATTATTGATAAGATATTGGATCTTGCCGGTTACACGTATGGTCCTTTACTTGGCTTATTTGCATTTGGCATTTTTACAAAAAAGCAATTGCCCAATACATTAATGGTAACATTGGTATGCCTGGTAGCACCGGTACTATCTTACATCATCAGCATGAACGCTAAAACCTGGTTTAACGGCTACCAGATTGGTATTGAATTATTAATAATCAACGGCCTTATTACATTTATTGGTTTATGGGCGATTTCAAAACCTGCAGCTTTGGAACTTAGGGCATAATTTTGCAATATGGAACTCATCAATCTGTTGGCAGAATCGTATGCAGATGCTTTTACTACGCCGGAGGATGACTTGATAGCAAAGGTATCAGCCAATACTATCAATGCTCATCCACATGCACACATGCTGAGCGGGCATGTGCAGGGCAGATTTTTAACAATTATAAGTACCTTATTACAACCTGAAAGAATTTTAGAAATTGGTACCTTTACGGGCTATAGCGCATTGTGCCTTGCCAGGGGATTAAAAAGCGGAGGCAAACTTCATACGATTGAGTTAAGGGAAGACGATGCAAATACTGCCGGCCGTTATTTTCAACAATCTGATGATAAGGAAAGGATAATTTTACATACAGGCAATGCAAAAGATATAATACCGTTATTAAAGGAGGAATGGGATATTGTTTTCATAGATGCAGACAAAACCGGGTATATTGATTATTACGAGTTAATTTTGCCTTCTGTTAAACATAACGGTCTTATAATTGCAGATAATGTATTGTTTCATGGACAGGTGTTGGAGGACAATATCAGTGGAAAAAATGCAACTGCTGTTCATGCATTTAATTTACATGTAAAAAGTGACCCCCGGGTAGAGCAGGTGTTATTAACGATGCGGGATGGGTTGATGATAATTAGAAAATTATAATTTTTTACATTTTAGATCAAACAACAAAGCCCTTTTAAATAAATTTTTCATCCATTATACTATCAATCATTTTTAAAGGCATGATAAAAAAGACATTTCAACTGATTTTCATTTCCTGCTTTGTAGTACTGTTTACAAGGGCTCAAACCATCACTCCCGAACAATATATTGAACTTTATAAAGATATCGCTATCCGGGAGATGAAGCGTATGGGCGTTCCGGCAGCCATTACATTGGCGCAGGGAATATTGGAAACAGAAAACGGAAACAGCGTGTTAGTTAAGAAATCAAATAATCATTTTGGTATTAAATGTAAAAGCACCTGGACTGCCGGTGGGGTAAGTCATGATGATGATGCGCCGGGGGAGTGTTTCAGAACCTATAAAACTGCTGAAGATTCTTACAGGGACCATAGCAATTTTTTACGGGGTAGCGAACGCTATTCTTTTTTGTTTGGCCTGAATCCTGCGGATTACAAAGGATGGGCACATGGTTTAAAAAAGGCCGGTTATGCAACGAACCCAAAATACCCCAATATATTGATCAGGCATATTGAGCAATATAACCTGCAGCAATATTCCATAGCCGGTGCTACTGAAGTTCCAAAATTTGAATCCGGTAAATACAAGGATGATCCGCTTGTATTTGAAAAGGATCAGACAATTAAAAATGATCAGCAACCCATTGATAAGGAAAATGCAGCCGGTAACATTCAAAGCAGTAATGGCCAATCCGGTATCCAGACAAGTCCAAAACCGGATCAGGTAAAATATATTAATGGCAGCAAATGTATAGATGCCCAAAAAGGCACATCGTTGCTGGCCATTGCTACCCGGTACAATATTAGTTTGCACAAGCTTTTAGATATAAATGAACTGGAGGAAGATGGAATATTGGAAGAAGACCAGTTAATCTTTTTACAGAAGAAATCTAAAAATGGGGAAAAGGATTTTATTATTGTTCAAAAGAAGGAAACCTTGTATGATGTGGCTCAAAAAAATGGCATCCTTTTAGAAAGCCTGCTGGAATATAACCTGTTGAATGAGGATGGTGATGTACGTCCCGGAACTAAATTGTTTTTAAAACCCATAGCTGAATCTTTCCAGGCTAAATTGACTGATAATAATGTTACTGCGGCTAAAGCAATCCTCTACCAGGTGCAGCCAAAAGAGGGTTTGTATTCAGTTGCAAAAAAATATAGTGTAACAGTTCAGCAGTTAAAGGAATGGAATAATCTTTCTTCAGACGATTTAAAAGTAGGCCAGCAGTTGATCGTAGGTAAATAAATTATAGTTCGGTCATAACAAAAGCCGGGAAAAATCGTTTCATGCTGGTTTTTATTGCTTCCTTATTAGATGTTTTAAGCGATTGTTTTTTGATACATTGAGCGCAAAGCTGGTTAATAAGCATTTTTAAGACTACCTGGGTTAGTGACCCAACAACTTCATATTGCTCAAAAAAGAATAAACAAAAATATTTATGTCAGTCATCCAGGTTAATGATAAGAAATTTCAACCCTATATAACTGCAGCCGAAATTCATCAACGTATCGCATCATTAGCTGCGGAGATAAATAAGGACTACGCAGGCAAGCGTCCGCTTTTCATCGCTATCTTAAATGGATCATTTATGTTTGCCTCCGACCTCTTTAAGGAAATTAATATTGAAGCCGAAATATGCTTTATTAAACTGGCATCTTATAAGGGCACAAGGTCAACCGGGAATGTAATTACCTCCATTGGTCTCGATGAGCCGTTGGTGAACCGTCATGTGGTCATTATAGAGGATATAGTAGACACGGGCAAAACACTCAATATGTTTTTACCTCAATTATATAATCAGCAGCCAGCCTCTTTAAAAATTGCTGCTTTATTACATAAGCCTGATGCCCTTGAACATTCAATAACCATTGATTATTTAGGATTTAATGTTCCTAATAAATTTCTATTAGGTTTTGGACTTGACTTTGATGGATTAGGTAGAAATCTTGCTGAAATTTACCAGTTAATAGAATAGTAATGATATGAATGGTATGGTGAAATAATAATGATATATTTTTTATTTGACGTAACTTATGCCTGTTGAAAAAGCTGTTTGCATATACTTTAACCTGTTGCTTTGTCCTGTCCATAAACGCTCAATATTATCTCCGGGGCGAAATACAGGATGAAAAAAAACTTCCGCTGCAAAATGTGAAGATCCTGCTGCATTCCAGTCACATGGTTTATTATAGCGGTTCATCCGGAGGGTTTGGAATTAGTACCAGGAATTTGAAAGATTCAATCACAATTGTTATAGATGGATACGAGTCAAAAACCATTGGTGTAAAAGCCGATGTTTTTCAGGTTATTGTGATGAAAGCTTTGTCATCGAATGCCAGTAAATCTCGCCAGCGTTTAATTTCAATTACAAAAGACCAAACCCAGTCTTACAAATTTAACTGGTTTGTAAGCGATGAATCTTATTTTTCATTGGTTGAAAACGAGGAGGTCAATGCAGTTAAATTTCCGAATACGGCTTTTTCACTCAATGTAAATAAGGCTTCTTACAGTAATATCCGGCGGTTCCTTCACATGAATAGTACCGTGCCTCCTGATGCTGTTCGTATTGAAGAGCTATTGAATTATTTTAACCTGCACTATAAAGAACCGGAAAATAAGGAAGTGTTTAAATTGGAATCGCAGTTTACTGATTGCCCCTGGAATGAAAAGAGCCGGCTGCTTTTTTTAAACATCAATGCCCGCAAACTGGATTTGCAAAATGTACCTCCCTGCAACCTGGTTTTTTTAGTCGATGCATCCGGCAGCATGGATATGCCAAACCGGTTGCCCCTGGTGAAGGCTGCTTTTCAAATGTTGGTAAAGAACTTACGACCGATCGATACCGTATCCATTGTTATTTACGGAGGTACGGTAGCCGTTTGGTTACAACCTACTGCTGGTAATGAAAAGCAAAAAATCATTCAATCAATAGAGGAACTAACGGCCTCTGGTGATACACCCGGTGAATCGGCTATCCGGATGGCATATAATTTGGCCGAGCGATCCTTTATTAAAGGCGGAAACAACAGGGTGATATTGGCAACTGATGGTGATTTTAATGTGGGAGAAACTACTGAAAAGGCACTGGAAGACTTAATCACCCGGGAGCGGCTCACAGGTGTTTACCTTACCTGCCTGGGAGTTGGAATGGGCAACTTTAAAGATTCAAAATTAGAAACACTTGCAAAAAGAGGTAATGGGAATTACGCTTACCTGGATGATATCAGGGAAGCCGAAAAGGTGCTGGTAAAAGAAGTGACTCAAACTTTTTATGCGGTAGCCGATGATGTTTTTTTAAACATGCATTTTAACCAGAAAATAATAAAGCAATACAGGTTAATTGGATTTGATAACAAACGGGATGCTATTTCCGATAGTACAGGCGACCTGGAGGGAGGAGAAGTAGGCAGTGGCAATAGTGTGATGGCTATTTTTGAAATACTGCTTCAGGATCCCGTTAGTTTAAATTCGTCTGTTAATGCGCAGGACCCGCTTGGCAGGGTCTCTCTCAATTATATAATGAACGATAATAAGGTACACAAAGAATTAAAATACGACTGTATAGATAACTACAAAGAATTTAATTCAATAGATAAAGATTACCAGCTAGCCGCCTCAATCGCAATGTTCGGAATGAAACTAAGAGATTCAAAATATATTCGCAATGCAGGCTGGAACGACATTGAAGCAATTGCCTTAAAATCCTATAATTCCACTAATTACCTACAGGCAGAATTTATCAAACTGGTAGTAATAGCCAAAAAGTTGTATCCCAAAAAGAAAAAGAACAGAAGGCGAATTATGTAAACATTTCCCTTACCTTATCGAAAAATGATTTATCTCCTTTTTCTGGTTTTGGTTGAAAGTTGATGCTCTCCTGCATTTTTTCCAGCATTGATTTTTCCTCTGAGTTTACATGTTGCGGTGTCCATATATTCACATGGATCAACTGATCACCTTTTTCATAACTGTTAACCGCAGGAAAGCCTTTACCCTTTAGCCTGAAAATTTTTCCACTTTGAGTGCCGGGTGGTATTTTTATTTTCGCTTTACCATCAATTGTTGGAACTTCTACATTGGTACCAAATACTGCTTCCGGGAAGGATAAATGCAGATCAAATGCCACATTAAGGCCATCGCGGTGTAATTCAGCGTGTGCTTCCTCTTCAATCAAAACAATCAGGTCACCATTTGCACCACCTCTCTCTCCCGCATTACCCTTGCCATTCATGCTAAGCTGCATCCCTTCCTGAACGCCGGCTGGTATTTCAATTGTAACGGTCTCTTCTCCATATACCCGGCCTTCACCCTTGCAAGCCGAACATTTATTAGCAATGGTACTGCCTTCTCCGTTGCAGGTGGGGCAGGTAGTTACGGTTTGCATTTGCCCTAAAAAGGTATTCTGAACCCTCCTTACCTGTCCGCTTCCACCGCAGGTGCCGCATGTTTGTACACTGTTTTTATCCTTAGCTCCGCTACCTGTGCAGGTAGTACAGGTTACATGCTTTTTTACTTTTACGGTTTTAGAGGCGCCTTTGGCCATCTCTTCGTAATTGAGTTTTATTTTGATCCGAAGGTTGCTTCCTCTAACACCCCGGCTCCGTCCTCCAGAGGATCTTCTGCCGCCACTTCCAAAGAAACTTCCAAAAGGACTTTCTTCCCCAAAAATATCTCCGAACTGGCTAAAAATATCATCCATATTCATGCCGCCGCCACTGAAACCACCACCGCCACGGCCCTGGCCAAATGCATTATGTCCAAAACGGTCATATTGAGCTCGCTTATCCGTATCACTTAATATTTCATACGCTTCAGCCGCTTCTTTAAATTTCTCCTCCGATGCCTTATCGCCCGGGTTACGATCGGGGTGATATTGCATGGCCACCTTTCGATATGCCTTCTTTATTTCATCCTGCGATGCAGATTTTGCCACACCTAATATTTCATAAAAATCTCTCTTCATAATGCTAATATAAATATGCTAATGTGCCAATTTACTAATTTGATAATGTGGTTGAATTGCTGAAGTCACATTAGCATATTAGCAAATTAGCACATTAAATAATTGCTTAATTATTTACCTACCACCACTTTTGCAAAGCGTATGATTTTATCATTTAAATAATAACCTTTTTGTACTTCATCTACAACCTTATCAACTAAATCAGGGGTAGGTGCAGGAATTTCAGTGATGGCTTCATGTTTTTCAACATCAAAAGATGTGTTGATACTGTCCATTGCCTTCAGGCCTTTCGACTGCAGGGTATTTCTTAATTTACCAAACACGAGATTAATACCTTCTTTAATCTGCTGCAGATCATTACCAGATTGAATTTGTTTTTCTGCACGGTCACAATCATCCATTACATCCAGTAAAGCGGTAATAACTTCTTTACCTGCCGTTTGAATCAATTCTATCCTTTCTTTGGCATTTCTTCTTTTAAAGTTATCAAACTCAGCGAACAAACGAATATATTTGTCTTTTTGTTCATCCAGTTCTGCCTGAAATTTTTCCACCACACTTTCGGAATCAGGATTACTCAAATGAGTGTTTCCGGGAATATCTGCATCGGAGTTGATATTCATTTCGGCAAATTCTTTCATTTCTTCTGTCATAGCCTGATCTTCAGCGTTAGATTTCATTTTTTCTTCCATATTATAAAATATTAGAACCTATACCTCACTACAGGTAGCGGATAAGGCGGGGTAAATAGTTTGCAAAGGTACGATTGTCAAACATTTTGCCAAGCCTTGTTTTGCAGCCAAATTG
>JANPIJ010000361.1:0-12725 GCA_031424955.1 Ferruginibacter sp. | reverse complement strand
CCATCGTAAGCGATTTGGTATGCTTGTAAGAGAAAGGATCTTTTAGGAGATTGGGGTGTATATCTTTAAAGTTTTGGAGACACCGGTTAGGGTTGCCAACCTTCAAAAGGTTGGCAACCCTAGAACGGAAATCCCGGGCCTGGCGTTTTTTCGCACGAACCACGCAGTAACCATTATATATACACCATTATAAGCTTCCTGAAAGCCAATAGAATACAATTTCGAATTCTCAGAGTCAGGCTCCCCTCTCCTTCGGAGAGGGGTTGGGGGTGAGGTCAATGTAGGGTTAACTAACCCAGTTTAAAAGCTGCCACCCTGCCAATTTAAAAAAGTGTATACTCCTTTTGTTGCGCCGTACCAGAGTAGGATGATCCGATAGCCATGCAATTTGAAACACACCTAAAAAATTTCGCGTTGATATCTATTCTGTATATTACCTTCATTTTATAATCATCACCGGCTTACACATACCCTTTTAATGCAACTTACTTTACAACAACCTGCCAAATCGCTTAATAAGGCCTACCTGAAGGAAAAGGTAAGCCGTGACAATATTGAATTATTTAAAAATAACCTCAAGGGATTATTGGTGCGTATCAACGAGCAGGAGAGCGAGGAGCACCTGAAAAATGTGGTGGCTGACTTCCTGAAAAACACCTGGTACAAAGATCATTTTGAGATCAACACCAAAGACCGGAATGATTTGGTGATACATACCGGTAAAACTACCAAGGAGGCACCCGGTGTAATACTGGAAGTAAAAAAGCCCGGCAACAAAGCAGAGATGATGAGTGAGGCCAGGCCCAATGCAAAGGCATTACACGAAATAATTTTATACTATCTGCGGGAAAGGATTGACAAAGGTAATATCGATATCAAATACCTCATCGTTACCAATATTTACGAGTGGTTCATCATGGATGAAATTTGGTTTGAGAAAAATATTTTTCGCAACCCCAGGCTAAAAAAGGATTATGAAAACTGGAAACTTACCGGGAAGGATACCCGTTTTTTTTACGACAGTATTGCCAAACCATTTTTAGAGGAAGTAAAAGAAGAATTAACAGCTACTTATTTTGATGTACGGCACTTTGAAAAAATAGTAAACAACGCCGACAAAGCGGATGATAACAAACTGATTGCACTCTATAAAATATTATCACCGGCGCATTTATTAAAACAAGCCTTTATAAACGACAGCAACAGCCTGGACACAAAATTTTACAGCGAGCTATTGCACATCATTGGTTTGGAAGAAATAAAGGAAGGGGGCAAAAAACTCATTAAGCGAAAACTGCAACCCGATGAAGCTTCCCTGCTGGAAAACACCATCATTAAACTGGAAGACAAGGAAGCGCTCCGCAACATTACCAACCTTTCTGCATTTGGAACCGGTAAAGCCGAGCAGTTGTTTAACGTAGCGCTGGAGCTTTGCATTACCTGGATCAACCGGGTACTCTTTATTAAATTGCTGGAAGCCCAATTGTATAACTTTCACAAAGGCGATAAGGACTATTTGTTTTTAAACAGTAAAGTGATATTTGATTTTGATGAACTCAGCAACCTCTTCTTCCAGGTATTGGCCGAAAAGCCGGATAACAGGCGCAACCATATCAAAGAAAAATTCAGTAAAGTACCCTACCTCAATAGTTCGCTTTTTGACCGCATTGAACTGGAAAGGCAAACCATCAATATCAGTGACCTGGATAACCGCCTGCAACTGCCTTTAATCAGCAGTACGGTTTTAAAGCAGGATAAAGGCAAACGGCAAACAGGTGCTTTGCCCACCCTGCAATACCTGTTTGAGTTTTTAGATGCGTATGATTTTACCAGCGAGGGAGGCGAGGAGATACAGGAAGAAAATAAAAACCTGATCAATGCTTCGGTACTGGGGTTAATTTTTGAAAAGATCAATGGGTACAAGGACGGCTCGTTTTTTACGCCCGGTTTTATAACCACCTACATGTGCAGGGAAACACTGCGCCGTGCCGTGCTGCAACAATTTAATGATGCCAATGGCTGGAATTGTAAAACATTTGAAGAACTGCAGGGCGCTGTAGAATACCAGGATAAAACAAAACGCCAGCAGGCCAACCAACTTGTAAATAGCCTGCGTGTTTGCGATCCTGCCGTGGGCAGCGGCCACTTTTTGGTAAGTGGTTTAAACGAGCTCATCGCCATTAAACACGACCTGAAGATTTTACAGTTTCGCCACAGCGGCCAGCGCATCAGGGAATACAATGTAGAAGTGGTAAACGACGAACTGATTGTAATGGATATTGAAACAGAAGAATTGTTTGAGTACAAGCTGAACCAAAAAGGCAATATTAAGCCCGAACTGCAGGCCATGCAGGAAACGCTTTTTCATGAAAAGGAAACCCTGATAGAAAACTGTTTGTTTGGTGTAGACATCAACCCCAATTCGGTAAAAATCTGCCGACTGCGGTTGTGGATCGAGTTGCTGAAGAATGCCTATTACACCAATAGCAGCAACTATTCAAAGTTGGAAACCCTGCCCAATATCGACATCAATATAAAATGTGGCAACAGCCTCATCAGCCGCTTTGGGCTGGATGCGGATATTAAAAGTACCCTGGTTAAAAGTAAAAGCAAGTGGAGCATTGACAGTTATAAGATAGCCGTGCAAGCTTACCGGGCCGCCGATAGCAAGGAGCAGAAGCGGGAAATGGAAGAACTGATTGATACCATAAAAAAAGATTTCAGGAGTTATATCAGCCCCAACGATGCCAAATATAAACGGCTCTCCAAATTAAGGGGCGATCTGTTTAATATCAGCCAAACCAGGGAACTGTTTGATACCGGCAATAAAAAGAACAAAGAAGCCGGCAAAAAGCTAAACCAGCTAAGCAATGAAATAACAAAACTGGAAAGTGAAATTGAAGAAATAAAAAGCAACAAAATTTATGAGCATGCTTTTGAGTGGCGCTTCGAGTTTCCGGAAGTGCTGAATGAGGAAGGCGATTTTGTTGGGTTTGATGTGGTGATTGGGAACCCGCCGTATATAAGGCAGGAATCCATCAAAGAACAGAAACCTTTTCTGCAAAACAATTATAAAACCTACGCAGGCACGGCTGACCTCTACGTTTTTTTTGTAGAGAAGGGAATGAACTTATTAAAAGAACATGGAAGGTTTTGTTATATACTTCCCAATAAATGGATGAAGGCCGGATACGGCAAAGCACTAAGGGAATTTGCCGCTGATAAACAGACTGAATTAATAGTAGACTTTGGCGACCTGCCGGTATTTGAAGAAGCTACTACCTATCCCTCCGTTTGGCTGATGAACAATAAACCCAACTCCCGGAAAGGTTTTAAAGCGGCCCTGGTGGATACGCTGGAATATACCAACGGACTGGAACAGTATTTATCAGAAAAATGGATTGATATAACGGAAGAAAGTTTGCAGCCCGATAGCTGGAACCTCGTTGATAATAAATTGCAGGGGTTGTTGAGTAAGATAAAAACTGCAGGAAGGCCGTTGGGTGAATACGTGAATGGGAAAATATTTTATGGTATCAAGACAGGTTACAACGAAGCATTTGTAATTGATGCTGTAACAAGAGAGCGCCTGATTGCAGAAGATGCAAAATCTGCGGATGTGATTAAACCTTTTTTAGCCGGAAAGGATATCAAAAGATATTTGGAACCAACGAGTGATAAATTCTTGATTTTTACTAAGAGAGGGATATTGATTGAAAATTATCCAGCAATTTTGAATTATTTGGAAACTTTTAGAAATCGACTTGAACCCAAACCAAAAAATTGGGCAGGCAGTAACTGGCCCGGAAGAAAAGAAGGTTCATATAAATGGTATGAAATGCAGGACGCTGTTGATTATTTCCAAGAATTTGAACAACCCAAAATTTTATGGCCTGGAATTACAGATGTCATTAATTGTTTTGCGTTTGATAAAAATAAATATTATGGAAATGACAATAACCAGTTGATAGTTACTGAGGATTTGAGTGTATTAGGTATTTTAAACTCTGCTGTTTCCAAATGGTTTCTTTCTTTGATTTGCGACTTCGTTAGAGGAGGTTTTGTAAGGCTAAAGATTATTTATGTTCAGCAGATTCCAATTCCAAATATTTCTGAGGATAGTAAAAATAAACTTGAACAACTTGTATCCAAAATTCTTTTAGAGAAAGAATCAGACCCCAATGCTGATACCGAACTATTAGAATCTGAAATAAATTCGATGGTGTATAAGTTATATGATTTAACCGACGAAGAAATAAAAATCATAGAAAAAAATTAGCTGCGTCATGATCGATGAAAATGGTTTGGAGTATGAATTAAGCATTGTGGCTAATATAATTGGTGATCATTATTGGGGTGAAGCAAAACTGATTAAGAGCGGCACCAAACATTTCAGGCCCGGCGCCAAACTCTATTGCGTATTCATGTATGGTGGCATGGGGCACCAGCAGGTAAGGGTAATGGGCAAGTGCAGGATATCAAAGCGATGGATAGATCTGGTAATAAAAAGGGATTATATAAAAAACCTGCGGGTGCAAAAAGTGTATATCCGCAGGGTAATTGCATTTATACAAAAACATCCACGGGAAACTAATAATAGTATGATCTCCGACCGGGAATTTGAAAAGATGGAAAATGAGTTTGAAATAAAGCCGGATTAAGAGCCAGCTATATTATTCAATTCAAACCAGTAGTAACGTGCAAACACATGACAGAGTCATGCGCCTGCGCGGGAAACTATTTACAGAATACATATTCCCGCGTGCATAGTACTCAAATACTATTAAATTTGCCACCGGCTAGTAAGGTCCGTTTAAATAGCACATGGATACATGATCCTTTTTGTAAATGAGGGTACTGTTACCGGGCTGTTATTTTAACTGGAAACCGGCAGATTAATAAAAATCATTCCTGAATTATAATACATGAATATACTTCAATTAAAAACGGTCTCCTTACTGTTGATGCTGGTACTGCAATTAACCACCCCGGCAAATGCTCAAAAAACACCAGCAACCGAAAAGAACAGCGCCTATTTATTTGTCTACTTTACAGGTAATGCAAAGAGCGAAGAAGCGATTCGTTTTGCTTTGAGTACCGATGGCTACAACTACCGGGCATTGAATGGCAACCAGCCCGTAATTCCTTCAGAAAAGATAAGTGAAACCGGGGGCATCCGTGATCCGCATATATTGCGTGGGGCGGATGGAAAAACATTTTACATGGTGGCTACGGATATGGTTTCAGCAAAAGGATGGAGTTCCAACAGGGCGATGGTATTGTTGAAATCAACTGATTTGATCAACTGGACTTCCAGTGTGGTAAATATCCAAAAGAGATTTCCGGGCAATGAAGAACTGCTAAGGGTATGGGCCCCGCAAACCATTTATGATGCAGGGGCAGGGAAGTATATGATCTACTGGTCGATGAAGCATGGTAAGGGCCCCGATATAATTTATTATGCCTATGCCAACGAATCGTTTACTGATTTGGAAACGGTTCCCAAACAATTGTTCTTCAGTCCTACAAACGGCTCCTGCATTGATGGTGATATTGTATTGAAAGATGGTACCTATCACCTGTTTTTTAAAACAGAGGGCGAAGGTGCCGGTATTAAAATAGCGGTTTCCGATAAACTGACGGAAGGCTATGTGTTACAGGATAAGTATGTACAGCAAACAAAAGATCCGGTAGAAGGAGCAGGCGTTTTTAAATTAAACAATGGCGAAGGGTATATCCTGATGTATGATGTGTACACAAAAGGAAGATACCAGTTTACTAAAACGAAAGACCTGGAGCATTTTAAAGTGATTGACCAGGATGTAACTATGAACTTTCATCCAAGGCATGGAACGGTGATACCCATTGCAGCAAAAGAAGCGGAGGCATTGGTGATCAAATGGGGTGTAGCAGATGATATGATCACCGCTGCTCAATCAAAGGCCATCAAAAAAATGAACATCGTCTTCGACACTGCTGGTAAAAAACTTACGCTGCCAGTAAAAGCGGGTACTGTATTAAGTGCTTACAATCCACAGTTTGCAACTTTTCCAGGCATCACTATCACCCCCGGTACCCCGCAAAATTTTTCCAGAGGACCGGTGAAGTACACGGTATCCATCAAAGGGAAATCTCCTCAAACCTACCTGGTAGCCGCGAAGGAAAATCATAACCCGGCTTTGGAAGGTTATTATGCCGACCCTGATATTTTATATTCCGAAAAAACAAAACGATTTTACCTCTATCCAACCAGTGATGGATTTAACAACTGGACAGGTACTTTTTTCAAAACATTTTCTTCCGCCAACCTGGTTGACTGGAAAGACGAAGGGGTAATACTCGACCTGGAAAAAGACGTCAACTGGGCAAAGAAGAATGCATGGGCGCCCTGCATCACTGAAAAGAAAATCAACGGGAAATACAAATACTTTTTTTATTTCACTGCTGCGCAAAAAATTGGGGTGGCTGTTGCGGATGATCCTGCAGGGCCATTTGTGGATATGGGCAAAGCACTGATTGATCAGTATCCGCCAGGGGTAAGCAATGGACAGCAGATTGATCCCGACGTGTTCACGGATCCCAAAACAGGGAAGAGTTTCTTATACTGGGGCAATGGTTATATGGCCTGTGCCGAACTGAATGAGGATATGGTTTCTATTAAAAAGGAAACCATTAAACTGATGACACCGGATAAAACATTCCGGGAGGGCACGACCGTTTTTTACAGGAATGGAAAATATTATTTCCTTTGGTCGGAGGATGATACAAGAAGTGAGAACTACCGGGTGCGTTATGGAACAGCGGATTCGCCTGATGGGCCCATCACCATACCCGGCGATAACCTGGTGATTGCAAAAGATACAGCGGCGGGCATTTATGCCACAGGACATAATTCCATCATACAAATTCCCGGCAAGGATGAATGGTATATTGTGTATCACCGCTTCCAGTATCCCAACGGAATCGCTATGGGAAGGGCGGCCGGCTACAACCGGGAGGTTTGTATTGACAAACTGGAATTTAATACAGATGGCAGTATAAAACAGGTGACGCCCACACATGCGGGAGTAAAGGCAGTTAGCGTGTTAAAAAAATAGCTATTTAATACCGGTGATTAATCAATATGTGAGGGGGCGTAAGGCGTTTGGACAGCATTCTAACTTGAACTTTGATTAATAAAACGAGCAATTTTTCGTAAATTTGAAACGTGAAAATAACCAAATCAATAGGTCTCGACTTTATTGTAGATAAACTGACAAATTCGATCCAAAATACTATTTCGGGTGACAGTTTTGCCACAGAAGTGTTACGATTAACAAAGGCTGACTTAAGGCAAGTAACAAAGAAGAATGGTTGGAATTTTAATTGGGCATCAGAACTTGCAGACAATGCAAAAGAGGTTTTCAAATTGACAATTCCAAATAATCCAACCATTATTCAAGGATTGCTTAGTTTGACTTTAGAACCTGACCATGTATATATGCACTTACTTGAAAACGCACCATTTAACATAGGACAAAGTAAACTGTATGATGGCGTGGCAGGAAACCTGGTGGCTCATGCTTGTAAAGTTTCATTTCAACAAGGATTTGACGGATTTGTTGGTTTTACAGCCAAGACTAAACTTATTGAACATTACCAAAAGACATTAGGAGCTTACACTTTGGGCGGACATAGAATGATTATTCCAACCGAATCTGCAAAAGTTCTCATTGACAAATATTTTAAATCATAAACAATATGGGACATATAAAAGAACCAAAAGGTGTTGACTTCTTAATTGCAAGTGACCCATTAACCGACAAAGCCCGCCAGGAAATCAGCGAGTTTATTCGCAACTACAAAAATAAGTCAACAAACAAAAAGACAAAATCATCGAAAACTGTAAGAAGGGCAAAAGTGGTTCACGCCTGACATTGACCAGCCTTCATAGGAAAGCCCTACGCAACATTGCCAAAATGGGGGCAGGATAGCAGACCGTTTTATTGATCGGCATCACAGGGCAATTTCATCCACTATAAAAATAATAAACATTCATCCGATATCATGTTGAAACAAATTTTAATTGCTGCAATCAGTATCATCACTATCTCCTGCAATCAAAAAAAAGCCGGTGATGAAAAGGCAGCGGCCATTGTGAAACAATGCATCAAAACGCATGGAGGAGAAAATTATCAGGACATGGATGTCTCGTTCACCTTTCGGCAATTCAGGGTTCACCTGAAACAACAGGATGGTATTTTTTTGTATGAAAGAACTTCAAAAGATTCGTTGAATAATGTATGGCATGATGTGCTGACCAACGATTTTTTTAGCCGGGAATTAAATGGGAAAAAACAGGAATTAACTGATAAGGAAAAGGAAAAATATAAAGAGGGGCTAAATGCCATCGCCTACTTTGCCTTACTTCCATACAAGCTTTCGGAGCCGGCGGTTAACCTTAGCTATGTTGGGGAGATTACCATCGAAAATAAAAACTATGATAAAATTGCTGTTTCTTTTGACGCAGCAGGCGGCGGAAAAGACCACCACGATGAATTCTGTTTCTGGATCAGTCAAACCGGTCACAGTATGGATTTTTTAGCATACGCCAGTGGTGGGCCCAGGTTTAGAAAAGCCGTAAAAAGAGAAACGGTGGATGGTATCCTTTTCCAGGATTATGACAACTATGAAGTAACAGACAGCACCCTTTCCGCCGTTAACTATGATTCCGCTTTTGTGAAAGGAAGGGTTAAACTACTTTCAAAAATTGAGCAGGGAAATTACACTTCGAATAAATCAGCAGGGCAGTAGGTAGTTAACTGATAGTTTTACAACAATTACAAAAAAAAAGCTTCCATTATCTTCACTTGTTTTATGCTGCACCACCGTCCCGTCAGGGACAAAATATCGGTAGTCATAGATAAGATAAATGTTTAGTCCCTTTAGGGACGTGATATAAAAACTAGCAGATTATATCACGTCCCTAAAGGGACTGAATCAAAATAACATGCTTCTTGTTCTACCAATATTATGTCCCTATGGGACTTTTAAATTCATCTCTAACAAACCGATGTTAACATAACACCAGCAGTTTGTAACCGGATTTTTTTGGTTCACTGCAATCACTTTATAATGTAAAAGGCACAGTAACCAAAGTATTATCCCAGGCAAGTTTCATCACGCCCTTGTTGACTCCTTTATTTTCAAATTGAATGCTGAAGTTTTCAACTACATCGGTCAATGCGGTAACCGGGGCAGTTACACGCAATACATCATTAGCGGCTTTGTAACTATACGCACCCCAATAATCCAGGTCACTATTTAAAATGATGGTCCACTCTTTTTCGCCCGGTATAGTGAAGAGCGAATAAGTACCTGCTTTAACAGGCTGTCCGGCTAACACTACGTCCTGGTAAAATTTAATTTCTGTTGATTCGTTGGCCCCGGTTCTCCATACTTTATTATAAGGAATCAGGTCGCCAAAAATGGTTCTTGCCTTTTTTGCCGGCCGGCTATAGGTAACCCGGATGATTGCTTTATCACCCGGTTTTCTGTCGTGTGCAAAATTATCCGGGTAAAAAGCCATGTCCATCGGGCTCTTATCAACGGATCTAAAGTTCTGCGCAAAAGATGCACTGGAAAATAAAAAGGTAAAAATTGCGGCGATTAATAATTTGTTCATTAGAATGGTTTGAGTATTAAAAGTAAATGTGTTTTGTTTGATAATGTTCCGGTTAACTAAGATATGGTAATAATTGAAGTTATCCATTTTACGATTAAAGGGAAATTCAATACTGCTAAAAATGCCACATCAATTTGATGCCTTTAAGTTTCCAATGGGTTTAATTTTAATACAGGGTCATACAAAGTCCGAAGTAAATGGTGTCTTAATTTACCGCAATGTCATTTAGTCAAGGATTTCAATTGCCAGGTCCTTCAGGGCGTGGGAAAAAAACAGGTAAAGCAAATGAGGCTTTAGCCGAAGTAGTTATTTGGCTAAAGCCGGTAAGAGAATAATACCTCTTTATCACCGCTCAAAAGGAGCGGTGCAATTCAACCGGCTGCCTTAAATGATGTGGCCATTCAGTTACACACCATCAACTCTTTGTAGCAATTTAATTTTCAAACGCAGGCACGCCA
Source organism: Ferruginibacter sp. (assembly GCA_031424955.1). GTDB lineage: Bacteria > Bacteroidota > Bacteroidia > Chitinophagales > Chitinophagaceae > Ferruginibacter. The sequence goes on along the minus strand of JANPIJ010000361.1, from coordinate 2,603 downwards.
CCACAGCACTCAACATACACAATAAAACAACCTGGTATTCTGAAGAAAATCAGACATCAAAAAATCAGACATCAGACATCATCCATACTTTTTCCCCAGCCGGTTCCGCTGTATCAGAATTAAAACGGGGCATTGTAAAAAACAGTATTTTTAATTCCGCAATATTTGTTTCATCAGTTAAATAAATGCTATATGACAACCAGACGTTCTTTTATAAAATCCACGTCCCTGCTCTCCGCCGGATTGTGGATGGCGCCGGCAGACTTGCTCCGGAATAAATCTTTGATCGGACTGCAATTATATACCGTAAGAGACTTCATGGCAAAAGATCCGGCAGATGCGCTTTCAAAAGTTGCAGCAATTGGTTACAATTCTGTGGAGGGAGCTACCTATACCGGTACACAAAAATTCTATGGGATGGAGCCGGTAGTTTTTTCAAAGCTGTTAAAAGATAATGGATTGATAATGCCCAGTGCACATTACAGGTTAGGCGAAGAAATGCAAAAAGGAGCAATTGTGAAAGGTACCATGCTACATGAGTGGGATAAAGCAGTGGATGATGCCGCAGCAGTTGGATTGAAATACATGGTATGTGCTTACTTATCTGAAGTGGAACGTAAAGGAATCGATCATTATAAATATGTAGCAGATCAATTAAACATTGCCGGAGAAAGATGCAAAAAAGCCGGTATTCAATTATGCTACCACAATCATGATTTTGAGTTTATGAAACTGGATGGTCAGTATCCCTTTGATATTTTACTCGGTGCAGACAAGGATTTGGTAAAAATTGAAATGGATATTTATTGGGTATCAAAAGCAGGGATGGATTCCGTTGCACTCTTTAGGAAGCACCCCGGCAGGTTCCCGCTTTTTCACTTAAAAGATATGGACAATACCCCGCAAAAGGCTTTTACAGAGGTTGGCAATGGTGTTATTAACTACAAAGAAATTTTAAAGCACCAGAAAAAAGCCGGCCTGCAATACTTTTTTGTGGAGCAGGATAAATGTCCTGGTTCTCCTTACGACGGTATTACTAAAAGCATCACCCATATTAAAAAGAACCTTATTTAAATTTAATGGGAATCAATAAAGGAGCCCCGGATAAAATAGCTACCGGCCTGCAGATAAAGGCTCATATCTTAGTTTGCCAATAAGATATTAAAGGATTCAGCCCAATGATCGCCGGGTATCAAATCAATTTTTGGTGCTTTGCGTTAATCCAATATTGCAGCGCCGTTTATATAATTGTATCAGCAGGTTTTCCGTTTTACAATCGCCATCGTGAAAAAAACCAGTTTAATTTTTTATTGCTGTTTATTGAGCACTGTACTGGTTGCACAAAAAAAGAATGCTGCTTATCAGTTAAATATTCATTATGCTGTAAAGGCGATACAATTAGATGGCCTGGCAAATGACGAGGGTTGGAAAGGAGCAGCGGTGGCCAGGGATTTTTTTATGGTGCTTCCCATGGACACAAGTAATGCCCATGTAAAAACGGAAGTGTCGATGGCCTATGATCAAAGCAATATTTACCTGTTGGCCACCTGCTATAATGGAATGCCGGGACCGGAAGTGGTAGAATCATTAAGACGTGATTTTGATTTTGTGAAGAATGACAATTTTATTTTGTTTATGGATCCGTTTAATGACAATACAAACGGGTTTGCTTTTGGCGCCAATTCAGCCGGGGCTCAGTGGGATGGATTGATGTACGAAGGCGGAAAGGTTGATTTAAACTGGGATAATTTATGGAAGTCGGCTGTAAAACATTATGATGATAAATGGGTGTTGGAAATGGCCATACCGTTTAAAACCCTGCGCTTTAAAAAGGGTATTAAAAACTGGGGAATCAATTTCAGCCGGAACGATTTAAAAACATCGGAAAAATCAAGCTGGGCACCGGTACCCAGGCAATTCCCTACCGCTTCACTGGCGCATACAGGCACATTGGTATGGGAAGAACCACCCCCTGTGCAGGGAAGCAATATTTCAGTGATCCCTTATTTTATCACCGGTATTTCAAAATCGTATCACCCGGCTTTACCGAACAATTATAAACACCAGGTTGGCCTGGATGCCAAAGTAGCCATCAGCTCTTCCTTAAATCTTGACCTGACCGTAAACCCGGATTTTTCGCAAGTGGAGGTAGACCGGCAGGTTACCAACCTGGACCGGTATGAATTATTTTTCCCGGAACGAAGACAGTTTTTTCTTGAAAACGGGGACCAGTTAAATAATTTTGGAACCCCTGCTATTCGTCCTTTTTTTTCGCGGCGCATCGGGCTGGGAGTGCCTATTGAATATGGGGGCAGGCTAAGTGGCAAGCTCAATCGTAACTGGCGGGTTACTGCAATGGATATGCAAACTGCCAGGCAGGAAAAGACTGCTGCGCCCGGTCAGAATTTTGCCGTATTTGCATTACAACGCCGGCTTTTTTCCCGTTCTAATATCGGCATCATTTTCATCAATATGCAATCCAATAAATATTCCGGCGAAAAGGATTCACTGCGTCTGCCTTATTTACCCTACAACCGCAATATCGGATTAGAATATAACCTGGCTTCAAAAACTAATTTGTTTACGGGCAAGCTTTTGTTGTT
>JANPIJ010000360.1:0-4443 GCA_031424955.1 Ferruginibacter sp. | reverse complement strand
TACGATTCTAAAAAACATAGCATCAAAGAGATTTGTGAGACCTTGAAGATTACCAAGCCTACCCTTTACAAATATTTAAAAAGATAATTTGAAATACAAAATGTAACTTATTGATAATTAGACAGATACATTTTAGCCATTTTAAAAACACAATTATTCAACTAATTAAAAATCAGCACTTTACGCTACTCTATCTTACTTTGGGCCCCGATTTGAACTTGCAACCAATTGGGCGAAATCGTTAACCGATTGAAAGACATTTCAAGTAGAGGAGTTCATGAAAGTTTGTCTTGGATTGGATAACCAGTTAAGCCGTGTTATTGGCAACAAGGCCAGAAAAGATCCAAAGCGGGTGGTATTTGCGGATGCTGAAAATATCAAGATTTTAAAAGTAGCTCAACTGGTAGTAGAAGAAGGAGTGGGTTATCCCATTTTACTGGGCGATACCAAAAAGATAATGAAACTGGCGCTGGAAAACAGCATCGACCTGGAGGATATGCCCATCATCGATCCAAAATCGGATGAAACAGAAGAACTGAGAAAACAGTTTGCAGAATTGTTTTACTCAAGGCGGCAACGTAAAGGTGCTAACTGGCATGAAGTAAACAAGATGATGAAGGACCGGAACTATTTCGGTTGCATGCTGGTGGAAAGCGGGGAAGCAGATTGTATGATCAGCGGCTTAACCAGGAATTATGCTGATACCATCCGGCCGGCTATACAGAGCATTGGCACAGAACCCGGCCTGAAAAAAATTGCCGGTATGTATATTTTGCTCACTAAACGCGGACCATTGTTTTTAGCCGATACTACTATTAATTTCAATCCCACTGCTGAAGAACTTTCGGAAATAGCATTACTTACTGCTAAAGAGGTAAGGCAATTTAATATTGTTCCCCGCATTGCAATGCTCTCCTATTCAAATTTTGGCAGCAGCGATTCGCCGGAAGCAATCCTGGTTGGCAAAGCAAGAGAACTGGTAAAAGCAAAAGACCCCACATTGATTTGTGATGGTGAAGTACAGGGTATACTGGCATTTAATAAAGAAGTACTTAAAGAAAATTATCCGTTCACAGAGTTGCTGGATGGTGAAGTGAATACACTGATATTCCCCAACCTTGCAGCCGGTAATATAGCCTATAATTTATTGCAGGAAATAGGCGGCGCTGATTCAATCGGCCCCATTTTATTAGGCTTAAAAAAGCCGGTACATGTACTACAACTGGGCAGCTCCATCCGTTCCATTTTCAATATGGTATTAATAGCTGTAGTGGATGCCCAGATGAAATGCGAGACTGATACAAAAGATGCCATCAGCAAAAGCAAGTGGTGGAAACAATTTAAAAGAACATCGCACGAACTGTAAGCGTATATGGACAACCTGCATCCCATTGCAAAAAAAATATCGTTTACTGTAAGTAAATCTTTCAGGAAATACCTGAAAAGATATGGCAGGGAAGTGCCTTTGCCGGTCTCTTATGACACATTGAAACATTTTAGTTTTAGTATACCCGTAATTGACAGCCACGGTAAAAACACCTTATGGGAATCTGTTTTTTTTAATCCCTCGCTAACGGATGAAATACATGCGTCGCTTAAAAGAATGTATTCGATTTTAAAATCGAGTGGGCATACACAGGCAGAAGAACATTTATACATAGAACGGATAGACTACTGCCTTTTTGGCAATTCAAAACCGTTTAGAATTAAAATAGTGAATACCTATAACGAGGTGTACGACTATTTTTACATCAAGGTGGCGGATGCATCCCGTATTTTTGGAATGGAACTGGAACACCTGCTATCACCCAATTTTATGAATTTTTTGGTGGAAGGCAACACTCTGGTAGAAGAGCATATTTCAGGTGTACCAGGCGATATGTTTATCACACACTATCTTCAAAGAGTTGAATTCAACCCTAAAAGAATCGCCAAGGAATTTGTGAAATTTAATGAGAGATGTTTTGTACGATTACTGGGCGATATGCGCAGCTACAATTTCATTTTTGACATCACCCAGGATTTCGATGATGTACAATTTAAGATCCGGTCCATTGATTTTGACCAGCAATCTTACGAAGGCAACAAGAATAATTACCTGCCTCAATTTTTTAAAGAGAACCTGGTATTTGTACAACTGGTAAAGAAGCATCTTAACAAAGAAGTAATCAGTCAATACCAGCAGGAAGAAAGATCGCAGATTATCCGGCGTATTAAATCTGAACGGCAACGGCTAAGAGATTTGCGGGTAGCAGCAGCCGACGACCAGCTTTCTACGGAAGCTAAGATAAAACAATTGGCCGGGGAGCTTTCGGAACATTATGAAGGCAACCCACTTTTTTTAAAATGTACCACCATGCCCCAACTCATGTACCTGCATCTGAAAGAGTTGTTAATTTCAGACCGTAAATGATTTACATTTATAAAGTTTACGCCTTTTTGAAAGGTGTAAACTTTACAAACATCCGCTTCAAACAATCACCTGTATTTACTTTCTTTTTCAATAAATTTGCCCCATGGAGTTTTTCACACACTTTGGCCGTTACCTTATTATGTTAAAAGGCATGTTTACCAGGCCTGAGAATGGTAAGATGTACTGGAAAGAATTTATGCACCAATGTTCTGATATCGGCATCAATTCATTGGGTATTGTTTCTATTATTTCTGTTTTTATTGGTGCTGTAAGCGCCGTGCAAACTGCTTACCAGTTGGTAAGTCCCATTATTCCCCAAACCACTATTGCTCAAATTGTAAGAGATACGGTGATACTGGAGTTTGCACCTACCCTTGTTTGTATTGTGCTGGCCGGGGTAATTGGCAGTAAAATTGCCAGCGAATTGGGCAATATGAGGGTGAGTGAACAAATAGATGCGCTCGAAATAATGGGTATCAATACCAAAGCGTACTTAATATTGCCGAAAATTGCAGCCGCCTTACTCACCATCCCTTTATTGGTAATCATATCCATGGTATTGGGTATCTGGGGTGGCCGCCTGGCCGGTACTGCATCTAATATTTTATCTACTGATACATTCGACCGGGGACTATTGCAAAACTTTGTTCCCTATAATGTGGTGTTCGCATTGATTAAATCCTACACTTTCGCCTTTATTATCAGCAGTATCCCTGCGTATTACGGGTACTACGTAAAAGGAGGCGCTTTGGAAATTGGCCGCAGCAGCACTAAAAGCGTGGTGGTAAGTTGTATTATGCTTTTATTTGCCGACTATGTGCTCACACAAATATTATTAAATCCTGCCCCCTGATACTATGATTGAGTTTAAAAATATACATAAAAGTTTTGGTGAAAAAGTTGTACTCAATGATGTAAGTCACGTGATGCAAACGGGCATGTGTAACCTAATCATTGGTACCAGTGGCAGTGGAAAAACGGTATTACAAAAATGCCTGGTAGGGCTATTTGAACCGGATAGCGGAGAGATTATTTACGACGGCACCAGCTTTACAGATATGACGGACGATAACCGAAAGGAACTGCGCCAGCAGATAGGCATGCTGTTCCAGGGCTCTGCTTTATTCGACAGTATGACGGTGGAACAAAATGTAATGTTTCCGTTGGATATGTTTTCCAAAATGCACCATGCGGAAAAGCTAAAACGGGTTAACGAGGTATTGGCTAGAGTGAATTTAGAGGATGCCAATGATAAATTTCCGGCAGAAATAAGTGGTGGTATGAAGAAAAGAGTGGGCATCGCCAGGGCCATTGTGCTCAATCCAAAATATTTATTTTGTGACGAACCCAACTCCGGCCTGGATCCCCAAACGAGTATGGTAATCGATAAGCTCATCTACGACATCACCAAAGAATTCAACATGACAACGGTGATCAATACGCATGATATGAACAGCGTAATGGAAATAGGCGAAAATATTTTGTACATGTACGAGGGCCAGACAGAATGGAACGGCAACAACGAACAGATTATCTTTTCAAAAAATGAACGGCTCAACGCATTCATCTTTGCCTCCAAATTTTTACAGGATGCCAAAGACATGCGCATGCTGGAGGCCAAGGGCATTATTTCTGACGACCGGGATATGGAAGAGATAATGAATAATGGGGATGAGATCAAATAACTAAGAATTCAGAGTTGAAATTTTCCGGTTGTTATAACAAAAAGCAAATGTATTATTATATTTCCTGCTGGTTGTAAGTACAGGTTCTCCTTTCTCAGGCTATCATCTATCATTCAAATTTCACCAACAAAATTACCTGGCAAAAGCATGTAGATTCAATCTCAAATAAATACCCTTAACCTGCTGACCGGCAGGTAACATCCGGAAGCTGCATTTATTCCGGGATCACCTGTACAACCAGGTCGTTTTGAAATACGGAGGGAGTGGTACCAATATATATTGCCGGCCCGGTTATGGCGGCTCTTAATTTCAGGATATGATTACCTGCTCCTACCTGTAACAAGG
>JANPIJ010000359.1:0-1877 GCA_031424955.1 Ferruginibacter sp. | reverse complement strand
TAAACGGGATGACAGGTTTGTATACACTCGCTATCATCATCCCCCTATTCCTCACCGAAGATCATTCCAGTTTAAGGCTTTTGCAGCTTTTTTCCATTTTCTCATTGATTGTCTTTAATTTCTTCAATTGCCGGATCAAAGCACGGTGTTTTGCCGGAGACGTGGGAAGTATCAGTCTTGCTATTTTGGTTGTTTTTTTTATCCTGGCGAGGGTGGTAGAAACTAAAAACTACCTGTATATTTTTTTATTGCTTGTTTATGGAATTGACTCGGTGTTTACAATTGTGCAACGGCTGTTTGAGAAAGAGAATATTTTTAAACCACACCGGAAACATTTATACCAATATTTGTCAAACGAAGAAAAGATTCCACAATTATGGATTAGTATTACTTATTCTTTACTCCAACTTATAATTAACTTGTTAGTTGTAACAAATTGCATCTCACTTCTTCCCCTGATACTCATATCATTGGCCCTTATGGCTGCTTATTGGTACCTTAAGTTGTCACTAATCAACCGATTAAAGAATAAATCTGCCCTGACAGTTTAGGTTGCATTAGTTTATTGGTTATTTAATTCCCCATGGCTTCCATTACATGAGGGCGCCTCACCTTCACGAGTTTTTACTGCCCCTATAATCCTTTCTACGTGCAAGTAATTGTTATCACACTTGGCATATAATCCGTAGATTTGCACGCAAAAAACTGATAATGAAATTGATAAGTTAGGAACGACTCAGTTAAGTGAAACATTAACAACGTTTTGCAAGGGATTGTTGCGGATTTAGGTTATCGTTTTGGTATGATTAATGCTACGTACAATCTTAAGGAGCATATTGAATAAATAAAACTATCCCCCGTGTATGCATAAAAGATTTTTAAAGAATTTTGCCCCTAGATGGATAATACTATGTTTTGATATTGTACTAATTTCAATTTCTTTTGTTTTTTCCTTTTTCTTAGTTCAGCGTTTTTCGGTTGACATCCCTGATGTTATTCGCCTGCTACCTGGTTTGGTTACAAACCTGGCTATAGGTGTAATATGTATAATTACATTTGCGATTTATAAGGGTATTATCCGCTATTCAGAGATCAAGGATATTGTAAGGATAATTAAATTCGCTTTCCTTCAATTCACAATTTGGGTCGCCATATTCATGGTGGATCAGATGAATGTATTAACGAAAAATGTTACGATTCCCCTGCTGTTAATAAACCTGTTTGTCGTTATATTCTTATTAGTGGTATTCAGATTAGTTGTAAAAGAAATTTATTTTAGAGCACAGGCTAAACCAAATACGACTGACCGCACACTCATTTTTGGAGCCGGCATGATGGGCCAGATCACCAAGAAAGTTTTGGAACAGGATGCTAAAATTAGTACTACCCTGGTAGGTTTTTTGGATGACAGTCCTTATAAGGTTGGTAAGAAAATTGAAGGGCTTCCAATTTATGGTGCATCGGGTCTGCAATTATCAAAATTGTTAAACGAAAAAAGGATTACCCAATTATATATTGCCATCGATAAGTTGTCAGTAGAAAGAAAAATTGCAATCACTGATCTTTGCGCTCCTTTTAAAATTAAGATCAATGTAGTGCCTCACGCCAATGAATGGTCCGGTGGCCTGTTCCAAAAACGGCAGGTAAAGGAAATGAATATTGAGGAGTTGTTACAGCGTGATGAAATCTTATTACCGAACGATCTTACTCCACATAATTATCTTAATGAAACAGTTTTAGTTACGGGTGCGGCCGGTTCTATCGGCAGTGAAATTTGTCGCCAGCTGATGACCCATCGGGTAAAGAAATTGATTTTACTTGACCAGTCAGAGTCTGGTTTGTTTGACCTTGAGTACGAGTTAAAGCAAAAGGGAATG
>JANPIJ010000358.1:0-5260 GCA_031424955.1 Ferruginibacter sp. | reverse complement strand
TCTGTTTCAAAATTTACAAAATAAAAAAGCTTGTTCTTTTTGATAGCTCCTCCCAATGAAAAGCCCGCCTGTAATTGGGTGAGGTCCGGAACTGATATCTTATTACCATCTACTTTTTTACCTGTTAAACCTTGGTTACGGGCAAAACCATAAATGGTTCCGGCAAAATTGTTGGTCCCGGATTTGGTTACCGTGTTAATGCCGGCTCCTGTGAATCCTGCCTGTGTTACATCATAAGGTGCAATATTCACCTGTATCTGGTCAATAGCGTCTAATGATACCGGTTGTGAACCGGTTTGGCCACCGGGTGTTGGCGCATCCAGGCCAAATGGGTTATTGAAAACTGCCCCATCCAATGAATAATTATTATACTGGCCATTCCGGCCCGCAAAAGAAGTACCGTTATAGGTTGCCGAAGCGGAAGGTGTTAATCTTGTAAAGTCATCTGCTGACCTTGAAATGGTTGGCAATTGCCTCAACTGGCGTGAACTGATATTGGTAGATGCCCCTGTACGCTGGTTATCAAATATTTTTGACCTGGCAGAAAGCACCACACCCTCGAGGCTAACAGAACTGGCCTCCATTTTAAATTCAAGGGAGGTGTTTTGCCCCAGTTCAAGTGCAATATCATCTTCCGTTTTTTCTTTATAGCCGGTAAACGTTACCGTTACTGTATAAGGTCCGCCTACACGCAGGTTGGGCACCAAAAAAGATCCATTCGATTGGGTGGTGGTAACCTTGGTAATACCTGCATTGGGATAAGAAATGCGAACAGTAGCTGCGGGTAAGGGTTTGCCGTCTGTGGAAGTTACCGTACCACTGATAGTAGCGGTGGTTACCTGGGCGCCGGCTTTTAAGCTTGCTACGATTACAAACATAGCAATCATGGCTTTGAATAGATTTAATGATCTCATGTTTTTTAGTTTGGTTATTTAAAATTATAACAAAACCCCAATTGGAGGTATTAATTTTTTATAATTGGTAGGGGATAGCCGGTTTTTGGAATAAAATCATCCTTTTTCACAAATGGCATTTTTTTTGTTTATGTAATAACCTTGCCAGTCATTCAATATTCAAAGTGTTTTGTAAATCTTTTTATATTCTTTTTCCGGTTCTTTTCGAAGCTGTCTAAATTTAGTTAAAGTATTCTATCCGGATGTCACTGATGCCATGAAAAAAATCCGATCCGCCGCGGCGGACGCCAATGTCGATGCCATGAAATACTAAAGTTGGTTAACTAAAAAGAATTTTTTGAAAGTTTCATGAGAAGTGTTCTTTTTTAATGAGGGTGCTAATATCATACAATAAAAAAGCCGAAGGTGTAAACCTTCGGCTTTTAGCGGGTAGTAAACAATTACTTACTCATCTCCGTAAAATATTGATGAAAATAAGGGATGGTTTCGATGCCTTTGTAAAAATTTTCTACATTGAATTTTTCATTCGGGCTATGCAGGTTATCACTATCCAGCCCAAAGCCCATGAATACTATTTTTACGCCCAGTTCTTTTTCAAACAAGGCACAAATTGGAATGCTACCTCCACCACGTACAGGGATCGGGGCTTTGCCAAACGTGGTCTCCAATGCCTTTGCTGCCGCCTGGTATGCGATGCTGTCTATCGGGGTCATGTAAGGCTCTCCGCCATGGTGTTCGAAGGCAGTGACAGTAACACCGGCTGGTGCAATCTTTTTGAAATGTTCCAGCAACATCGCGGTTGTTTTTTCAGAAGACTGGTTGGGTACCAGGCGGGTAGAAATTTTAGCCATTGCTTTCGATGGCAATACGGTCTTAGCTCCTTCGCCCTGGTAGCCGCCCCAAATGCCATTCAATTCCAGGGTAGGCCGTATGCCGGTTCTTTCATTGGTGGTGTATCCTTTCTCACCCCACAATTCAGTTACGCCCAAATCATCTTTATATTCCTGTTCATCATAAGGTGCAGCAGCCATTAGTTTCCTTTCCTCATCAGTTGACACCACTACATCGTCATAAAAGCCGGGGATGGTAATATGGTTATTTTCATCATGACAGGAGGCGATCATTTTGGCAAGCATGGTGATGGGGTTCGCTACCGCTCCACCGTATACGCCGCTGTGCAGGTCGCGGTTAGGGCCTGTTACTGTTACTTCAATATAACTTAAGCCACGTACTCCAATATCAATACTCGGTGTATCTAAACTAATCATCGCGGTATCGCTAATCAAGATAACATCTGCCTTCAATAGGTCTTTGTGAGACGCCACAAATTTACCCAGGTTTGGCGAACCAACTTCTTCTTCTCCTTCAATACAAAATTTTATATTGTTGGTAAGTGTATTGGTTTGTATCATCGTTTCCAACGCCTTTACATGCATATATACCTGGCCCTTATCGTCGCAACTGCCACGGGCGAAAATTTTGCCATCAATAATCACAGGATCAAACGGACCACTTTTCCAAAGTTCCAGCGGTTCTGCCGGCTGCACATCATAATGGCCATATACCAATACTGTTGGTAATGACGGATCAATTATTTTTTCTGCGTACACAATCGGGTGGCCATCTGTAGGATAAATTTCTACCTTGTCTACCCCGGCTTCAATTAAGCGTTGCTTTACGCTTTCGGCACAGGTAATCATATCCGCCTTATTTTCCGTTTTTGCACTTACGCTGGGGATGCGCAGCAGCTCCAGTAATTCGCTTAAAAAACGGTCTTTGTGTTTTTCCTGGTAATCTTTCCAAACTTGCATCTTGATGAGTATTTTAATAATGAAAATGAATTAAATAGGGCAAACGAAATTAGTCCTTTTTTACCGACCAATTGTTTCTGTTTCAATAACATAAAATTTACAAAAAAAAGGCAAATTTGATACTGTTGTTGAAAACTGCGGTATATATTTGTACCAGATTGTTAGCCAATTTATCAGCCTTTGTTTAAGATGTATTTAATCATTACCTCTGGAGCAAAGGCTGAGTCTATTTATTGCTAGAATGGTAACGATTCTGATGAGTAGTGAATTCAATGAAAGCACCTGCATTACCGGGAGTTTTTTAATTTTTGTATTAATAACCAGGCACCGGCTATTACAATATACCCGATGGCAGCTAAAACCAATCCCCATTTTGAAACTGCAAAAATAAAGGTCAGCAAACTATTGCTATCTGAAAAATGACCATTTAAGGTAAGCAGCATTCCGGTATTTTCGAAAATATCCAATAACCCTGCTGCCAGTGCCCCTGCTGCTAAAAACCGGCCGGTGAGTAAAAGAAATCCATTTGCTGCCCCGGCAATTGATCTGCATGATTGAGATAAAAAAAAGGAGTAGAAGAAAATAAATATGAAATCTAACCAGGTATTAATTTTTGCAAGCTCCAGCCTGTCCCCGGGCGGGATATTCTTCCAGGCATTTACTACCACAGCCGTTTTGGATGCGTTGCCGGCGAATTCAAGATCCAATATTCCTTTTGGAGTTAAAGTAGTTTTGAGCGGGGCGCCGGTTTTAGCCATCACCACCATCATTATCAGTGTACCGGCAAATAAAAATAGCAGGCTGGTATTTTTGTTTGATAAAAATTGATTCAAATTAAATGCTGTTAAATCTTTCGCTTACATAATTCCAGTTCAGTACTTTCCAAAAGTTTTCAATATACTCAGGTCTTCTATTTTGATATTTTAAATAGTAGGCATGTTCCCAAACATCTAATCCAAATAATGGGAAACCCTTCACCTCTGCTATATCCATCAATGGATTATCCTGGTTGGGGGTAGAACTTACTACCATCTTTTTCTCTTTAGTAACTAACAGCCAGGCCCAGCCGCTTCCAAACCTTGTTTTGGCTGCTTCAGTCAATTGTTTTTTCATTTCATCCAGTGAGCCAAAATTCTTTTCAATAGCAGTTAATAATTTTCCGGCCGGTTGACCGCTGGTGTTAGGGGCAGTCATGCATTTCCAAAACAATTCATGATTGTAGTGGCCGCCTCCATTGTTGCGCATTTTTACGGAAAACGCAGAGATTTTCTGCAGCACATCTTCCACTGGTTTGGCAGTATCCACTTTTTCAGCAGCAGCAGCTTCCTTTAAATTCTTACTGTATGCAGAGGCATGTTTGGTATAATGAATTTCCATGGTTTGTGCATCTATGGAAGGCTCCAATGCATTGTAAGCATAAACCAATGGTAATTGGTCAAACCCGGTTTTAAAGTCATTGGGAGTTTTGGCCAGGAGAGAAGGGGTACTACAGCCGGCCGCCATTAACGTACTGATTGATGGAAGCGCTATAAAGGTTGCTACGCCTGCTTTAGCAGACTTTTCTATAAAGTTTCTTCTGGTTGTGTTTTTCATTGTAGGTTTTTTTTAATACTATAAATTTAGCTAAACTTTTTTGTACGGTTCCATATATTAACAACCGGTTTAAATAACGGACTTACCCTTTTAAAAAAGCGGTAATAGAACTCCTTATTGAATAGTTGAGAATCATGCATTGCTTTATAGGTAAGTAGCGCCCCCAAAGGTCCCAATACCAGGATGGATAACCACATACCAACAAACGGGCTGGCGAGATCATCTTTCACAAATTTTTCGCCAAACATATTGAGTAAATGAAATATCAGGAAAAATACAATGGCTACCACAAGGGGCATCCCGAGTCCTCCTTTACGGATAATGGAACCAAGCGGAGCACCAATAAAGAATAGAATGAGGCAGGCTAACGACAATGAGAATTTTCGGTGCCATTCTATTTTGTTGTTACGTAAATCCTTATCCTTATTATCCCATTCTGCTCCTGAAAACTGGTAGGTGCTTTTCATGGAATTGAGCACATTTACTGAATTTTCGTATACCGAAAAACTGGCGGAATCCGGTATCAGCTCCTCCATTTTTTTTATTTTTCGTGTTATTGGTACTGCCTTTTTCCAGATACTGTCTGGCAAGTCATCATAATGAAGCTGTGAGCTGATTTCAATATGTAACCTTTTTTGAAAACTGTCTTTTACCCTGGCTAAGGAGTCTATCGAATAATTCAATTGCCGGATGCTCAGCATTTTGTAATCATTTTTAAAAATACTGTCCGGGGTGTTCATCATCTGCAACGAACTGAGATCAAATAATTTTTTATATTCTTTAAAGCCCAACCTTATAAACTCTGTGCTGGTATCCATTGAATTTCCACGCTCCTGGTACCGGAAGCCATTGTATAAAGTAAATTCAAGGAATTTTTTATCTTCGGAAAATCCCATAGTTCCCTTTTCGGCAATGATGCTGTTGTCTTGTAGCATACTTTGC
>JANPIJ010000357.1:0-8154 GCA_031424955.1 Ferruginibacter sp. | reverse complement strand
TTTTCCAGCCATTTTAAAAATTCGGATTTTATTTCATCCGTCCATTGACTGTCAATTTCACCGGTACTATATTTTCCTGCACGCACCATTTCAAAACCAAACTGGTCTTTACGAATTACAAATTCGCCGGTACTAACTACTTCTTCAGCTAAATGTGCCGGTACAAAAAGTACTCCTTCCTTTTGCGCAATTACCAGGTCGCCGGGAAGCACCATTACATTGCCAATACGAACGGCTGTATTGAGTCCCATCAGCACCATTTCTTCCGTAAAAGAGGGATGGAAATCCCGAACAAAAGCATTGAAACCTGAGATGTTTTTTATTTCCTGCAAATCCCTGGCTGCACCATTAAAAACTACGCCGTTGCCCGATTTGCTATAAATGGAATTGGCTAATGTAGCACCCATGATGGAACCACCGCTGATTTTCCCATAGGCATCTGCAATGTATATATCGCCTTTGGTTAATATGTCAATGGGCCAGGCATTGGTATTACCCTTCCTCCCCTGCCTGGCTCCCTTTTCTTTGATGAGTTTTTCAACATCCGGCCGGCTGGGCATATACATTGCGGTAACTGCACGGCCTGTCATAGGTGTATCATTAACGGTTTTCCAATTTCCTTCAAACTGGTTTAGATAGCCCTGGTTTTTCAACACGGTCCAGGCATCGTCAATCATGATATGCTTAGCCCTTACTAACAGGCCGTCCGGAATTTTTGGTCTTCCGTCAGCAAATCGCTCTCCTTTCCATTCAGAAGTAAGAAAAATCAATTCTTCTTTGGAAATAGTTTGTGCCGATAAATAACCGCCAAAGCAAATACATAACAGGAGGAAGAGAATACTACAATTTAGTTTCATATACTAACTCATTTAAAATAATTAATCCGGTAATAAATATTTAAGAAGCTGTCTAAAAATGAAATTTTCGTTTCCATCTGGCGGTTGGTAGCGCAACCATTTGTTGGTAGCGGCCTCGAATAAAAAGTGCTAGAAAATTTCAATGTGATCCGTTAAGAAATCAAGCCCGCCCGGCTGAAGCCGTTCGGACGGGGCTGTTTGAGCCGGGCATAAGCTTTAAAGCATTAAACTACTGGCGGCGAGTTCCTTGATTTTATCCGCCGCGGCGGATTGATTTTTTTTGTTTCTTTTTTTTATCAAGAAAAAAAAGAAATTGAAAGCTAACCTATTCTCAGCTTACGTTTGCAAATGATAAGCTTTATCCTATTAATGATTATTCAAAGAAGGGCAAACCCTTTGTTGCATACTTCTTCATGGCTTCCATATTAAGATCAATACCAATACCTGGTTTTTCAGATACTTTAATAAAGCTGTCTTTCACCCAATTCTCTTCATCAAATATTACGATCTCTCTATACATAGGATTTGTATGGAAATAAGATTGCCATTCCATTATATGAAAGTTTGGTACTGACACACAAACGTGGGCACAAGCCATAGCGCCGAGTAAGGATGCCACCATATGCGGGGCGAAAGGTATATAGTAAAGGTTAGCAAGGTTAGCAATACGCTGACCTTCTCCTAAACCACCGCATTTTTGTAAATCAGGCATAATAAAATCCACACCGTTATCCAGCAATTGCTTGAAACCATGGCCAAGATAAACGTTTTCGCCTGCCGCGATGGGTGTACTGGTTTCTTCACAAATGGTCTTAAATGCAGCAAAGTTCTCTGCGGGAATGGGCTCTTCCAACCATGTGAGGTTCAAAGGTTCTACTTTCTTGGCAATCGTTTGTGCAGTTACATGGTCGTAGCGTCCGTGCATATCAACGCATATATCAATTTTCGGACCTACTGCCTCACGTACGGCAGCAAGCTGGTTGTACATCCTGGATATTTCACCGGGGCTGGCAGTCCAGTTCCAACGGTCATATTTGTCAGGATCCGATGCATAATCCAGGTCAAATTTCAAGGCATTAAATCCCCAGTTTTTAATAGCATCTTTTCCGGCAGTTGCAAAATCAGCCGGTGATGGGAACTGTGTACGGTAAAGAGCCGTATCACAATACACCCTTACTTTGTCGCGGAATTTACCACCCAATAATTGGTAAACAGGAAGACCCAATGCTTTACCGGTAAGATCCCACAAGGCAGTTTCGATGGCTGATAAAACGGCAACGAACATACCTGATTGTCCACCTCCGAAATGTGCACCTCTGCGCAACTGTTCAAATATTTGATGCATGTTAAACGGGCTCTGGCCCTTTAATCTTCTTCCCAGGTTTTGCACCAGGTGATAGGTTCCGCCAATAGCATCTACCCCTTCACCAAGACCATAGATATCCTGGTCGGAAAATATTTTGACATACAAACTACCGCCAATATATCCACACTTTACATCAGTGATTTTTATGGCAGATGGTGGAGAAACCATCGGCGTTCTTTCAACAGCATCCTCTAATCCTCTGCCAAAGGTTGCCATAGGTGCTAATGGCGCCATAGCAGCAACCATAGCAGCTTTCGATAAAAATGATCTTCTTGAATTAGACATTGTATTAGTTTTATTTTTAATAAAATGGAGTTAGAAATAATGATTGGAAAGTTGTAAACGCTCCGGGTTTTTATCGCTAAAAACTATTGGTTTGCTGGGTAGTACTTTCTCTTTGTTTAATAATTTCCTGTACCTGTTCCCTTGCAACAGGCAATTTGTTGATATTGTCTTTGAGCCATTGAGTAAAGTCTTTTTGAATATTGTCCGCCCATCTTGCATCAATTTGCCCGGCAGTATATTTTCCTTCCCGTATACGGAGTTGTCCGAACATATCTTCCAAACGAACAAGCTCTGAACTTTTTACCACCCGTTCAGCTAAATGAGGTGGGATGAAAATAACCACTCCCAATTTACCTAACACAACATCACCTGGCATTACTGTTACCGTGCGGATACGGGTAGGCCGGTTAATTCCTACAATCATGGTAGTTAAATCCCTGTTTTGTCCACCTCCGGGATTATGATACGAAGGATCATAACTGCTAAAAAAAGAAGTAAAGCCACCAAATTCCTTTAAGCCTTCCACATCTCTCAATGCACCGTCATACACAATGCCATTGCCGGTTTTTGCATAAATGGCGGTACCTACCCTATCTCCAATAGTAGGTCCGTTCTTTTTTGCTCCGAACTGATCGGCAACATATACATCGCCTTTTTGCAATTGCTCCACTGCCCAAACGTTTTGAGCACGTCTTCCTTCTTTCTTTCCCATCGAGTCAATGGCCTTCCATACATCGGGGCGACCTGGCATAAACGTGGTGGTATAAGCACGGCCCACCAGTACACTATCCCGGTTGATGATTTGCTCCCAGCCATCTGCAATCTGGTACCGGTAGCCAGCGCCTACTAAAATGGCCCATGCTTCTTCTATCGTAACAGGTTTCATCCGGCGGATGATATCATCCGGTACTTTGGGGCGTCCGTCAGAAAATCGTTCGCCTTTCCATTCCGGCGTTAGAGAAATGAGTTCTTCTTTAGAAATTTGCACCGATTGTGCAGAGAGATGTGTAGAAAAGAAAACAATAAGTACAAAAAACAGTTTTACTCCTGACATACAATAGTGATTTAATTTTAAAAATGATTAGTCAATTTAACTTACAGGGTTTATAAGAATTTCAGGCTCTTCCGTTTCAATTTTTGGCGCTTCATCCTTCGGCACACGATTGTGCCACCAGCTTGCAAGCAGTGAACCTGTTATATTCATCATGGGCCCAAAGATTGCAGGCGCCAGCGCAACGGAGGCATTGGTACTAATTTTGGAAGCAAGGGCGGAGGCGAGACCGGCGTTCTGCATACCGACCTCCAACGCAATGGTACGGCTGTCTCTTTCATTAAATTTTAGCAGGCGGCCGGAGTAGTAACCCAATAAATAACCAAACGTATTGTGAATGAAGGTTGCCAAAATAATCATTCCTCCCACTTGTAAAAGGGCATCCCTTCCCTTAGCTATAATAACCACCAGTATTATTACAATGCCAACCATTGATGTAACAGGCATTACCTGGTTTAACCATTTTGCACGTTCTTTTAATAAGTAATGAACCAGTACACCCAGCGCTACCGGAAGTACTACCATCTTCACCATTTCCCATACCATATCCAGAAAATGAATTTCAATAAGGCTACCGCCGAGAAGACGCATTAGTAATGGAGTGAGCAAAGGGGCCACCAAAGTAGATACGGTGGTTACGGAAACGGATAATGCCAAATTACCTCTTGATAAATAACACATCACATTGGATGCAAGACCACTTGGGCAACAACCCACAAGAATAATTCCGGCTGCAATTTCCGGAGGGAAATTAAACAGGTGCGCAACACCAAAACCCACCATTGGCATAATAATGTAATGACACATTACGCCTACAATAACTCCCTTGGGCATTTGAACAATCCGGGAAAAATCTTTTAAACTTAATTCGGTGCCCATGCCAAACATAATGAGTTGCAGCATGGGTACAATAACGGCGCTAAGGTGGAAGTTGCCAATGGTTTTAAAATAGGCAGGATAATAAATCGAAAGGCTTACTGCAGCAAAAATTAGTACCGTGTATGAAAATCCTTTCAAAAATTTATGTCCTTTAAATGCAATGGCAATGCTCAGGAAAAACAACATCAATACCCAACCCGAATATTGATATAGATTGCCCATTGTGGTGCCGATATAAGCCACCAGGAAAAGGAGGGCGGCGATATAACAACCGGTATAAAATGATTTTTTTAAAGTAGCCATATATCTGCCTGGGTTTAATTCGATTGAATAAAAAATAATATCGTATGAGCGCCTTATTGGTAAAGCATGATCCTTTGGCCAGGTACATGATTTACATCAGTAACATAACCAATCTCACCGCTAAAAAATTCATTGCAAAAAAGTGAAAAAATTAATTCGGCAACCGGTGGTTTTGAAAAGACAGAAACATTATTAAGAAATAGCTTTGTGATAATAATAAAACCCGGCGTGGATGTATTACTCCGGTTGCCGGGAGCGTTTTTACATCCCGCATGCTGAATATTTAAATTAAGATTGAACTGGTAAAGAGAGCCGTTATCAGGATAATCTTTTACAGGATAAATCAGCCAACCATATTTTCCATCAGGAATATAATTAAGGCACCGACATTCCGGGCAGGCATCATTAAATGCCTTCCTCCTTTTCGAATGATGCTTTATTAGTGCATTATACTTACCCGGCACTAACTGTTGTAATGCAGAAGAATCCCCGGGTAGCAATAGCATTGGCGCATCAGCAATCATTGGCAACTAAATATACAAGTGATTTGATGACATAAATATCTGAGAAATCCGGTAGTATTTTGTACAAAATCCAACTACGTTTTATATTGGAAGTTTCTTTCATTGACAAATGCGAATATTGTTTTCGTAAAGACTCTCTTCAAAGCTATTTATTTACACAACAACTTGCTATTATGAAAAAAAAATCACAACCGGCTTTTTCATCCGGACGTACCCGATTCTATTTCCTCCTGCTGTTTTCTTTTTTTGCTTCTGCTGGTTTGCATGCACAAACAGTAACCGGAAAGGTAACTGATGCTGAAAGCAAACATGTTGCAGATGTAACGGTAACCGTAAAAGGTACCGGCAGGGCTACAGTTATAAACTCCCCCGGTAATTTCAGCATTACTGCCACCGGCAGGGAAACATTATTATTCAGCTCCGTGAGCTTTATAATGCAGGAGTCTCCACTCAAGGGAAGGACTAGGCGTTCAGTAAGTATTATCCGCGGTGAAGCAACCATTGATGAGTCAGTCGTCACTGCGCCCGGCATTAAAAAAGAATTCAAGAAACTGGGTTACGCTGCAACATCTGTTAAAGCGGATGAGCTCGTAACAAACAGGACCTTCGGATGAATTAAAAGACGGGAACCCAATGAAAATTTACAGGTTAGTTAATAGCAAAAAGACTAATGAAGAAATTAAAAATGGTAATGGATGATTTTCAGAAAAGCATAATAATATGAGTACAAAATTAAGAAGTCACGACTGGTTTGGTAAAAAAAATAAAGACGGATTCCTTTACAGGAGCTGGATGAAAAACCAGGGTATGCCAACCGATATGTTTGATGGAAGACCAGTAATTGGCATCTGCAATACCTTTAGTGAACTAACACCCTGCAATGCGCATTTCCGTGAACATGCAGAAATGGTAAAACGCGGGGTATTGGAGGCCGGGGGGTTCCCGTTGGAATTCCCGATTATGAGCCTGGGCGAAACATTACTGAAACCAACGGCCATGTTGTTTCGTAACCTCGCCAGTATGGACACCGAAGAATCAATACGTGGCAATCCAATAGACGGAGTGGTATTGCTTACCGGTTGTGATAAAACGACTCCTTCAACGGTAATGGGTGCTGCAAGTGTTGGCCTGCCTACCATTGTGGTACCCGGCGGCCCCATGCTTAATGGACGATACAAGGGGCAAACCATTGGCAGCGGTACCCATGTGTGGAAGTTTGATGAGGATATGAAAACGGGAAAGATGACTCAGAAAGAAGGTGAATTTGCTGAAAGTTGTATGAGCAGGAGCATCGGTCACTGCATGACGATGGGTACTGCAAGTACGATGGCCTGTATGGTGGAATCACTGGGATTAACCTTAAGTGGTGCCGCTGCAATTCCTGCGGCTGATAGCAGAAAAAAATTAATGGCTCAGTTAAGCGGAAGAAGAATTGTGGAAATGGTAAAAGAAAATTTAACCATTGATAAAATATTGACCAGGGAAGCATTTGAAAATGCTATTATGGTAAATGCCGCTGTAGGTGGTTCTTCTAATTTTATCATACACCTGATCGCTATTGCCGGCAGAATAGGGGTTGATTTAAAACTGGAAGACCTTGATACGATTGGCAGCAAGATTCCACTATTACTAAACCTGATGCCATCGGGTAAATACCTGATGGAAGATTTTTATTATGCAGGTGGTTTACCTGTTATATTAAATGAATTAACAGATCTGTTGCACAAAAATATAATAACCGTTACCAGTAAAAATCATCATGAAAATATTAAGGGAAATACGGATTGTTACGATAAGGAAGTAATTGCCACCTATAAAGAACCATTGATACGGGAAGGCGGCTGCGTGGTGTTAAAAGGAAATCTTGCTTTAAATGGCGCAGTAATAAAACCATCTGCTGCCACACCCGCTTTAATGAAACATAAGGGCCGTGCAGTAGTGTTTGAAAGTATTGAAGACTACAATTTAAGAATTGATGATCCAGAACTGGACATCGATGAAAATTCTGTAATGGTGCTTAAATATGTAGGACCGGTTGGATACCCTGGTATGCCGGAAGTTGGAAACATGGCATTGCCAAAGAAAATACTGGAGAAAGGAATTAAAGATATGGTACGCATCAGCGATGGAAGAATGAGTGGCACAGCCTATGGTACGGCCGTGCTGCATGTATCGCCTGAATCGGCTATTGGTGGTAACCTGGCATTGGTACACAACGGAGATATGATTGAATTAGATGTGGGGCAAAGAAAATTACACCTGGACGTGCCGGATGAAGTACTGGAAGAAAGAAGAAGGTTATGGATACCACCTTCACCTGTTGCTGAAAGAGGGTATGTTAGTTTATATATTAAACATGTAATGGGCGCTGATAAAGGCGCCGATCTCGATTTTTTGGTGGGAAGTTCCGGAAGTGTGGTGACAAGAGATTCGCATTGATATATTATACCGCACGGGTGTAAAAAAGTAAAGTGATCCGGTACAAAGCTTAGCAGAAAAGAAATGATACAGATGATCTGACCCCTTCCGGCCGGGTGGTTGGCACGGATTACTACTTTATTTATGCATAAAAATTAAGCCAAATAAGGTCGGTGAATTAAATCAGTAGTTATTCTACAAAGGTTAAAAGCCCGCCTGCTAATTTGTTCAGAAAATCATTAGGAAAGCGGGAAGCAGGTACTTATTTTTGAATAATGAAATCCGAAAGCTATCGGATTAAAAATAATAGGATTAGGTGAAACGTTAGCAATCAGAGGCTGGTAGCGGCCTCGAATAAAAAGTGCTAGAAAATTTCAATATGATCCGTTAAAAAATCAAGCCCGCCCGGCTGAAGCCGTTCGGACGGGGCTGTTTGAGCCGGGCATAAGCTTTAAAGCATTAAACTACTGG
>JANPIJ010000356.1:0-1647 GCA_031424955.1 Ferruginibacter sp. | reverse complement strand
TGCCACCCCAAACAAGATTGTAAGGGATTATTTTTATAAGAATCATAAAATGCAATACTAAAAACAGCGATAGTAAAATTAGAAGTCCCAATTGTGCTATACTTATCATAAATGGCTTAATTAGTATGTTTAGAATTTGTAAATTTATAGAGATCCTTATTTCTTTTCCTTTAATAACTTTTCAAGTTTTTCTATTGTTTCAGGAATTGCTTTAAGTGACAAAGTTTTTTTGAAACTTTCTATAGCTTTTGCTTTATCCCCCTTTGCCAGGCACAAATCTCCCAATCCATCATAACAATTAGCTGTTTCGGGATAATTTGCAATATTCAGTTTAAACAAAGCTTCCGCCTTAATAAATAGTTTTTGTCTCATCATATAGTATGCAAGACCATTAACCTGGCTTTCACCTGGTTTAACTGGATAGCCCATTTGTTCAGAAACAGTATTATAGTGTGTTATCAATAAAGAATCCAGTTTAAAATTGGGGTCTTCTAATTCACTATTATAAATTTTAAGTTTGTAGTAATCAAAAATAAAGCGAAGTGCATCATACTCTCCAATCAGCCGTACGGAACTATGATCATCATTTTCGTAAAATGCATGTTTGAAACGCAATTGATTTGTTTTGTTTTTAAAAATATCTTTAATGAATTCCAGGTTGCTTCGGATAAGTTCGGTACCCTCTGTAGTATCTTTTTGAACTTGCAGCGTATCCATGCCTCTTTCCATCCGGTTTGCCAATGCCATAAATAAGGTTTTCCCTTTATAATGCTGATTGGCTAAAATCATCTTTGCACCTGTTACAATTTGCTGATTGTTCCACCACAAAGCACCATCAAGAGAAATATAGGCATTGAATAAATCAGGATGATGTATTAAAGTGTTCACTACAGTGAGGCCGCCAACAGAGTGACCAATGAAGATCTTATAGGGAGCTGTTGGGTAATTTGATTCGATGTATGGCATCAATTCTTTTTCCACATAGCGCATGAAATTTTCGCCGTTGCCAACAACACCGGGCGTTTCCTTGTCTGTACCAAATGTCAGGTCCGTCATCCGGGCCGGATGTAAAACCCCCACTACGATCATTGGAGGACAAAGGCCTGCGTTGCTCATGAATTCGGTTATACTGACGATATCATTAAAATTTGCATCTCCATCTAATAAATAAATTACCGGGTAACGTCCTTTACCGGTATTGTCGTTTCCTCCATTACTGTTTGGAATATGAATCCAGACTTTACGCTGTTCACCTAATATTTTTGAGGCTGCACTTTTTTCAAATCCGGTGGTAAAAGGATTGCTTTCCTGCGCCTTGACGCAAAAAGAAAAAAGTAATAAGGCGAAAGCATAAAAAAATGTTTTCATAAAATCTTTAAAGTTTAGTTTAATATATTTCCTGAAGGCTTCCACCGGTATAGCAGTATGGTCGAAATAATAACACTAATTAATCCAGGGACACTTGCTTCAAGTCCAAACGCTCCACCGCTTAGCCAGGCGGGGCATTGCTCAAATACTGCTTTGAACAGGCTTTGCTCTTTGTTTCCACTTACACCAAAGCCAAGTATCGTGCCTTGCATAGAGTTTGCCATAAAGTGCAGGCCTTAAGGAAGCGTCAGGCTTTTTGTTTTTATGAATGCAAGGCCG
>JANPIJ010000355.1:0-5342 GCA_031424955.1 Ferruginibacter sp. | reverse complement strand
ATTAACTGGCAGGTAGAAGAGAAATCGAACGATCAACTGGAATTATCTGCAGGTTTTGGCGGCGGCATTGGTTTAACGGGTACACTCGGTATTACGTTCAACAACTTCTCAATCAATAATATTTTTAATAAAAAAACATGGGATCCCTTACCCTCCGGTAGCGGACAAAAACTAAGTGCGAGGATTCAGTCGAATGGCCGTGCATACCGTACTTATAATTTCTCTTTTACAGAGCCATGGCTGGGCGGTAAAAAACGAAATTCTTTTTCAGTAAGTTATTATAATACCAAGCAATCAAATGCCTATGATCAATTTGGCCGTTATTGCAGATCATGCGGCGATGATTCTTATATCAAGATTCTTGGTTTGGGCGTATCATTGGGCAAGCAATTGAAATGGCCGGATGATTATTTCTCCATGATCTATTCATTCAATGTTCAGCAATATAAATTGAAAAACTACCCGAATATTTTTAAAGGTATTAGTGACGGCGTATCTACCAACCTTAGTTTAAAAGTAGCCATTGCCCGTAACTCTACACAGGGTAACCCAATATTTCCAACCGGTGGTTCTAACTTTTTATTGAGCGGCCAGTTTACATTGCCTTATTCGGCTTTGGGTATTACAAAGCCAGGCGATAATCCCTACAAATTCCCTGAATTTCACAAATGGCGTTTTACCGGCGATTATTATGTACCAATTGGCGTTGCTCGTGGTGCAGACAAAAACAAGCAATTTATCTTAAAGGCCTCTGCTAAATTTGGATTTATTGGTAAGTATGATAAGGATAAAGAGGTGTCACCGTTCGAGCGGTTCCAGGTGGGCGATGCCGGATTAAATAACCAATTCGCACTATTGGGATATGATATCATTGCGCACAGGGGCTACCCGATTTATTCCAGCAGTGATCCTAAAGTAAATCCCGAAGATGTAACACCAACCGAGTATTTCACCATATTCAATAAGTACACATTGGAGTTGCGCTATCCATTCAGTACCAACCCCAGCAGTACCATTTACGGCCTTGCATTTTTTGAAGCGGCTAACGGATGGTACAAGTTCAAGGATTACAATCCATTTAAATTACGTCGTTCAGCAGGCGTTGGTATGCGGTTCTTCCTGCCTATGTTTGGATTACTTGGGTTTGATTACGGCTTAGGTTTCGACAGGATAAAGGCGGGTGAACCATTAAAGAGCGCATATAAATTTACTTTTATGCTTGGCCAGGAGCCGGAATAAATATATATCCGTTTATTTGTAAAAAATTGTAAGATGAAAAAAAATGTGTTTGTTATTTCCTGCTTTTTGTTGCTGGGATTTGTGTCAAATGCGCAACGTTACGCAATTATCGACTCAAAATATATCCTCGAAAAATTGCCTGAGTACAAGGAATCACAGGGAAAACTGGATCAGTTTAGCAACCAGTGGCAACAGGAAATTGAAAAGAAACAAGCCGATCTCGACAGGATGTATAAGGAATATGATGCAGAGCAGGTTATGCTTACTGATGTATTGAAAAAGAAAAGAGAAGATGAATTATACAACCGCGAAAAAGAGGTAAGGGATCTTCAAAAGAGACGCTTTGGATTTGAAGGCGACCTTTTTAAAAAAAGGCAGGAATTAATAAAACCTATACAGGATAAGGTTTATATAGCCATTCAGAAATTAGCGATAGAAAGGTCGTATGATTTTATTTTGGATAAAAGTGAAGGAATTACCGTTATATTTGCCGACCCAAAACTTGACCGGAGCGATGAGGTGCTAAAGTTTTTGGGTGTTAAATAAATCACAAGCGGTTATTTGCATGCAGCGAATGCTTTAATAAAACAAACTATAAACAAGTAAACATTTAAAAAGAACAATGAAAAATCTAATCGTAGCAGTTGTGTTTGGTATTTCAATTTTTGGATTAACCGGTACCGCATTTTCCCAGGCCAAGATAGGCTATATCAGCACGGAAGAGTTGATTGGTTCTATGCCCGAAGCAGAAAAAGCCAATACAGAATTACAGGAGTATCAGACAGCGCTGCAACAACAGGGCGCTTCATACTACAAAGAATTAAATGAGTTGGATAGCTTATTTGCTAAAGATTCAGCAACCATGAGCAAAGCAACCAAGGAACTGAAAAGAAATGATATGATCGCATTATATCAAAAAGTTCAGGGATGGCAACAAACGATGCAACAAATGATCGGTGAAAAGCAGCAGGCTTTATTAGGCCCCATCCAAAAGAAGGCGATTGATAATATCAAATTAGTTGCTAAAGAAAGTGGTTACGCTTACATATTTGAAGCCGGGTCTTTGTTGGTAAGTCCGCCATCAGATGATATTTTACCATTGGTTAAAAAGAAAATGGGTATTAAAGATCCGGTACCAGCAGCTAAGCCGGCAGCAGGTAAACCGAATAATTAATTGAGTTAAAACTTTGAACACAAAAAGCCATCCCTTTTTTAAGGATGGCTTTTGTATTTTTGACAAATGAATAACGGACCAATCGGAGTTTTTGATAGTGGTTACGGAGGCCTTACCATATTAAAGCAAATAGCTGAAAGGCTTCCACAATACGATTATATTTATCTCGGTGATAACGCCCGTGCACCTTATGGCCCACGCAGTTTTGATACAGTTTATCAATACACTCTGCAATGTGTTCAGTGGTTTTTCAGGCAGGGCTGTCCGCTGGTTGTACTTGCCTGTAATACTGCATCAGCAAAGGCATTGCGAACCATTCAGCAAAGGGATCTGCCATTCATTGATCCTGAAAAAAGGGTTCTGGGTGTTATCAGGCCCACAACGGAAATCATTGGAAATTTTACAAAGAATAACCAGGTCGGTATATTGGGGACGAGTGGTACCGTGCAATCCAATTCCTATCCTATTGAAATTGGGAAATTTTTCCCCGATATTCAGGTGTACCAGCAGGCTTGTCCGATGTGGGTTCCTTTAATAGAAAATAATGAACACCTCTCCCCGGGTGCTGATTATTTTATAGAAAAAAATATCCGCCAATTACTGGTCCAATCTTCTAATATTGATACCATCTTATTGGCATGCACACATTATCCATTGCTCCTGGATAAATTAAAGCGCTTCGTTCCTGAAGGCACTACCATTTTATCACAGGGTGAAATAGTTGCCAGCAGTTTGGCTGATTATTTAAAAAGACATCCCGGGTTGGAGGAGAAGTGCACCAAAAACAGCAGGATTGCTTTTTATACCACCGACTCTACTGAAGACTTTGATAATCATGGAGCCGTTTTCTTCGGAAAATCATTAATATCAACCCACATAGAACTTTAATTTCAAATAATTTACAAATCGTATTTCTTATTTCGCAATTTATTATTACCTTCGCCGTCCTTTCACAAGCAGCAGGGATGGTGCCCTGATGAATGTAGATTAAAATGCTTTAGTAAATAATTTTTGTAAAAGGAAAAACTTAATACAATGCCAGGTAAAAAAAGAACATACCAACCACACGTCCGCAGAAGAAAACATGTACATGGATTTCGTCAGCGCATGCAAACAGCTAACGGCCGTAAGGTTTTAGCCAGCCGTCGTAAAAAAGGTCGTGCTAAACTGACCGTTTCTGACGAACGCTTTGGTAAAAAATAAACTACCCTCCCTAAAAGGGAATCAGGACTATAAAATATAGGCTTTCCATTTGGAGAGCTTTTTTTATTTTGCAACATTGGAGAAAAAAATACGATACACACTTGGGAAATCAGACCGGTTAAAAAGCAGGAAGGTAATTGAGCAACTTTTTAAAACCGGCAAATCATTTACCGTTTTCCCCTTCAGGGTTTTGTATATAATAAAACCAGCCCTTACCCTGGTAAATATCGGCCAGCCAACTGCAATCGGTTCTCGTCTTCAAACAGGTTTTACAGTAAGTAGCCGCCATTTTAAAAAGGCGGTTGATAGAAATCTGATTAAACGCCTGATGCGGGAAGCTTACCGGCTTCAAAAATATGAACTACAGTCATCGCCTGAATTAGATAAGAATAGTCTTTCAATATTTTTGATTTATGTTGGAAAAGAAATACCTGAATATGGAGTAGTCTATGAAAAAACCGGTGTTGTATTAAAACGATTAATAAAATTGATCAATGAAACCAGGTAATCCTTCTTTATTAAGGCAAGTTGGAAGTATTGTGAGTCTTCCATTTATAGGCCTTATAAAATTGTACCAGTTGATCATTTCTCCCTGGCTGGGTAATCAATGCCGGTACACGCCTACCTGCTCTCAATATGGAATTGAAGCGCTGCAAAAGTACGGCCCCATAAAAGGCTTATGGCTTACCATTAAAAGAATTGCCCGATGTAATCCCTGGGGCGGTCATGGACATGATCCGGTACCATAGTTACCCACCACTGCCTGCCGATTTATGAAGCCCATTGTTTCTTTATGATACCAATATCGAAAGATGTATTTGGGTTAAAAATTTTGGAAGCTTATTTATTAGTTCGAATATTTGATTTTATTATTTCCATTAAAAAAGCTGCAACATTATATTGCAGCTTTTTTAAATAGTGTGATCTCAATTATTTTGACGCTGCATCAAAACGCTCAGATGCTTTGCTCCAGTTAACTACATTCCAGAATGCAGCTAAATAATCTGCACGCTTATTCTGATATTTCAGGTAATAAGCATGCTCCCATACATCACAACCTAAGATAGGCGTACCTTTCACTTCAGCCACATCCATCAAAGGATTATCCTGGTTAGGAGTGGAAGAAATTTCCAGTTTTCCATCCTTCACAATCAGCCATGCCCAGCCACTACCGAAACGGCCAATACCTGCTGCCGAAAATTTTTCTTTGAAAGCATCAAAGGAACCAAATGCTGTTGTGATAGCATCGCCCAAAGTTCCTGATGGAACGCCACCAGCACCAGGTGCAAGGCTCTCCCAAAAAAAACTATGGTTCCAATGTCCGCCCCCGTTGTTGCGAACAGCCGGACTAATGGTACCTGCAGCAACTACCAGTTCTTCGATTGTTTTGCTTTCATTTGGCGTGCCAGCAATCGCTTTGTTCAGGTTGTCAACGTAAGCCTGGTGATGCTTCCCATGGTGTATTTGCATGGTTAAAGTGTCAATATGTGGCTCTAATGCATCGTGTGCAAAAGGCAGAGCCGGTAATGTAAATGCCATATTTGTTTTTATTTATTGGTTGAAAATGAATTTGAGGAATTGATGATACAAATTTAGTAGGGTTAAATGTAGTTGACAAATACAATGCCGTTTCATTTTTTTAAGAAACAATTATGAAATATTGACATGATAATTGCACTTCGCAATATCCCATTAAAAAACTTATGCGAAAATTCATTTCTGTGAT
>JANPIJ010000354.1:0-24137 GCA_031424955.1 Ferruginibacter sp. | reverse complement strand
GTAGGAACAGGCCGCGGCCTGTTCCTACAGTGACTCCAGGTAAAATAATCTCCAACCCGAATAAAAAAAACAAATAAAATCCCCAACTTTGAAAAATGTACACGATCAGTCAACTATTTATTTATCCAATCAAATCGCTGGGAGGTTTTGAAGTGTCATCTGCATCGTTAACCGACAGGGGTTTTCAATACGACCGAAGGTGGATGCTGGTAGATGCCGATAATCATTTTATTACCCAGCGGGAATATCCGCAAATGAGTTTATTGCAAACGGCTATTGAAAATGATTTGCTGGTAATATATCATAAAAACAATACAGAAGATAAATTAATACTACCGATATACCTCCAAGCGGGAACGGCCTGCAAGGTAAAAGTTTGGAATGATGAATCCATGGCCGTTTATGTAAGTGAAATTGCCGATGAATGGCTATCCCGTAGTTTATCAATACCATGCAGGTTAGTTTATATGCCGGATAGCGAGCGGCGGAAAGTAGATCAACAATATGCTTTCAATCATGAGATCACCGGCTTTTCAGATGCCTTCCCTTTGTTGATGATTGGGCAGGCATCGCTGGATGACTTAAACAGCCGCCTGGAACGACCATTGCCAATGAACCGGTTCAGGCCAAATATTGTTTTTACGGGTGGCGAACCCTATGAGGAAGATATAATGGAACATGTGGTGGTAAATAAAATTGACTTGTATGGCGTAAAATTATGTGCCCGTTGTGCAATCACTACCACCGATCAAACCAATGCCCAAAGAGGCAAGGAACCACTGAAAACTTTTGCAGGATACCGGCTGAAAAACAACAAGGTTTATTTTGGACAAAATATGTTACATGCCAATACCGGGGTGATCAATGTGGGAGATGTTATTGAGGTGATCAAAACAAAGCCACCCGTATTATTTGATGGTCTTTTATAAAGTGGGCGTCGGAGAACTATTCACCATTGACCATTGACCATTCACCCTTCCCTAAATCTCATTCATCCATTTTTTAAATTCGGCAGAATTTTCCTGGCTTACTACAATTTCATCATTTACCGGGATGGTGAGTTCTACCACCACTTTGCTTTTTTCGGAAGGGATAAAACGTTTGATATAGTTTACGTTCACAATGTATTTCCTGTTTACCCTGAAAAATTTACTTTCATCCAGTTCCTCAATCAGCTCACTCAGGTTTCGGGCCTCCGTCAAAAATTTCTTTGACTCTTTATCAATTGAAAATATCAGTTTGTGTTCTGTATAAAAGCAGGCTACATCATCCGCCTTTATACTTTGAAATTCCATGCCTTTTCTTACAATGATCCTGTTTCTTTTTTGATTCTTTTCCTTAACTGAATTTAAGAGGGATGAATAATTGCCAATAAAATGTTTTTGTAAAAAATAGTATTTGCGGATAGCTTCCATCAGCCTGCCATCATCCACCGGTTTTAAAATATAATCAATGGCATTATATTCAAAGGCTTTAATAATAAATTCATCATAAGCGGTTAAAAAAATTACCGGCACGGTGATGGTCGTGGCTTCAAAAATGCCAAATGATAAACCATCTGTAAGATGGATATCCATGATAATAAGATCGGGCTGGCGGTTGTGGTTAAACCAATGGATCGTTTCCTGGATAGAGCTGGTAGCCGCTATTACATTGATATCAAGATTGAGTGATTCGAGTTTTAGCAGCAGGCCTTCCAATGCTGGTTTCTCATCTTCTATAATAAGTATTTTCAACATAGCTAGAAACTTAATAGAGGCAGTTTTACAATAAAATAACCCGCATCTTTTTCGATAATAATTTCCTTTTTAGTTAGAATGCGGTATCTGTTGGATAAGTTATGTAATCCTATTTTAGATGAAGGTAAAAAATATTTTTTCGGTACAATTTTGTTTTTAACGGTAACGAAATTATTATTTACCTGTATTAAAATGTGGATGGGAGCATCATCTGTAAACTCGTTGTGCTTAATGGCGTTTTCTACCAATAACTGCAGGGAAATAGGAGGGATGAGGAAATTTTCCGTTTTAACGTCGGCGATTTCTATTATTAAATTAACGGCCTGCTCGTACCGGATCCTGAACAGGTAAAAATTATGACTTACAAATTCCAGCTCTTCTTTCAGCAACACGAACTCCTTATCTTTATTAAATAAAATGTACCTGTAAATGGTGGCAAGATTGTTATTAAATAAATAAGCTGTCTCCGGGGCGGTTTTTATCAGGTGGGAGAGCGTATTGATGGAGTTAAATATAAAGTGTGGGTCTATCTGGTTTTTAAGGGCGGTTAATTCAGCCTCGGATTTTGCATAATTCAGCTCTTCGGCTTTAAGCGTACTGGTTTCCCTTTCCTCGGTTAAATAAATTATTTCGTACACACAGGTAACAATGATTACGAAAATCATGATTGCGCCACCCGTTTTAAACAGAATTCCAGCATTGGTTTTTCCTGCCATATACATTAATAATGACAAGCTAAGCAGGGATGTAAAAAAAGTAAAAAGGATATGGATGATGATCCGCCTTATAAAGTCGCTGTACACATTGCGATCCTTCCGGTACCATTTATTTCTTAACTGGCGCATCAGCTTTATGTTTACTTCCCATATAAAAAAGGAGATCAGGATGCAGGGAAATAATACATATAAAATAGTCGCTTTCGTTGAATAATCCAGGTATTGGTATAAGCCGGTAAACAATGGAATACAAATACCAGCAAGTGGTATCATGAGAGATTTTACAATTAGTTCAGTATAATTTTTGGTTGCCATACTTTGTTGTATCACACTATGCTTATGTTTTTTTTAGCGTTTTAGCTATTCAATATTTCAATAAAATGGAGGGCAATTTTTAATTGATGCCTAAAAATTACATTGTTTTTTTTCTATTTGGCAAACTAAAATTTATATAAATTGGATGAGCGGTATTAATATTTTAATTGAATTGGTTATATAGATAGAATGCAGTGTGGTAGCGTAATTGGTAAAGTTAAACAACTACGGCTGGTTATAAAATAATTTCATTCCGGAACTTTAGAAAATTACTTTCCTTAACCCAAAGCAGGGGTGAAAATTCAGCACCTGTTTTATGGGTTTAAGTTTAATAATTTCCTGCTTCGGTTATTTAGATCGATATTTTTTGTTGAATGATATTTTTTTGTTGTCATATTGAGGTAGCAATTTTGTAACAAACAAACCCCTCATCTTTACCATGGAACAATTATATAAAATTGAAGAAAAAATTACCGAAAAAAGTAAAATCATTGCAAAAAGAGGCAATACTTACATTCCACTTAATATCAGGAATATTGCCGTTTTTTATTCTGTAGACAGGCTGATATTTGCAGTCGATTTTTCCGGCAAAAAATTTATCATTGATAAATGCCTCACCGAGATAGAGGAAACCGTCCATGCCAAAAAATTCTTTCGGGTTAACAGGAGCGTGATCATTAACGGAGATGCCATCAAGGAGTTTAAAGTAATTGAGTATGGTAAAATTGTCATTCATCTTGCATCACCAGAATGGATGAAAGGCGATATACAGGTAAGCCAGTACACGGCACCTAATTTTAAAGAATGGATTGCGAGTATATAACAGTTGAGCAGTTGAGCAGTTGATGGAATTTTATTTTGTACATAAAGAAGTGATCGATTGCTGGCAGTAAAAATTAACCGGATTTGATCATCCTGAACTTTTAACAATTGACTAATTAGTTTTACCACCTGATTTTATTAATCCTGCTATCTGGAAATTGATTATTTTGAGGGTGCGAAAATGCATCACCGGTTTGTAGCGCCTGTGTTTTTATAATCACCAACAAGGTGTTCGCCGGCAAATATTTCCCTGGTGATCGCTTTACTGTATGGTCGTTTCAAATAAGTTTTATGTACATCGATAGCCTGATCTTTTCAAATAAATCAAATTTTCGAATTTCCCGTCATATTTTTTTTTGGTTGGGTTGGATATCTTATTTTGCTGTAGAGGGTACGCTTCGAAGATCCGGTATGTATGGTTTTCAAGTGGCGTTGTTCTCAACCGTTACGGAAGTATTATCTTCCACGCCGATTGATATGGCTTTTTGCTATTCCATCATTTATTTTTTGTTTCCACGTTTTCTTTTCAGGGGAATGTATGTGAAGATGGTGCTCTTATGGTTACTCTTTGCTATGCTGGGTTTTTTTATTTACCATTGGTTTAATATGTATATCGTGCCGCATATTCATGATTTTTATGGCATTAAGCGACAGAGTATGAAGAGCCCTATTATCTGGCAATTCTTCTTTTTCTTTTTAACCTTTAACATGGAAGGCTGCCTGGCTGCAGCCATCAAATTGGGTAAGATGTGGCACATTAAAAAAAGTGAAAATGACTTGCTTACTCATCAAAAGGAACAGATGGAGGCCTTTATACACAACGATCATGCACAGTCGCATTTTTTATTCCATACATTTTCAAGGGTGCATGATATCTCCCTTCAAACCTCTCCGGAAATCGCAGGGATGGTTTCCCGGTTACAAAAAATAACTTTATTTACGCTAAGCCAATATCAAAATACACAGGTTGACATCGAAAAGGAAATCCAGGTTTTAAATGAGTTTATTGAATTGGAAAAAGCGGGTACCAAAGCTCATGGTAAGTACATTATTGAAGTTTCCGGGGACCTGTCCGGGAAAAAAATCGCCTCGTTTATCCTGTTACCATTGGTAGAAAATGTTTTCTCGCAACAGGTTAATAAAAATATAGAAACAGATTACGTAACAATCAAAGTATCCGTATTGAAAGATGTTTTGAAATTTGAAATACAGAATAGCAAACCGCACGAAACATCTACCCTCACAAATGCTAAAAGAGATACCATTTACCAGATAAAAAAAAGGCTGAATATTTTATATCCCGGCAGCCACCAGTTGAGTACCATTATTGAAACGAAATGTATTAAAACATACCTGGAAATTAACCTTGGCGCAATTGTGTTAACCTAAGCTGCCTGATTCAATTTTCTTAAGATGATTTTGATGATTGTTCCATCATCCATCATCGTCCTGTCACCTGTTCCCTTACTAAAATAGAGTCGTAAGTTATCGGCCATGGAGGGCAGCATATAGTAGAAATATATGTAGCCCATTGAAATCATGATGCAGGCTATATTCAAATTAATAACCCGTTTGCGTAATACCGGTATGCATCAAAATATTTCAGCTATTGTTTTTTGGCATTCGGGATAATAAAATCATGCTTTAATCTATTTGTTATCTTTTATAAAATGGAATGTATTTATTTTTAATAAAATTATTGCCGAAGAATTAATTACTACCAAACTGAATTATTCATATCTGATTCTCATGTGCCTGATTTTGTTTTAGTAAAGCACAACGTCCTCTGTTTTTACAGGGGACCCTTTTTTATATCCCCCTAAGTGTAAATATTCATTAATGGAAAAATGATCCCCGGTTGTTGACTGCCAGGTATATCCGAAAATCAGCGTTATTATCAAAATTATGTGCCTGCCGGTCATGCTGATTTCCATGCTTTTCACCTGCGGGTAACGCTCTTTTAAAGACCTGGCTGCTCCCGCTTAATATTCAATCCCTTGTTTTTCTAACTGGGTATTCGTTTTTTATACTTCACACTATTATAAAAATATTCAAGCATTCTTTCGGCTAATTTGGTTGTGTTAAAACTAATATGCTATTGTCAATAACTGCGTTTCTGATTGAATTGCAAACATTATTGGTGATCCTGGTTATTTGTATTCATAAAACAAAAATTACAAGGTATGAGAAAACTCTTATCAGTTTTTATTCCGCTGCTATTCCTTGCAGCGATTACGCAAGCCCAAAATAAAATCATCACCGGAAAAATTGCAGAAAGTAAGGACGGTAATTCATTAGCCGGTGCTACGGTTAAAGTAAAGGGAGCGCCACAAGGCGCCCAGTCCGGCGTAGATGGCAGTTTCAGAATCTCCGTTCCGGCAAATGCAAAGAGCCTGGTTTTTTCTATGATAGGATACATATCACAGGAAATCACGCTAAGTAATCAATCCACTTTCAATGTAATGCTGGTAAAGGAAGAAAAGAAACTGGAAGAAGTGGTGGTTACTTCTTTTGGCATCAGGCGAAGCGATAAGGCATTGGGCTATTCCGTTGGTAAAGTGGACCCCGCATCTTTACTTCAAAAGTCGGAGCCGGATGTTTTAAAATCACTCCAGGGTAAAGTAGCGGGTGTTGATATTCGATCATCACAGGGTACACCCGGCGCTGCCACCCGCATTCAGATAAGGGGCAATTCTTCCTTTTTTGGCGATAACCAGCCATTGATTGTGGTAGATGGAGTGCCTTTTAGTAACGACCAGGTTTCAACCAGTAGTCAAACCGTAGGCGGCGCCGCTTATTCAAGTGGTATCAGCAGTCTTGATCCGAACGATATAGCCTCAATGAGTGTTTTGAAAGGTTCTTCTGCAGCCGCTCTGTATGGCTCAAGGGCTTCCAACGGCGTACTGATCATAACCACCAAATCAGGAAGCGCCGCAAAAAGTAAAAAGGGATTAGAGATCAGTTATACCAGTTCGGCTTCTTTGGAACAAATAGCCAACCTGCCGGAATATCAAAATGACTATGGAACGGGTGCCAATTTCCTTTTTTCACCTGCATCTAATGGCTCCTGGGGGCCGGCATTCAGCACCAGGGATTCTGTTCCTAATTTTGCTACCTACCAAACTGCCTACCCGGAATTATTTCCGGCCTCAGGGAATATTAAATACCAGGCCTTTCCAAATAATGTAAAAAATTTATTCAAAAATGGAAGTGTATTTGAAAATTCTATTGGTTTAAACGGTGGGGATGATAAAAATTCGGTTTCGCTAACGGCCTCCCAGTTAACACAAAAAGGGTATGTACCCAATTCTTCATTCAACAGGGCCAATATCGGGCTTGGAGGTGCTACTAAATTGAATATTGGTTTAAATGTAAGGGGTAACTTAAGTTACTCAAGGTCGGTGCAAAAAGGAGGCGTATTTGGTAACAACCAAACAGACGGTGCTGCTGCTTTGTTTGCCCGTTCCTTATTTTTGGGCCGTAACTGGAACACCGAATTACCCTACCAGGATAAGGCAGGAAATAACCTTACCTGGAATGGAGGAGGTCAGTTTGATAATCCCGACTGGAGTGCAAGAAATAATATCGCCACCTCCAATGAAGAAAGGATGATTGCAGGGATACATGCCGATTTTAATATCAATAAATGGATCAGGGTAGACTATAACCTGGGTAATAATGTTACCTCGCTGGACAGAAGGGAGGTAACTGAAATCAGTTCGAGGGCAGCGGAAGGCCAGGGCAGGATTGTGTTGGATAATTACCGCAAACAGGAAATAGAATCAAATTTACTTTTGACTTTTTCTCCCAATATTCACAAGGATTTTGCTTTAAAACTGGTAGCAGGTAATAATATCAACCAGCGCACTACTACCCGCAAAATTACTACGGGTAACAAATTTATAACCCGTGGCATTTATACATTGGGTAATACCTCACAACAAATATTCGGCCCCATTGTAAATGGCGTGCCCGTTCCTTCCTTTGGAGATCAATACATCCGACAGCGTTTAACCGGGGTGTTTGGTGACCTGACGCTGAGTTATAAAAACTTTGCCTTTGTGGAGGTTACAGGCCGTAACGACTGGTCATCTACCTTGCCAAAAGCAAACCGAAGTTATTTCTATCCTTCTGTATCCGGTTCTTTGATAATTACCGATGCCCTAAAAATGCAAAGCAATATTGTAGACTTCGCTAAAGTGCGGGCGGGATGGGCCAAGGTTGGAAGGGATGCGCTGCCATATTCGCTGGATAATGTATTTGCGCTGGGTGCCAATTTCCTGGGACAGCCAACAGCGAGCGTATCCAATGGTGCGAATGATCCTAATTTAAAGCCAGAGTTTACCACGGAAATTGAACTGGGAACACAGGTGAGTTTTTTTAAGAGAAGAATTGATGTGGATTTCTCCTGGTACAACAGAAACTCAACTAATTTAATTGCGCCGATTTCAATTCCATCCTCATCGGGTTATGCCACTTTTAATACGAACTATGGAAGAATCAATAATACAGGTATTGAAATAGACCTGACGGTAAGGCCTGTTCAAACCCGAAACCTGACCTGGAGCATACACGGTGCTTTTACAAGAAACAGGAATATTGTGAAGGAACTGATTGAAGGGGTTGACCGGCTTTCATTAAGACCCGTATTTAATAATTTTGGACCATACCTGGAGGCCGGTAAACCATTTGGCTTTTTACGTGGCGAAAAGGTGCTCAGGGACAGCGCTACCGGTGCCATATTGATCAATCCGGGTACTGGTGGAATGATCAAATCCAATGAGCTGGATATGATTGGCGACCCCAATCCTGACTATAAACTGGGCATCACTAATTCCGTTTCCTATAAGGGCTTTTTCCTGAGTGCATTGTTTGATATGACCATTGGCGGGGACCTGAATACAGTAACTGTTTCGCAGATATTAAGCAGGGGAGTTTCACTGGATACAAAAGACAGGCTCAGTAACTGGATCATTCCGGGCATTTATGGCGACCCATCAACTGGTAAAGCGATATTGAATGGTGGCAAGCCCATACCCAACGCAGTTGCCATCACCACCAATGATCTTTACTTTTCTCCCAATACAAATAACGGTGCAACATTTGGTGGCAATACTGCCGCTGAATGGAATACCTATGATGCAACTGTTTACAGGTTACGGGAAGTTACCATTGGATATGAATTTCCAAAATCATTTTTTAAAAAACTGCCAATCGGTTCCGCAACTTTAAGTTTATCCGGAAGAAACCTCTGGTTTGTAGCGCCTAATTTTCCGAAGTATATCAATTTCGACCCCGAGGTAAATGCTTATGGTGCTACCTCTACACAGGGGATTGAATTATCCGCGGCACCTACCACCAGGCGGTATGGTATCAATTTAAAAGTTAATTTTTAACTATCAAAATTCTAATCATGCTTAAGATGACAAAATTTATGATATACGCTATGCCGGTAATATTTCTTTCTGCCGGTTGCAAAAAGAATTTTTTGGATATCAATAAAGATCCTAATAACCCAACGAGGGTAGAGGTGTCCAAGCTGCTGCCAACTGCTCAAAATGCATTGGGCAATTCGTTAACGATCGGTAACGGAAACCTGGGAGGCCTATCACAGATATTATCTGTTTACACACACCAGTTGTCAACCAGGGAAGGCCAGGATCAGTATGGATATACCGGCAGTGGTTTCTATATAGGTACTACCTGGGTATCGGTTTACCAGGGTGCTCTTGAAAACCTGGAACAAATAATAAAGATAGCAAGTGCCAGCGGTGACCGCCAATATGCAGGGATTGCCAAAGTTTTAAAAGCAT
This sequence comes from Ferruginibacter sp., assembly GCA_031424955.1. GTDB lineage: Bacteria > Bacteroidota > Bacteroidia > Chitinophagales > Chitinophagaceae > Ferruginibacter. Next base: position 14,732 of record JANPIJ010000354.1, on the reverse strand, counting down.
ACGCTTACAGCCAGTTGGTAGATGCATTTGGCGACGTGCCATTTTCAGAAGCCAACCGGCTGGATTCAAGCATCCGTTATCCAAAGTTTGATGATGATGCAACTATTTACCCAAAGTTGTTTCTGTTGTTGGATGAAGCCCTTGCTGATTTTTCTAATACAACTGCACTTAACCTTAATAAACCCAGGACGGATGATGTGATCTATGGCGGAAATATAGCCAGGTGGATAAAGGCGGCTAATACAATCAAACTAAAATTATATACACAGATCAGGAAAGTAAAGAACGTTACCACTGAGGTAAACCAGTTATTGAGCGATCCTTCCAAACTGATTAATGCCACCAATGAAAGTTTCCTGTTGCCTTATGGCCCCAATGGCGCAACGGATGACCGAAATCCGGGCTTTGGGGATTATACGGCTACACAACGCAGCAATCATGTAAGCCCCTGGTTTTATGAAATTTTAAAAGGATACAATACCAGGCATTTTACATTCGATATTCCCGATCCAAGGGTACCATATTACATTTATAACCAGGTAAGGAAAGCCACCGTAACTGCAGATCCGACCGAATACCGGGATAGCGCTTTTATCTCTATTTATTTCGGGTCAAGAGGGCCAAACAGGGATAGAAATGCGCAAAATGTTATCAGCCTGATGGGAATATATCCCGTTGGCGGAAAGTATGATGAGGGGCTTGGAGGAGTGGCGAATGCAGCAAGTGGAACAGGTGCTGCTCCTTACCGGTTTATTACCTATGCAGACAGGCTTTACCTGGAGGCAGAACTGATACAGGCAGGCATCGCCACTGGTAATGCCAAAACAAAATTGCAGGCTGCCATTACAGAATCCTTTAAACAGGTAGATTATGTAATTACGACTTTTATAAAACCAGCACAAACGGTGCCTGCGTTGAGCGGAACAGTTCCCGTTACAAATTATATTAGCCAGATCATTTCGCAATACGATGCGGCAAGCCCTGCAAAGCAAATGGAAATGATTATAACGGAGAAATGGATATCCAGTTTTGGAAGTGCGGTTGATCAATATACTGATTACAGGCGTACGGGGTATCCGATTCTATTTAATCCCAATGATCCGGTAATGGCGCCGGGAGGCTTTGTACAGCCTCCGTTAAATGGCAATCCGCAGATTGCAGGGCCTCAGCCGGTAGTGCAGGTTCAGTTGCAAAGGCCATATCCAAATTCCCTGCCCTGGTACCAGGCAGAACTGGAAACCAATTCAAATGCACCGGCACAGAAGGATTTGGTAAATAGTATGAAAGTTTTTTGGATGCCGTAATAATTATTACGATTGTACGAATGATTATTTACCCGTTTTGTTTTGCAACAATGTGATTGGTATTGTTCCGCTACCACTGAATTAAATATAATTGATCATAAAAAATATTAGTATGAAAAGAATAATGTTGTATAGTTTGCTGGCAGTTACTTTACTGGTTTCCTGTCGCAAATCCGATAACCCGAAAATACCTGAATTAACGAGGGTGCCGGTGCCAAAAATAGTAACGGTTGCAAACAGTGATGCGGTAATTGATGTTAGCAACAACCCGGCGTTGTTTAAAGGCAAGTTTGATGTGGGCCTCCTTTTTCCACAGGATATTGCTCCTCAAAAGTTTGATATTGTAATTATCAAGAATGGAAATAAGGCCATCGTGAAAACATTTAAAACGGATGTAACCACTTTTCCTACAACGCTTGAAATTACAGGAGCACAGTTGATTGCTTTGTTTGGAGGTTCTATTGTGTTGGGTGATTTTTTTGATATTGGTGCAGATATTACTTTACCCGGTGGGCAAAAGCTGGAGGCTTTTCCGGCAGTGGGTACCCAGTTTGGCGGAGGTACTGCCAACATACCAGGCTCAAGTACTTTTCTTCGGTATGCTGCTATTTGTAAATTCAATGCGGATGATTTTACGGGCAACTTTAAAGTAGTGGCGGATGACTGGCAGGATTATTTTCCCGGCGATATTGTAACACTCACTAAAGTGGATGCAACCCATATATCCTTTCTTTATCCAACTGCATTTGACGTAAAACCAATCGTAATAACTATTAATCCAAATAATAGTACTACCATCACGAAGGTTTCATTTGGGCGGTATACGGCAGGGGGAACCTTATATGTAGCAGAGCCCGCCGCAGGTGCAGATAATATTGTATTACCCTGCGAAAAAACTATTTCTGTAAGGATCAACTTCAGTACATCAACCGGTACCAATTTTGGAGTAGGTTTGTTTAAATTGAAGAAGCAATAGCAAATTTCTTAAGAAAAAATATGTAGCAATGAATCCATGTGTCTCATGATAATTGCAAGGGACATATGGATTCGTTGTACAATTGGGAAAATGGGAATCAATAATATCCGGCAATTAATCTGTCGTCAAATATTTCAGCAAGAGTAATGGACAGATCAATGTTATGAAGTAAGGATGCATCGGCCCGATCTTTTCGGTGATATGTTTACGGATTCAACCTTTGAAATGGTTCAGTTGGACATCCAATATTACACTACCCTGTAACCACGCTCACATCCACATCTTTATTTTCATTTAGAAAAACTGCCATATCATCATTCATGGTAAAGCCGGTTTCCAAGCTGTACATGCCTACCCTGTAATTATTTCGGATATCTACAATATTAAATTTGAGTCCCGTTTTACCGGGATTAGCCTTTATGTTTTGTTCCATAAACGTTACAAAATTGTTACTTATAAACTGGGGCTGCACCTCAATGGTTACCTGTTTTGTCAAAGCCGGTTTTACGGTTTCCAGCAAATGTATCCGCGATAATTTAAACTCGTACTGGTCGCTGTTGTACCTGGTTTTAAATCCACCTTCCACCAATACAATCAATCCTTTTTCGAGGTAATCTTTATACTTTACATAATCTTCACTCCAAAGCATAAATTCCGTTTTGCCACTATAGTCCTCGATAGACAGGATGGCGAAGTTTTTACCGGTCTTGGTGAGCCGTTGTTGTGCGTCCACCACCAGCCCGGCTACCCTGAATTGCCTTCCCGGGTTGGCATGGGTATTAACCGCTGCCTTAAATTCATTATAATCAGCCAGCGGTGTAATATTATAATGCCTCATTTCAAATTTAAAATTATCCAGGGGATGGCCACTCATGTACATGCCTGTCACATCTTTCTCATAATCTAATTGTGTAGCCAAAGGCCATGGCTCGCACGGGGATAATTTTGGTGGAACAATATCCGGCATTTGCAGATCGCCAAACAGGGTGTTGGTGGCAGTAGCATTTTGAAACTGGAAAACACTTCCAAATTTCAGTATCTTTTCGAGCCCCTGTACATCGCCGGGAGCCACGTAAAAGTATTGGGCCCGGGTAATATCTTTAAAGCAATCAAATGCACCGGAATATATCAAACTCTCCAATGATTTTTTATTGGCTGCACGCTGGTTTACCCGTTTCGCCAAATCGAAAATAGAACTGTAAGGGCCATGCTTTGTTCTTTCTTCAATTATACATTCAATTGCATTTTCTCCCACACCTTTTAATCCGCTGAAGCCAAAACGTATTTCGCCTTTTTTATTTACAGCAAAACCATTATTTGATTCGTTGATATCCGGTCCCAAAACTGTTAGGCCCATTCTTTTGCATTCCTCCATAAAGAAGGTAATCTTATCAATACTGCCGGCATGATTTAAAACCGCAGCCATGTATTCACTCGGATAGTGTGCCTTTAAATAAGCAGTTTGGTAAGCCACAAAAGCATAACAGGTAGAATGCGATTTATTAAACGCATATTGAGCAAATGCTTCCCAGTCCGTCCATATTTTTTCCAGTTTGTCTTTTGGATGGCCTTTGGCAGTGGCACCATTTACAAACTGAACTTTCATTTTATCAAGAATGGCTATTTGCTTCTTACCCATGGCTTTACGAAGAATATCCGCATCCCCTTTACTAAAACCGGCGAGCTTTTGCGACAGCAACATTACCTGTTCCTGGTACACGGTGATGCCATAGGTTTCCTTCAGGTATTCTTCCATGTCGGGCAAATCAAATTCAACCTGTTTCTTGCCCAGTTTCCGGTCGATGTATTCCGGGATATAGGCAATTGGGCCGGGCCGGTATAGGGCATTCATGGCAATAAGATCGGCAAATTTATCAGGCTTCAGTTCCCGTAAATATTTTTGCATACCCACACTTTCAAACTGGAAAGTAGCATTGGTGTCGCCTTGCTGGTATAATTTGTAGGTGAGCTCATCATCGAGCGGTATATCATCAATGGCGATACTTACGCCATGATTTTGTTTGATTAATGACAAAGCGGTTTTCATGATACTCAGGGTTTTTAAACCCAGGAAGTCCATTTTAATAACACCAGCCTCTTCAATTGATCCGCCTTCAATTTGGGTAAGCCATAACTCAGACTCTTTGGATGACGCTACCGGTAGCAGATCGGTCAAATCCTTTGGCGCAATAATAATTGCGGAAGCATGAATACCGGTATTACGAACAGAACCTTCCAGGATTTCTGCTTCGTGCAGGATGGTGCTATGCAGATCGGTTCCGTTATAAATTTCTCTTAGCTTTTTTACATTTTCTATATCATCCGCCTGCAACTGTTCCTTTTCTTCCAGCGATTTTGTGCCATTCTTTGCCTCTTTGGTGGTGTAAGGAGCATGCAGCAAACGCTTTAAGTTAATACCCGGTTTTTCAGGAACCAGCTTCGATAAAGCCCTGCTTTCTGCCAGCGGAAGATCCATAACCCTTGCCACGTCAGCAATACTCGATTTAGCGGCCATGGTACCATAGGTGATGATCTGCGCTACCTGGTTTTTGCCATATTTCTGCACCACGTAATCAATTACTTTTTGCCGGCCTTCATCGTCAAAATCGGTATCAATATCCGGCATGGATTTACGCTCCGGGTTTAGAAACCTTTCAAACAGCAGGTTATATTTAATGGGGTCAATATTGGTGATACCAATACAATAGGCCACCACACTGCCGGCCGCAGAACCACGGCCAGGCCCTACAAATACGCCCATTTCTTTGCCCGCTACTATAAAATCACCTACAATGAGGAAGTAACCAGCAAATCCCATCTCCCGGATTACGCCTAATTCAAAATTGATGCGCTCTTCAGTTTCAGGGGTAAATATTTTATACCGCTCTTTGGCACCTGTCCACGTTAGGTGAGATAAATATTCATCCTGGCTGGTAAAGTTGGGCGGAACCACAAAATGGGGGAGGAGGATATCTCTTTTTAAATCCAGCAGATCTACTTTAGCTACAATTTCATTGGTATTGTCAATCGCCTCCGGGATGTCTTCAAATACTTTGCTCATTTCCGCGGCAGTTTTCAAATAAAACTGGTCGTTGGGAAATGCGAACCGCTTATTTTTTACCAGTACATCATCATCCGAAGTCTCACTCCATTTCGGAGTAGCCTGTTTTTCACCGGTATTGATGCATAATAAAATATCGTGGGCATTGGAATCCTTTTGATCTACATAATGTGAATCATTACTGGCGATTATTTTAACATTGTACTTTTTGGCAAACTTCAATAATACCAGGTTTACCTTATCCTGGTCGGGTATGCCATGCCTTTGCAGCTCAATATAATAGTCTTCCTGGAAAATATTCAGCCACCACTTAAATTCATTTTCACCTTCTGCTTCCCCCTTTTTTAAAATAGTTTGAGGCACCAGTGCTCCGAGGCAACAGGTGGTAGCAATCAAACCTTCGTGGTATTTATGGATGAGTTGTTTATCAATCCGGGGATATTTGGAATACATACCCTCAATGTATCCGAGGGATGTAAGTTTCACTAGATTCTTATACCCGGTTTCATTTTTAGCGAGTAAAATCTGGTGGTGACGTGGATCTTTTTCGTCCTTACTGAATGTCTTACGGGTTCTGTCGGTGGTAATGTAAAACTCGCAGCCAATAATCGGTTTTACCTTCAGGGATTTATCTTCATTTCGGTGTTTGTAGGCTTCTTTTACAAATTCAAAAGCGCCAAACATATTACCATGATCACTGATGGCCAATGCGGGCATTTTTTCAGCAATTGCTTTTTGATACAGGTTTTTGATAGATGCTGCGCCATCTAGTAAAGAGAATTGGGTGTGAACGTGTAAGTGCGAAAAATTCATGTGGTTGATAATTTGATTCTGGATACTTGATTCTGGATACTTGATTCTGGATACTTGATACTGGATACAGGATACTGGATAATAGATTCTGGATGGGCAACTTTTCTAAGTCTGAAATTCATTATGGCTTCGTTCCACTGCCAGTATAAAACTGTTTACTTTTCTACCTAATTGCTCCATTTTGGAGTGAAGATCGTTGTATAATAATTGATCTGTTAAAGATCCTGTTTCAAAAAGTGTTTCAAGATGATCAATTGTTTCGTCGTTAGACGATAAGGCGTATATCAAAAATTTTATAAAATCTGCTTTATATCTTCTTCTTCCATATCCTTCAACAACGGTGCTTTTTACTGTTTTCATAGAACGCCTGATTTGCTGTCCCTCTTCAAACTGCTCCATCTTAGGCAATTTTAACGACATATCATGAACCTGAATGACAAGTTCTCTTGATAATTTCCATATTTCCAGATTTTTATAACTCATTATTTATTTGCATCAAAAATATCAAAATTATCCGGCATTGGCATACACTTTTGATTTTCCGTTGTAGTAACCGGCATCCAGCATCCAGCATCCAGCATCCAGTATCCAACATCTAAACTCCATCAAACCAACTTACTATGCCAAAAGGTTGCTTTTATGGGTTTGGGGTATTACCTTTGCGACGCATTTAAGAAATTTATTTATTAATTGTTTGTATTACAAGGCTCATAGAAAAGAAAAGATAAATAGCGTAGTTAAAGAATTTTAAGATGATTGAATAACACAAGATTAAGTTGTACTTACGTGTAAACCTAAAATTTTACGTATGAAACACTTATTTTTTGTTGCTGTTGCCACTGGCATTTTTTCAGGAACATCAATATCTGTGAAGGCTCAAACCAATGTCAATATCGAAAGATTTGCTGACAGAGCTCAACCCAAAATTTCCCTAAAATTCATTGAAGGCATCGAAATTGTGCCGGAAGCTAGTTCCAATACAATGGTTGTTGAAGCCGATAAAACTAAATTGAACGAACCTTCTTCAAAACCATCGGTTCAAAAATCCGGTTTCATTGGTAACATTGAAAAATGTTCCCGATTGCAGTTTAAGTATGCAATGCTGATGGACCAGGAGGTGGAAAGCATCGCTAATTTTTCCCTCTATAGTTTTATTGATGAATGGTGGGGTATCCATTACCAATACGGAGGTTCAGACCGCAATGGCATTGATTGTAGTGCTTTGACCGGAAAATTGTTATCGTCCGTTTATACCTTAACAGTACCACGTACTGCAAGGGAACAGTTTAATCTATGTGAAAAAATACCTACCGAAAATTTATTGGAGGGAGACCTGGTTTTCTTTAATACCAGGGGCGGCGTTAGCCACGTAGGATTATATCTAGGTAACAATTATTTTGTACATGCCAGCCTAAGCAATGGTGTAACTATCAGCAGTTTAACGGACGAATATTACAGTAAGAAATTTATTTCCGGAGGAAGAATTACCCAGTCAGTTAATGCGGAGTTACACATAGGGGCTAATTTTTAATGTAAGCCAACCGTTAGCAATATAAATTGGCAGATTGTAAACGCATTTATATTTGTTAAAGCGTACAGAAACTCTGGTTACTGTTCAAAAAAAACGCCGCGACAATACGAATACGGTCCGTTATACTTTTTTTAGCCCTGCCTTTTTTAATAATGTTTGCCAGATAGGCAAAATATCAGAAGATAACTTTAATAACAAAGTGCCGGTACCATACAGCGTGATAAAACATACGCTCCTTATCACCAGCCAACCCAATCCCTGGTACTTATTAAATAGAAAGTAGCAGCAATAAAAAGCTGCTATGCCCAGCAGGATGGTATACAATGTTTCTTTGGTAAACGGCTGCATATTAAACTTCTTCTTTAAATACCAGAAACGAATGGCATTATATATTGTAAACGTAAAAAGATTGGCTATTGCAGGGCCGGCTACATCAAAATAGTATTTGGTTAATACATAGTTTAATGGCAGCGTAATTAACAAGAGGATTACCCCGGTAAAAAATTCAAATTTCCAAAGCGTGGAGGTTGCGATGATCTGGCTGTTTACACCTGTGCCCATATCTACAATACGCATCAGGCCTATAAAAAAGAAAACCCATTTGGCATCCAGGTAACCGGTTTGTAAACGGAATGTAAGGATGCCATCGGCAAAATTTAGCCAGATCAATGCAAACATTCCCACGGCAAATATTAACTGGTTGATGGATGACTGCCTGTAAATCCGGATGATTCTTGTGTGGTCTTTATCTTTCCATGATTGTGAAAGTGCAGCAATGGAGGAGGAGATAATGCCCCGCTGTGGAGCCTGTATGAGGCTGGCCATATTTTGGGCGAGGGAATATACCGCCACTGCCGCCAGGCCATTCGCCGAAACGGAAGCTAATAATATGGTGTCGAACACACCGGCAATGGCATACACCAATGTACCCCCATAAATAAATTTAATAAGGGTAATTACTTTTTTGTGATACTTTTTGGTAACGATACTTACCTTAAAAGTAAGATGGATATAACCTTTTGCAAGCAGGTACACCAACAAAATAAGCGCAATGCCCAAATAGGTAAACGAATAAATTTTTATAAACAAATCGAAATCGCCCAACCAGCCAATAAAAGTTAGCACGATCAGGATAGTTGTAAATGCCCGAAACTGAACCTCCCGTAAAAAATTAGTAAAGATTGACTTCTTTAGTTGCCATGCATAACTTTCCAAAATACTGTAAAGCGTTAAGCCGAGGCCAAATGGAAATATCCAGTTGTAATATTTTACAAACTCCGGGGAGTTTTTTCCGAACTTATAAATGATGAGATCTTTAAAATAGATACCACCAATCACAACAAAGCAAAATCCCACCAGTGATACCAATAAGGCCCAGGTCAGGATGTCATTTTTTCTTTTGTCGAGATTGTCATTATAATAAGGATAAAACTTATAAATGTAAGAAGGCATACCGAGGTTGGCCAATGAAAACATGAGGTTTGCAACAGCTATAAAAATACCGGTCAATCCATACTCCTCTTTGGAAAATCCACCTTCTTTTGTAAACAGGTAAGTATTGAAGAAGCCAAGGGCAAAACCAAAATAAACCATCACCGAAGAAATAATACTCTGCCTTCTTATTTGGCTCATACGCTTGTTTGATGCTAAATTAATCTACCTTTTTCGTTTTGATATAAAAATTTACATCAACAGAAAATGCGGCATCGCCTTCGGGATATGTATTTAATGTCTGCCATGCGGTCGTTGGTTTAATCCACTGCTGCTTTTTAAAATTAATCTTTAATGGCATATTGAACCCATCGATACAGTTTGTATAACGATATGAGAGTTTGTAATTATCAATTTTATATTCCAACACTGGTATTTGAACTGTTCTTAAATACTGATCAAATACTTTGCTGAAATCTGTTTTTGATTGCTTACTGATATAGTCTTCTACCTGTTTGGAAGTGACTGTTTGGTGGTAGTAAGTTGAATTGAGACCTCTTAATATTTTCCTGAATAATATATCGTCATTAATAACCTGCCGGATATTATGAATCATATTAGCAGCTTTGTAATACATATCGCCGCTGCCTTCTTTATTTACATTATATGGGCCAATGATGGGTATATCGTTGGCTATATTTTTACGGATGCCGGTGACGTAGGCTGTTGCTGCCTCTTTGCCGTAATAGTACTCAGTAAAAAGTGTTTCTGAATAATTGGTAAAACCTTCATGCACCCACATGTCGGCGATATCTTTGGTGGTAATATTATTGGCAAACCATTCGTGCCCGCTTTCATGCACGATGATAAAATCCCATTTCAAACCCCAGCCACTACCACTTAAATCTCTGCCGAGGTAGCCGTTTTGATAACCGTTGCCATAGGCTGTGGCGCTCTGGTGTTCCATCCCCAGGTGTGGCGCATCTACCAGTTTATACCCATCTTCATAAAAAGGGTAGGGGCCAAACCAGTATTCAAAAGCCTTCATCATTTTGGGGGCGTCTGTAAATTGTTTCTTCGCTTTATCGAGGTTATAATCCAATATCCAGTAATCCATATCGAGGTTACCTTTTTCACCTTTATACACATCGCCAAAATGAACATATTTTCCAATGTATGGAATGATGTTGTAATTATTGATTGGGTTTACTACGGCCCAATCATAGGTAACTGTACCATCTCCGTTTATCTTTTTATCACGCATTCTTCCATTGCCCACACAAACCAGGGTATCCGGAATAGTGATATGCATTTCGGCGCTATCGGGCTCATCATTTTGGTGATCTTTGCAGGGATACCAAACACTTGCGCCCAAACCCTGGCAGGCGATGCTTACCCATGGATTGTTGTTCTTATCCTTTTTCCAGATGAGGCCGCCATCCCAGGGAGCACGTTTTGCGATGGTGGGTTTACCATGGTAATAAATCTGTAAGTCTACACCAGGAAAATTTGTGTTAGGTATTGAAAAATATTTCGATGAAATGGAATAGGCATTTCCATCTTTCTGAACTTCACCCATTGGGATTTTTCGACAGTTTGCTTCCTTAACGGAAAAAGTATAAAAAATGCTATCAATAATTAAAGGTTGCTGCAAATCAATTTGTAAGTTTTTTCCTTTTTTCAAAACCTTTAAATGAATTGTATTGAAACCGCTAATCGTACTATCGGCAATATTAAATTTAACATGTAAATCATATTTCAGTACATCCCACCAGTCTCGTTCCGGGCCATAACTGCCTCTTAAAGTATCAGCATGGGTAAGTATTGTTTTACCGCTTAAGGGTTGAGCAATAGTATCAGAACAATTCAGCGCAACTATAAAAATCAGGGTAAAATATATTTTCATTTTATTACAGATAAAATTTTCAATTGATAATTGATTATGTTCAATACTTTTAGAACATTAAATAAAATTAAACAGAAATAAACTTAAGCTGATAAAAACTTACGTTAAACAATTACATCAATGAGGCTAAAACATTATCCATTATCAATTATATCATTATCCATTATCCTGCTTTCCTGTTCCAACCACCGGCATCCCGATAAAAAAATATTTCATTATAATGAACAGACCGGCATTGCCAGTCTGGATCCTGCTTTTGCAAAAAACCAGTCCATCATGTGGGCCATTCATCAACTGTACAATACATTGATTGAAGTAGATGAAAACATGCAGTTAAAACCATCCCTCGCAAAAAGCTGGGACCTTTCCACGGACAATCTCCTGTTTACTTTTCATTTACGCACGGATGTCTATTTTCATGATGATGTAGCTTTTGCAAATGGAAAAGGCAGGGTACTTACAGCAAGTGATGTTGCTTATAGTTTTAACAGAATTATTGATAAAAATGTTGCCAGTCCGGGTGCATGGATATTTAATAACCGGGTGGATTCGGTGGATGGCTTTTTGGCTTTGGATGATTCCACTTTTCAATTAAAATTACTCCGTCCGTTTCAACCAATACTGGGTATTTTGAGTATGCAATACTGCTCGATTGTACCTAAGGAAGCGGTTGAAAAATATGGCAGCAATTTTCGCAGTCATCCGGTAGGTACAGGCCCTTTCCGGATAATTACCTGGGAGGAAGGACAGGCACTGCTGCTAAAAAAAAATACACATTATTTTGAAAAGGACAGCAGCGGCTATACCTTACCGTATTTGGATGGAATTAAGGTTTCGTTTTTTGATAGCAAGGCGACTGAGTTTCTTGAGTTTCAGCAGCATCGCCTGGATTTTATAAATGATATTGATGCTTCCTTCAAAGACGAAATACTAACGAAAACGGGCCACCTGAAAAAACAGTGGGAGGGTAAGTTATTATTGCAAAAGCATAATTATCTCAACATAGAATATTTAGGAATCTTGGTAGATCCGGATAATGAGTTGGTTAAAAAATCACCTTTAAGATTACAAAAGATCCGGCAGGCAATTAATTACGGATTTGACAGAAGAAAGATGATGTTGTATTTGCGCAATTCAATTGGTACCGCTGCTGAAAGCGGGTTTGTGCCTGCCGGATTGCCTTCTTTTGATACCGGTTCGGTTAAAGGGTACCATTATGATCCGGCAAAATCAAAGCAGTTGCTTGCAGAGGCAGGTTTCCCGGAGGGTAAAAATTTGCCTGTCATTAAATTGTTAACGATACCGGTTTATGCCGACCTGGCAAGTTATATCGCCAATGAATTAAATCTTTCCGGAATACAAATACAGGTGGAAGCTATTCAAAAGAGTTTATTATTGGAGCAAACATCCAAATCGAAGGCCTTATTTTTCAGGGGAAGCTGGATTGCTGATTATCCGGATGCAGAAAATTACCTGAGCGTTTTTTATGGTAAAAATCCGGCGCCTCCCAACTACACCCGCTATAAAAATCAATCGTATGATGAATTGTATGAAAAGGCAATTGCTGAAAAAAATGATTCCATGCGATATAAATTGTACCGGCAAATGGATCAGTTAATTATCGATGATGCACCGGTAGTACCGCTCTGGTATGATATGGCTATTCATCTTGTTCATACCAATATCACTAACTTTTACCCAAATAGTTTGAACCTGCTGGAGTTGAGAAGAGTGAGAAAATAATAGAGACAAATTTCTTTAATCACAAGAAAAATGTCTATATTTGATAAAATGTTTAAGTTATGAAAGCTTTAGACAGTGCAGAAAAAGTGTATAAACAATATTCACATTATATACAGCAGGAAGAATCAAATATCCTCTCCGAGCCAGCGGCAATTTATGCCACTGCTTTTGATGATATGATTTCTGTATCAAATTATGATAAGGATTTTGCCGCCGATTTGCTGGATGTTTCTTATAAAACAGTCGCAAGGTATCAAAAAGAAAAAAAGAAATTAAGTCCTTTACAAAGCGAATACATCTTAAAAACGATCGTGCTATTTAATAAAGGCAACCAGGTGTTTGGCGATAAAGAAAGCTTTAATCGCTGGCTCGATAAGCCGTCTTTTGGGCTGGGCAATCGCATACCACGTGCATTTATTACCACTGTTGGGGGTATCAATTTTGTCATAGACGAACTTAACCGGATAGCCCGTGGGGATCTGTCATAACTATCCATCATGATTGTTTATAGAATTACCACCGAACAATGGAGTAAATCTTTAACGGCTTCCGGCTACCCTGCAAGATGGAGTGCAAAAGGCCGTTTTGTTATCTATACAGCAGAAAGCAGGTCGCTGGCCTGCCTGGAGAACCTGGTACACAGGAGTGGGGAAGGAAATAACGCTTTGTACAAAGTGATGCTGATTGATATCCCTGATAATATGAAAATAGAAAATCTCGATGAATCCTCCCTGAAAAAGAACTGGCATACTATGGAAAATTATTTTTACTGCCAATCGCTAGGCAGTATATGGTTAAACGAATCAACTGCTGCAGTGCTAAAAGTTCCATCTGTTATTATAAAGAAAGAACACAATTATTTGATCAATCCAAACCATCCGGACTTTGGAAACATAAAATTGTCAGGGATTGAAGACTTTGATTTTGATAAACGATTTTGATTAGTGCTTCTTTAACTTGCTCTTAAATACCTTTTGAAACTTCTCCACTTTCGGCCTGATTACAAACTGGCAATATCCCTCGCTTCCATTATCATTGTAATAATTTTGATGATAATCTTCTGCAGGATAAAATTTAACATACGGTTCGAGTGTAGTTACAACAGGGCCATCCCAGGCGCCGCTTTTATTTAATGCTGCTTTATACTTTTCCACTTTTGCTTTTTGCTCATCGTTGTGATAGAATACCACGCTGCGATATTGTGTTCCAATATCATTGCCCTGCCGGTTCAACGTGGTAGGATCGTGAACCTGCCAGAATATTTCAAGGAGCTCATCAAAGGTTACTTTCGCCGGATCATATATTACATTTAAACATTCGGCATGGCCGGTAGTACCGGTACATACCTGTTTATAACTTGGATTATCTACTTTACCACCGCTGTATCCGCTGATTACTTTTGAAACACCTTCCACTTGTTGAAAAATTGCTTCTGTACACCAAAAGCAACCAGTACCGAAAGTAGCAGTATCCATCTTTGCATTATTTGTATTGTCATTCATATTTTGTGTTTTATTTAAATTGTTTTTCTGGGCGGTAAAAAATAACCCCGTCAAGGCAGTTATAGTTAAAAAAAGCAATTTCATATTGATTATATTTTTAAGAAACTACGCAAAATTAATTAGCTTAGTTTGAGAAACAATTATTAATAAACAAGGTTTAACAAATACCATTATTTAATTTCATGGTATTCCTGTTTGTTACCCTGAAAATGGAACCATGAGCATAAACAAAAATCAGGAATCATTATCATTGGCTGTGAAACTACCTGGCTGCAGTGATCGACGTCATTCCGGGCAATTTGCACTTCCCCTGATGCTGATACTGATTGTTTCGTTTTCTTTTACTGCATGTAAATCTAAGTATGCTATGCAAAATACAGCTACTCACGCCTTCCGCTTAAAGCCCGGCCAGGATTTAAGAGAAGAAATTCAAAATCTCGTTACCGAAAAGCAAATTAAAGCAGG